>NZ_SOFK01000016.1:0-180374 GCF_004402675.1 Cryobacterium sp. MDB2-A-1 | reverse complement strand
TCAACTACGCCGGTGGTGGGGCTGAACGATACGAATCACGCATCTGAACAGTGGGGCTCACTCGCACCAGAGGTGGTGCCCATCGAAGCCAATATTCACTTACGCTGATCCACCAGCCGTCAGTGTGCGACTGCCACGCGGCAAGCAGGCTGATCACACCCATCACGGCCGGGACACCGCCGAGAATCCACAGCACGAGCCTGAGAGGGCGAGGAATGGTTCCATTCATCTAGTCAACGTTTCTGTGTTCGCGGTCCTAGTCGAATACAGGGAGCAGAGAGAGATGAGCCACTTGCACATGCCTTGCCTCGTTTGGGCGGCGCATCGAAGGGCGCATCCACTCGAGGGCCGCGGTGTTTCCCGCACCACCCTTGAGGGCTACGGCAGGTCGACGATCTCTTTGCCGAGGGGCAGGAGCGCGACCGGGATCAGCTTGAAGTTGGCGATTCCCATCGGGATGCCGATGATCGTGATGCAGAGGGCGATGCCGGTCGTGAGGTGGGTCAGGGCGATCCACCAGCCCACCAGCACCACCCAGAGCACGTTGCCGAGGAAGGACCCGAGACCCGCGTTCGGCGTGGAGACGACGGTCTTACCGAACGGCCACAGCGCGTAGACGCCGATGCGGGCGGCGGCGATTCCCCAGGGGATGGTGACGATGAGCACGCACATGATGAGCGCGGCGAGCATGTAGCCGAGGAACAGCCAGAAGCCCGAAAGCACGAACCAGATGACGTTCAGAAGAGTCCTCATGATGGTGTCCAGTCTCTCAGGTCGCGCGCCTCGTGGGCCGGGGAGCTCGGCTGTTTTGGGGTGCATCGCGTTGGCGTGCCGCTGGGCGGGTCAAGGCCCGGCGGGCGCTCATCGACCGATACGCCAGACTGGCGAGATGGACTGGACGCGACTCGGGCTCGAAAACGCAGGCTTCACGGGCTTCGTTCCCTTCGCGGAGCTAGCGGCTTCGACCCTGCCCGCAGCGCCGGGCGTCTACCTGGTCCTCCGCGCGGATGATCGGAGCCCGGACTTCCTCGAGACGAGCCCGGCCGGGAGGTTCAAGGAACGAAACCCGACCGTGTCGAACGCACTCCTGGCGGAGGCCTGGCTCGACGCGGCATCCGTGGTCTATATCGGGAAGGCCGGTGCTGGGGCGAAGGGTAAACGGGGCCTGCGGAAGCGGCTGACCGAGTATCGGCGACACGGCGCAGGCGAGAAGGTGGGGCACTGGGGAGGCCGCTACGTGTGGCAGCTCGCCGGCAGCGCGGAGCTGCTCGTCGCCTGGTTGGAGACGGGAGACGAGGACCCCGAGGAGGTCGAGGCGGCTCTCATCGACCACTTTGTGCTCACGTTCGGCGCGCGCCCCTTCGCGAATCGGAAGCTCGGCGCGGCGAGGCGGAAGACCGCGCCGGTGGGGCGTCACCGCTGATGCGTCGGGTTGTCATTCCAAAACGAAGCGCGCTAGTGTGGCTGCACCGGAAGTAAAACCGCGGGGCTCTGCCCGCGCTCATACGTTGCTCAACGAGCAGCCACTTCTCCCCACGCGGAGAGACGTATATGAGCAACCAGAATGAGCTATCGAACCCGACCAATGATTCTCGAATCTCATCGGATCGCCACCGCCCGCAAACCCTGAGGGCCGCCGCAGTGGCGCTCGCCGGGTTGTCCGCGGTGTTCCTGTTCGAGATGCTCGACAACTCGATCCTCAACGTCGCGCTCCCCACCATCGGGCGCGAACTGGACGCGTCGACCACCGCACTGCAGTGGGTCACGGGCGCCTATGCGGTCGTCTTCGGCGGGCTGATGCTGCTGTTCAGCGCCATCGCCGACCGGTTCGGCCGCCGACGGGTGATGCTGATCGGTCTGGGGGTGCTGGGTGTCGCGAGCCTGGCCACCGCCCTCGTCACGACGACCGAACAGCTCATCGCCGTGCGGGTCGCCATGGGCATCGCCGCCGCCATGACCACCCCGGGCTCCATGGCCCTGGCGTTCCGGCTCTTCGACGATGAGAACCTGCGCGTCCGGGCAATCACCCTAATCTCGACGGTCGGGCTGGTGGGCCTGGCGATCGGCCCGACCGTCGGCGGCTTCATCCTCGCCGTCGCACCGTGGCAGGTGCTCCTGCTGATCAACGCGCCGATTGCTGTGCTCGCGTTCATCGGCATCCGGATCGGCATCGCCCGGGACCTTCCCGCCGAACTCCACCGCGACCCGCTGGACATCGCGGGAGCCTTTCTCGGCACCGCCACAATCGTGCTGGCGCTCGTGGCCCCGACGCTTTTCGTGGGGGAGGGCGCCGGTTCCTGGACCCCCTGGGCGGCAACTGCCGGTGCCGTGATCGCTGCGATCCTTTTCGTCGTCCGCGAGCGCACGGCCCGGTACCCCCTTCTGGACTTGAAGCTCATCGCCCTGCCCCTCGTCTCCAGCGGGCTCGCCTACAAAGCCGCTTCGGGCCTCGCGATCTCCGGCCTCAGCTACATGGTGACCCTGCAGCTCCAGTTCTCCTGGGGATGGCCGCCGGCCCTGGCCGCAATCGGCATGCTTCCCCAGGTCATCGTGTTGCTCGGCGGCGGCCGCCTCGTCGGGCCCTTCGTAGCCAGGTTCGGGATGGACCGCGCAGCCTGGATGAGTGCGGCGGCCGTCGTGCTCGGCCTCGCCGTCTTCGCGGCGGGGAGTCGCTTCGGCTACGTCTGGGTCGCCCTCTCCCTCGTGCTCGTCGCCGCGGGGATGCGCGTGGTGGGCGTGGTCGCGGGCACGAACGTCATGCGGGGCCTGCCGAAGAACCGCACCACGATCGGCGCTGCCCTCGTGGACACGTCGAGCCAGGTCGCCACCGGGGTCGGGATCGCCGTGACCGGCACCATCCTCGCGGCGCTCTTCACCGGCAACATCTCGGCGTCGAACTGGAGCGCGGACCAGGCGGCCGCGTTCCAAACCGGCGTCACCGTCGCCGGGGTCACCCTCACGGCTGTGGCGGGCGCCCTCGTGCTGGTCGGAATCGCCCGGAGCCGCCCGGCTCGCGACATCCTCTGACAGCTGCCGTGGTCACCCGCCCCTGGTCGTCGCGTCCCGCCTATTAGGCGGTGTATGCGGCGGCCACGTCGAGGATCCAGGTCACGCCGAACGCGTCGGTGAGCATGCCGAATCCGGGGCTCCAGGCGGATGCCGCGAGCGGCTCCACGATGGACGCCCCGGCCGAGAGCGCGGCCCAGTACCCCTGCACCTCGTCGAGGGTCTCACCCCGGACGGAGACGAAGAACGGCTGGTCGGTGATCGTGACGCCGTTGTCGCGGCGGGTCGAGCCGGCCACGCTGGCCGCGCCGGCCGTGCCGCCCGCCTGGCCGGCGATGTCGTACGCCATCACCCGGAAGCCGGCCTGCGTCTCGATCTGCCCGAAGACGACGTTCGCGGCCCCGGGAGCGTCCTGGGGCATCCCGAAGTCGCCGTAGGTCGCGATCGTGACCCGGCCGCCGAAGACGGACTGGTAGAACTCGAGAGCCGCTCGGGCGTCGCCGCGGAAGTTGAGGTGCGTGGTGGTCGTGATGCTCATGTCTGCTCCTAGTGAACGGTGCCGGGCGGGTCCCGACAACGGTCACTCTGGCATCCGTCTAGGACGGTTTCGGTCCTCCACTCGAACTACGATCGTGGAATGACGACGACTACCGCGCGGCTGCTGAATCTACTGTCGCTGCTGCAGACCCGGCGCGACTGGCCCGGCGCCCTGCTCGCCGAACGGCTGGACATCAGCCACCGCACGGTGCGCCGCGACGTCGACCGGCTCCGCGAGCTGGGCTACCGCATCGAGGCGACCATGGGGCCGGACGGCGGCTACCGGCTCGACGCGGGAAGCGAGCTGCCGCCGCTCCTCTTCGACGACGACCAGGTCGTCGCGCTGGCCGTGGCCCTCCAGATGGCCACCGTCACCGGAGCGGGGATCGAAGAGGCGGCCCTGCGGGCGCTCACCACGGTCCGGCAGGTCATGCCGTCCCGGCTGCGCCACCGCCTGGACGCCCTCGACTTCACGACCGTCCCGCGCCCGGGCGACGGCCCCGCTGTTGAGGTCTCAGCGGATGTCCTCCTCGCCCTTTCCGCGGCGGTCCGCGCCCGCGAGGTGCTCCGGTTCGACTACGCGAGCGCGGAGCCGGGAGGCGACGACACCGGACCGCGGCCGCCTCGCCGGGTCGAGCCGCACCACCTCGTTACGTCCCACGGCCGCTGGTACCTCGTCGCGTGGGACCTCGAGCGCGACGACTGGCGGATCTTCCGCGCCGACCGCGTCACCCCGCGCACCCCGACGGGACCCCGCTTCACGGCGCGCGAGCTCCCGGGCCGCGATGCGAAGGGCTACGTCTCGGCCCGCTTCAAGGGATCGGCCGAGACGAACGCGTGGCCGTGCACCGGAACGGTCGTGCTGCACCTCGCCGCTCGTGCCGTTCTCCCGTTCGCCAGCGACGGCGTTGTCGAGGCTCTCGGCCCCGATCGGTGCCGTTTCACCGCCGGATCCTGGTCATGGATCGCCCTCGCCGCCTCGCTCAACCGCTTCGACACCGACATCGACGTGGTCGGCCCGCCGGAACTGACCGAAGCCTTCGCACGCCTCGCCGCACGGAACGCGGCCACGTCCCGATAGCCCGGTCGGACATCCGTGCGCGGGGAGTCCCCGCGCCGCTCCCGACCTGGCCGTGAGCGGGCTGGGGCGCGACCGGGGGTGGTCCGGCTCGCGGACGCATCCGTGCGCGCTGGCGCCGGCGCCCGTTTCGGCGGGCCGCGCCCGAAACGCCGGGCGCGGGCTGCGGAAACCGGCGCGGGCGTGGCTCCCACACCGACCTGGCCGAGGATACGCTCGTACGCACCGGCGTGTTGCGATATGCGGACCTTTCCTCCGCGTATCGTGCCGGCGATCGTCGAGTTCATCTACGGTGATCGCGCTAAATCCCCGCGCCGCGTCGGGAAACCACTTGAGCGCGAGCTCACCGGTTCGTGGAGTGCCCGCCGAGGTCCGTACCGGGTGCTTAACGACATCCGCGAGGATGAGGCCCGGGTCATAGTCCTCAGGGTGGATCAGCGCGCGGACGGCTATCGCGCGCGGTAAGCGTCGCGGCGTCGAGCCTATGCGACGACGGTCAAGGGTCCCTCGTCGGAGGTGGGGACCTCGAAGTTATCGAAGTAGGCGGCAGCCAGGTCGTCGGTCAGCTGAACGCAATTCGCTTCGTGTCCCGCTCGCGCACGGACACGAGCCAGGGCCAGTTTTCGCGGCGTCGCCAAGTAGATCGTCTCCGGCTCGACACCCAGCGGCCGGAGGAGGGCGCGGTAGTCGTCGCGCATCCGTCGGGACCAGAAGGAGTAGTCCAGCACCACATCCGCCTGCGACCTCACCAGGTCGAGAAGTCGCTGGCGCAGGTGGCTTTCGATCTCGAGCCGGACTTCCTCGGCCAGGGGCTGGGAGTGAATGCCACGACGCCAGGCCTCCTCATCGAAACTCAGCCTTGCCATACCGTCGGCCTCGAGCGCGCGTGCAACCGTGGACTTACCTGAACCGGCCGGGCCACACATAAAGACGACACGGACCATGCCGACGAGCCTAACCGCAGCCGAACTACTCAGCGGACGGCTGATCTGTGGACGTCTGATTCGGGCGTACCCGAATCATGGAGGACAACCTGATCGGGCTAAGAAGATCGGTGCGGGCCTGGGGAGCGACGAGTCGATCAGTTGGCGCCGACGGTCGCGCGTGCGACAGGCATCCGTGTGGTCGTTCGATGCTTCACCGGCCGGGCTGCGGGGTGGTGGTGTCCGTCCACTGGGTGAGGGCGACGATGAAGCCGTGGACCAGGCGTACGAAGCTCCGGTTGATGTCTGCGCTCATGGCGAAGGATCCGGCGGTCTCGAAGGAGATGAACCCGTGCAGGGTGGAGCGGAAGGCGCGGATCGCATCGATGGCGTCGTCGCCCTCGAGGTGGTACGCGGTGAGCACGTCGGTTATCAGCTGAATGACAGCGAGCGACACGGCTTCGTCCTCGAGGTCGCCCGGGGCGGGCATCCGGTTGGCGGCCTCATACCGGGCGGGGTGCTGCAGCGCCCACTGGCGATACGCCCGGGACATGGCGGAAATGGCGTCGGGACCGGAGCGACCGACGGATGCCCGCGCGAGCACCTCGCCCATGTCGCGTTTGGCGTGCACGGCGATGTCGCGGTGGAGGCCGGCCATCGAGTCGATGTGCTTGTAGAGGGATGGCTGGCGAACGCCGAGGCGCGCGGCCAGTGCGGCGAGGGTGAGCGAGTTGAGGCCGACTTCATCGGCCATCACGGCCGCCTCTTCCGCCACCCGGTCGCGGGTGAGCCCGACCCTAGGCACGGGTCCGTGCTCCGGCCCTGGCGCTGAGAGGTCGTCGAACGAAAGCGGATGCTGTTTCCATAGGGCTAAGGATGACCTGCCTTTTGGCTAGTGTCAATAGCCAACCCGAGGCGTAGGCGACGCGCCCTGACCGGCATGCGTGAAGCATCCGCTTTTCTGATTTGGCTATTGACACTAGCCAAAAGGGGATGCATAGTAGCTGCATGACCTCCTCCACTGCAGCTTCTGCCTCGTCGACTCAGTACCTCGCCCGCCCCGAGGGGCGCATCGCCTATGACCTCCAGGGCGCCGGACCACTTCTCGTACTCGTGCCCGGCATGGGTGAGTTGCGGTCCTCCTATCGCTTCCTGACCCCGGCGCTCGTCGCCGCAGGCTACACGGTGGTCACCACCGACCTCCGTGGGCACGGCGACAGCGACACCACCTTCTCCGGCTACGGAGACATCGAAACCGCGAGCGACATCCAGGCCCTGATCGCACAGCTCGGCCGGCCGGCGGTGATCGTCGGTAACTCCCTGGCCGCCGGGGCCGCCGTGATCGTCGCCGCGGAGCATCCCGCCCAGGTCGACGGTCTGGTCCTGGTCGGCCCCTTCGTGCGGAACCCGCCATCGAACGTGTTCACCCGCGGGCTGTTCCGCGTGATGATGGCCCCGCTCTGGATCGCGCCGATGTGGAAGAGCTACATGCCCACCCTCTACGCCGGCCGCAAGCCCGCCGACTTCGAGGAGTACCGCACGGCGGTCATCGCCAGCCTGAAGCGCAAGTCGTACGGCAAGGCCTTCTCACTCACCACCCAGCAGACCACCCACGACCCCGCCGAGGCGAAGCTCAGCGCGGTGACCGCCCCCACGCTCGTCATCATGGGCGACAAGGACCCCGACTTCAAGGACCCGGCCGCCGAAGCGCGATTCGTAGCGGATGCCCTCCACGGCTCGGTCGTGATGGTCGCCGACGCCGGCCACTACCCCCAGGCCCAGCAGCCGGACATCACCGCCGCCGCCGTTCTCGGGTTCGTGAAGACCCTGCCCCGCGCCTAGGTCGGACTCTCTCCGGCGGACTCGCTGGCGCGCTGCCCGTAGGCGCCGGAGGTGAGGACGCGGTATGAGTCGGTGTGGGAGTCGCTCATCTCGCCTCCATTCTGCCGGGAGTCACTGGCGAAGGCCATGGCCCGTGGCTAGCTGACGAGCGACTCCTTGCGCGTGAAACCGGAGAAGGGTCGCATGTAGGTCGAGCCGAAGCCGTCGAGGATTTCCTTCGCCGCGGCATCCGGTGTGCCGAACACGACGAAGCCCGTGATGTCGACGCCGTCGAGGAAGCGCTCGGCGAACTGGGGGAAGACCGTCGTGACGTGGCTGACGACAGCCTCTGAGTCTCGATACATTTCAAGAATGTGCACCACGGTCTCGTCGTCGTTGACGCTGTAGTCGTAGATGAGCGAGCCCTCTTCGGCCTTCGTCGCTGCCACGAGCGGCTCGATTGCTTCGGTGAAGTCCTGGAACTTGCCCGGCTTCACGTCGCAGGTCACTAGCCAGTAGATTTCTTCGCGCATGGTCGTTGCCTCTCTCGATACCTCACTCGGTGGATCCGCTGCGGTCTGGGCGCCAGAACAACCCGTCACGCCTTGGTCCGAACTATCGAGACCGATGCTAGAGCGCACGAACAGCCGGTCGCGGAGAGTGTCGAGTATCTGAACACCCGGGCCGATGCTCCGCACGACGCGGCGCTCGTGGTCTGTGCTGGGCGGGCGTGGTGTGGGTCGGGTGCGTTCGCGGTGGCGTCGGGGGATGCCCGTGGCCACGCCGTTGAAGGCTCGTTGCTCGCGGGCTATGGTCGGAGAACCTGAGGCGAGGACGCCGCGGGTTCGGCACGAAGGTGGAGGGAACAAGCGATGACGAATCACACGTACCGCGTCACGGAGATTGTCGGGACGTCGCCGGACGGAACGGATGCGGCCATCCGCAGCGGACTCGAGCGCGCGACCCGCACGCTGCGCAACGTGGACTGGTTCGAGGTGGTGGGCACCCGCGGGCATGTGGAGGACGGCGTGATCCACCACTTCCAGGTGACGCTCAAGGTCGGCTTCCGGCTGGACGACGCCGATGAGGTCGCCGATTCATGACCAAGTACCTCATCTCCTTCCCGAGCGACGCGATGGTAGTCACGGATGAGGAGTTCCCGGTCGTTGTCGCCGACTCCCATGCCGTCGTCGCGGAGGCGAAGGCCGCCGGCGTCTGGGTCTTCGGCGGGGGGATCGACGAGGGCGTCGCTCCGGTGCTCGTTGCCGCCGATGGCGTCTTGAGCGCTGAGCTCTATCCGGGCTCCGACCTCACGGGCGGGTTCACCGTGCTGGAACTGCCGACGCGGGAGGATGCGGTCGAGTGGGCGCGGAGGATCGCGGTGGCCTGCCGGTGCGCGCAGGAGCTCCGCGCGTTCGGGTACGACCCGGAGAGCTAGGGGCGCAGGGCGAGGCCGGCGGGAGTGGTCGCATCCGCCGGGCGTCGAGACCCAGCTGTCGGCCGGCATCCGCTCGCGGCGGTAACGTGTGTTACCTTGTAGTTGGCATAACAAGCAACCGGGTGTGACACGGTACAGGACGCGAGGCGGGACCATGGCGATCGAGGGCGAGGCGATTCCGTCTCAACTGCGCAAGGGCGTGGTCGAGCTCGCCGTGCTCGCCCTGCTGCACCGGGGCGAGGCCTACGGCGCCGAGATCGTCGACCGGCTCGTCCAGTACCCGGGCCTCGCCATCAGCGCCGGCACCGCGTACCCGCTGCTGAATCGGCTGAAGAAGACCGGCCTGATCACCTCGGAGTGGCAGGAATCGCCCGTCGGCCCGCCGCGCAAGTACTACCGGCTGTCGCCCGCGGGCGAGCGGGCCTTCGTAGCGATGACGAAGGTGTGGACCGCGATGAGCGCTGACATGACCGACCTCCTGGGAAAGGACGCGACCCATGCGTGACCACTCCGAAGCGCTGCCCGGCGACGGGCTCCCGCCCGCCGGGGCAACCGCGCTGGTCGACGCCTACTTCGACCATCTGCGCGCCGCGGCGGCGCGACTGCGCATCGACATCGACGCGGACTCCCTCGCCGAGCTGCTAGCCCACGTCGAGCATCGCCTCGACGGGACCGATCGCAGCGACGACGCGGTGCGCCGGGTGCTCGCCGAGCTGGGCGAGCCCGAGGCGCTCGCGGGCGCCTATACGGCCGACGATCCCGACTCCGACTTCGACACCGACCGTGGTTTCGACTCCGGCGTCGACGACGACGGGGGCACGGATGCCGCCACTCGCGGTCCCCGGGACCTCACCAACGGGGGACTGCCGCGCACCCACCGGGCGGGCCGGTTCCTCGGCGTCCCCTACGACACCCGGCAGCCCACATCGGAGCGCTTCGCGAGCCGGTCGTGGGACCCGAGCGACCCGAGCATCCTCGTGCCGAAGGCACTCGGCATCGGCTGGACGGTCAACTTCGCCGCGCTCGCCGTGCGGGCGCACCTGATCCGGCCGGACGACGAGGACGAGCCGTTCGCCGAGGCGCCCGCGTGGGTGATCACGGCGACGCTCGCCGCACCAGTTCTCGCCGGGGTCGCGTTCGCAACCCTCGCGGCCGTGACCTGGGCCGACCTGCCCGAAACCGTCCCCTCGCACTGGGGACTCACCGGCGAGCCGGACGGCTACTCGAGCCGCACCGCCAACCTCCTGCTTCTGAGCGGGTTCGTGCTGCTGCCGCTTCTCGTCGCAGCCTGGGTGCACCTCGCCCGGCGTGCCGCGTGGAGCCGGGTCGCCGCATCCGCCGGGAGCTTCGCGCTTGCGCTCGTCGCGCTCGTCTGCCTCGTGCAGACCCTCTTCGCGGTGCAGGGCGGCGCCGGAATGTGGCCGACCTGGATCGGACTGTTCCTCGTGCTCGTGCTGCCGTTGGGGTTGCTCGTGGGTGTTTCCCGGAGCGGTCGCGCCGCTGAACAGCGCCGCGACTTCGCGTCGGCCTCGAAGAAGGGTTCCGTGTCATGAATATGCCTTTGTCGTCACTCCCCGGGTGGGTGTGGATCGTCATCGCGGTGATCGGGGTCGTGCAGGTCACCCTCGACGTCATCGCGCTCGTCGACCTGTACCGGCGGCCCGCCGACCGGGTTCTCACCGGCAACAAGTGGGTGTGGCTGGCCGTGATCCTGCTCGCCAACCTGCTCGGCGCCATCCTCTACCTGGTCGTGGGCCGGAAGCCGGCCGTGCTGGACGCGGCAGCGTCGGCACCCCGGCCGCCCGCGATCAGCCCCGACGCGGTTGCCGACTCCTTGTACGGGTCACGCAACGACGCCGCCGGGCAGCCGGGCACCGAGCCACGGAGTGAAGCCGGCCCGCGATGAGCCTCGCGATCCGCACCAGCGGCCTGACCAAGACCTACGGCGAGCACCGGGCGCTGGACAACGTCGACCTCGAGGTCGAGGAGGGCTCGATCTTCGGGTTTCTCGGCCCGAACGGAGCCGGCAAGACGACGCTGCTCCGGATGCTGACCGGGCTCGCCCGGCCGACGAGCGGCGGCGTGCAGATCCTCGGCCGCGACGTCACGGCGGTCGACGACTCGATCCGGGCCCGGATCGGCTTCCTGCCCGACGTGCCCGGCTTCTACGACTGGATGACCGCCGAGGAATTCCTCCGGTTCGTCGGCCGGCTCTTCGCGATCGACCGGCGCACCCTGGATGAACGTGTCGGCATGCTTCTCGGACTCGCCGGACTGACCGACGTGACCACCGCGATCGGCGGGTACTCCCGCGGCATGAAGCAGCGGCTCGGGGTCGCCCAGGCGTTGATCAACGCGCCGCAGCTGCTGCTCCTCGACGAGCCGACGAGCGCCCTCGACCCGATGGGACGCCGCGACGTGCTCGAGATGCTCAGCTCACTGCGCGGGCGGACCACCGTATTCTTCTCGACGCATATCCTCGCCGACGTCGAGCGGGTCTGCGACACCGTCGCCATTCTCGACCACGGGCGTGTGGTCGCGCACGGTCCGATCCAGGAGCTCACCTCCCGGTACGCCGAACGCAAGGTGATCCTCGAAGTCACGGATGCCGCGGGCGGCCTCGCGGAGGACATCTCCCGCGAGCCGTGGGCGACATCCGTTGCCGTGGGGCCCACCGGCGCCCTCGAAATCACCGTCACCGACATGGACGCTGCCCGCCGGGCCATCCCGGTGCTCGTCGCCGGCCGGCACGTCGGCTTGTGCCGCATGGATGCCGGTGAGCTGGGCCTCGAGGACGTCTTCGTCAGCCTGGTCGGAGGGGGGACCCGATGAGGGGATTCGCAGCGTTCGCGCGCAAGGAGGTCCTCGAGATCGTGCGGACCTGGCGACTCTGGGTGCTCCCGGGCATCGTGCTGTTCTTCGCGCTGACCGGCCCGGTGATGGCCCGGTTCACACCGGAGATCCTGCGAGCGGTCGCCTCGGACCAGCTCGGGCAGTTCACGCTCCCGGACCCGACGTATGCCGACGCCTACACGGGGTGGATCAAGAACCTGTCCCAGATCGTGCTGTTCGCGCTGATCATCGTCTACGGCGGCATCGTGTCGTCGGAGCGACGGAGCGGCACTGCGGTGCTCGTGCTGACCAAACCGGTGTCGCGTGGCGCGTTCATCCTCGCGAAGGCGACCGTCCATTCGGCGTTCCTCGCGATGCTCGTAGTCGCGGGCACGCTCGTCACCTGGGGCGGGACGGCGATCGTGTTCGGGGAGGCGCCCGGCGGGGCGCTCTGGTCGGCGTCGCTCGCCTCGCTGGTGTTCGGCATCCTGTTCGTCGCCCTGATGACGCTGCTCTCCGTGGTGATCAGCCCCACGGCCGGGGCCGCCGGTGCCGGGCTGGGCGCGTATGCGCTCGTGTCGATCGCCGCACTGTGGACGCCCCTCGGCACCTATTCACCGGCGGCGCTGACCGGCGTGCCGACGTCGCTCGCGCTCGGCAAGTCCGTCGAAACGTTCTGGCCGGTGTGCACGGCGCTGCTGCTGGCCGCAGCCCTGGTCGCGCTCGCGGTCGCCGCCTTCCGGCGGAAGGAACTCTAGGCCCGACGGGCGGTGCCCGCAGAGCGGGCGCTGCGGGGACCTACCTGTCGAGGGCCGTCGCCGGCTCGACGACCCCGGCGTCCATGAGGGGTACCGGGATGAGCGGTTCGAGCGTGGCGGGAACGGCGTTTTCGGAGCCGGCCGCACGCACGGCCGCGATGCCGCCGAGGATGAGCGCGCCGCCGAGGAGCTGGAGGGGCGTGAGCTGTTCGCCGAGCAGCAGCCAGGCGAACAGGGCCGCGAAGACGACCTCGAGCAGCGAGACGAAGGAGGCGAGCCGCGACCCGAGGACCTCGGCCGAGGTGATGCCGGCGACGTAGGCGAGCGCGGTGCTGACGACCGCGACGATGACGAGCGGCACCCACCACGGCAGGGCGGTGCCCGCGAGCGGCACCGGGCCGAACGTCGCGGAGAGGGGGAGAACGCCGGTGACGCCCAACCCGCCGAGTACGAGGCCGCCGAGCACGAGTCCCGCGGCCGCGAACCCGACCGGAGGCAGCCCGTCGCTCGGGCGGGCGGCGATCACGAAGTAGATCGCGCAGCCGACCATGGCACAGGCGGCGAAGGCGAGGCCGAGCGGGTCGACCGCGCGAATCGCGCCGGGGCCGACCACGAGCACGAGCCCGCCGACGGCGAACAGCGACCCGACCAGGACCAGGGCGTGCGGGATGCGCCGGGTCATCACCCACACGACGCCGACCAGGAGCAGCGGCGCGAGGAGTTCGATGAGCGCGGCCGTGGCCACGGGAATGGTCTGGATCGCGGCGAAGTAGAAGAATTGGGTGGCCGAGACGCCGGCGAGGGCCATCGCGAGCACGCGCCACCGTGCGCGCCACAGGGCGGGCCAGGATCCGCGCAGCGAGACCAGGGCGAGTGGCAGCAGCACGAGCCCGCCGACGAGCACGCGTGCGGTGACGGCGGCGCTCGGGGACCAGCCGGCCTCGAGCAGGGGCTTGATGAACGCGCCGGAGGTGCCGAAGGAGAGCGAGCCGATGACCGCCACGACGAGACCCGCGGAGGGGGACGAGATCTTCATGGGGGCTCCTTCTGCTGCCGGCTCGGCTTCCGACTTCTGTCACGCGCACCGCTGCGCGCACAGCGTTACGGTCTACTATTGGGTATGACCATAACGTTAGGCGATGGTCGGGTAAGGAGTCAACATGCAGTTTGCCCATGACACCGTGGAGTCGCTCGAGTTCGCGGTCGACCTTGGCAACACCGATCCCGCGGCCTCCCGGAGCGGCACGGATGAGCTCGCGACCCTCGACCAGCTCGCGGACTTCCTCGCCGGGTATCCCTTCTCCGGCCGCATCGACGGCGACGAGCGCGAGCGACTCGACGTGCTGCGCGCCCGCGACGAGGTGCGGCTCGTCTGGACCCGCGACCGCGACACCGCCGCGCTCCAGGTCAACGCCATGCTCGCCGAGGCCCGGGCCCTGCCGTACCTCGCCCGGCACGACGCGTCCGACTGGCACCTGCACGCGACCACGCCCGACGCCCCGCTCGGCGAACGCCTGCGCGTGGAAGCCTCGCTGGCCCTGATGGACGTGATCCGGATGGACGAGATGCAGCGGCTGCGCACCTGCGAAGCGGATGACTGCGCCGGCCTGATCCTCGACCTCTCGCGCAACGGGTCCAAGCGCTTCTGCAGTGCGCGCTGCGGCAGCCGGATGAACATGATCGCGTTCCGAAAGCGGAAGGGCGCGGACCCGCAGGGCTGACGCAGGCTATAGCGGCCGGCTCGCCAAGGGCTGAATCGGGGAGGCGACGGGACCGGGCTCGCGGAGGTCGTATAGCTGCGAGCTATAATCCGTGCATGAACACAGCGGAGAGCATTCTCGAGGCACGCACGCGCGCCGGGCTCTCGCAGAGCCAGCTCGCCGTGCGCGCCGACGTGCCGCAGCCGAATCTCTCCGCCTATGAGTCCGGTCGGGTGCAGCCGCGCCCCGAAACCCTCGCCCGCATCATGGCCGCGACCGCCGAGCGACCATCGGTCGTTCTGCAGCGGGGGCGCGAGCGCGTGATCGAGCTGGCCGCACGCCGCCGCGCCGGCAATGTGCGGGTCTTCGGGAGCATCGCCCGGGGCACGGATGCCGTCGGCAGCGACATCGACCTCCTCGTCGCATTCGCGCCCGAGGCCTCAATCCTCGATGCGGCGGGCCTGGTCCTCGATCTTGAACACCTTCTCGGCGTGCGGGTGGACGTCATGAGCGACCGGGCCGAGGGCAGCATCCGCGATCGTGCCGTCGCCGAGGCGGTGCCGCTGTGAGCGTGACCCGATGACCCACGAATTCGACCGAACGGATGCGCTGCTCGCGGACATCCGCGACCTTGTGCGTCACGCGCGCCTCATCACTGCTCGCGGACGAGACGTCTTCTTCGACCGGGCGGACCGCACCCAGCAGCTCGCGGCCAAGGCCATAGTGATCGACCTGCAAACCGCGGTCGAGCGGCTCCCGGCTGAGTACCGGGAGAAACACCCGGAGGTGGCCTGGGCAGAGTTGCGTGCAATGCGAAACTATCTCGCCCACGACTACGCGAACACCGACTATCAGATCGTCTGGAATGCGCTCGCCACGGACTTTCCCCGGCTTCTGCGGCAGCTGGGCCTTGCCGAGGACTGAGGCCGCGGGTTGAGGTCACCTTGCTCGATTCCCTTGCGCGATCGTGCGGGAGACGGGTACCGTGGCAGCTACGCCACACGACGAGAGGAGCCGTCCCATGATTCAGTCCAACATTCCCGCAGTGAACTGCCTCGCCGTCGGCCTCGTCGGCGTCTTCACCGCCTGACCGGCGCGAGTTTCCGCCACCGGTTCTGCGGTGGTGACGCCCTCGATGTGCGCACGCAGCCAGCGCTTTCCGCGCCCCGGGATCAATCCCGTTCCCTGACGTCGCACTCCTGACGACGTCCCTTTTTGCGCCGCCTCGGCGGCCCCGCCGGTGCACTCGACGGATGCCTCCGCATCCGTTCTGGGCACCGCCACAGTGAGGCTCACTCTCATGACCACAACGCTGTCGACCACTGCCGGTCGCCACGACCACCCGCTGCACCCGCAGCCCGAACCGGACCCGCACTCCGGATCCGAACGCGCATCCGCTGACCGCAACCTGCGTCCCCTCGGCCGAATCGATCGCCTGGCGCTGCACCTCGGCGTCGCCCTGATCCGGTGGGGACGTCGGCCGCGGGTGCAGCGCCCGGTCGCCGCCGTCGACTGGGAGGCCGTCCGGCTCGTACGCGAGGAACGCGAGAGGGCTCTCGAGCGCCAGCACGCGGACCTGCTCCGCTACCGGATGACCACGCCCTATCGGTGACCGGTGAAACGGAACTCCGTCCTACGGAGTTCCGCTTCACCGGAACAATCGGGCGGTGTCAGTGGTTTGAGTTTCAATAGCTGCACCGCCCCAACATCTTGACCGCACTTCTCGACGGGACCTTCACATGGCTGAAATCGCCACCGCCACCACCACACACGAGAACACGAACCACGGTTCACCGGGGGCGGATGCCGCGGCATCCGCGGCCGAGGCTGCCCTCGGCGTGCGCAACCGCCTCGTCATCACCCTGCTCCTCATCTCCACCTTCGTCGTGATCCTGAACGAGACGATCATGGGTGTGGCCCTGCCGCGGCTGATGGAAGACCTCAACATCTCCGCGAGCGCAGCCCAGTGGCTCACGAGCGCGTTCATGCTCACGATGGCCGTGGTCATCCCGATCACGGGGTTCCTGCTGCAGCGCTACAACACCCGGCCGGTGTTCATCGCCGCGATGACCCTGTTCAGCACCGGAACGCTCATCGCTGCGCTCGCGCCCGGCTTCACCGTGCTGCTCGTCGCCCGGGTGGTGCAGGCGACCGGAACGGCGATCATGTTCCCGCTGCTGCTCACAACCGTGATGACCCTCGTGCCCGCGGCGCACCTCGGCCGGATGATGGGCAACATCTCCATCGTGATCTCGGTCGCACCGGCGATCGGTCCGACCATTTCCGGCGCGATCCTGAGCGTGCTCGACTGGCGCTGGATGTTCATCCTCGTGCTGCCGATCGCCCTGACCGCGCTCGTCGTCGGCGGCATCCTGATGAAGAACGTCACGACACCGACCAAGACCCCGATCGACGTGCTCTCGGTGATCCTCTCCGCGCTCGGCTTCGGTGGGCTCGTCTACGGGCTGAGCAACCTGGGCGCGGCGGGCGGCGGCATCGGCTCGGTGTCCGGCTGGCTGCCGCTCGCCGTCGGCGCTCTCGGCCTCACGGCGTTCATCCTGCGTCAGCTGTCCCTGCAGAAGCGCAACCGCGCCCTGCTCGACCTGCGCACCTTCCGCTCGCGCACCTTCACCTTCGCGATCGTGATGATGGCGATCAGCATGATGGCCCTCTTCGGGACCATCATCCTGCTGCCGATCTACATTCAGACCGTGCTCGGCCTCGACACGCTCACCACCGGGCTGATGCTGCTGCCCGGGGGGCTCGTGATGGGCCTGCTCGCGCCGCTCGTGGGACGGCTCTACGACCGGTCGGGCCCCACCCGGCTCCTCGTCACCGGCTCGGTGATCGTGAGCGCGGTGTTCTGGGGGATGACCCTGTTGAACGAGCGCAGCGCGCCCTGGATGGTCGTCGCTGCGCACGTAACCCTGAGCCTCGGCCTCGCCCTGCTCTTCACTCCGCTGTTCACCGCGGGGCTGGCGGCTGTGCGCCCCGAGCTCTACTCGCACGGCAGCGCCATGGTCGGCACAATTCAGCAACTCGCGGGCGCGTTCGGCACCGCCCTGTTCGTGACGGTGATGGCCTCCGTCGCCGCGTCGCAGCTGGCCACCGGTGTGACCGCGGTGCCCGCAACGAGCGCAGGGATCCACGCGGCCTTCCTCTGCGGCGCCGTGATCTCGCTGTTCGCGATCCCGGCGGCGTTCTTCATCCGCCGCACGCCGGCGGTCGAGGGCGCGGATGCCGACGCACCGGCCGGAGCGCACGGCCACTGACGCGCGCAGGCCCCTCCGGTGTAACGTCGTGGTAACGAAACTGGGGGGATCTTCGGCATGGCGTCTTCACTTCTTTCTTCACTTGATAAGCCCGATCAGCAGGCTGTTCCGCGGAAGGACTCGCGGTCGGAAACTGAGCCGCTCGTGCACATCAGCAACTTCCGGATGGACTTCGGCCGCACCACCGTGATCCGCGACCTGTCCTTCGACATCAACCGGGGCGAGACCTTCGGGTTCCTCGGGTCCAACGGATCCGGCAAGACCACCACCATCCGCGCGCTGCTCGGGATCTACCAGCCCACCGCCGGTCTGCTGCACATCAACGGGAAGCCGTTCAGCCCCGAGGACGGCGCCACCCTCGGCTACCTGCCCGAGGAACGCGGCCTGTACAAGAAGGAATCCGTCATCGACGTGATGACCTATTTCGGGCGCCTCAAGGGACTCAGCCGATCGAACGCGCACTCCTGGTCGCTGCAGTATCTCGAACGGGTCGCGCTGGCCGATAAGGCGAAGGTGCGGCTCGACAAACTGTCGGGCGGCCAGCAGCAGAAGGTGCAGCTCGGCGTCACGATCATGAACGACCCGGAGCTGCTCATCCTCGACGAGCCGACCAAGGGCTTCGACCCGGTCAACCGCAAACTTCTGATGGACATCATCGAAGACCAGAAACGCGCCGGCGCCACCGTGCTGATGGTCACCCACCAGATGGAAGAGGTCGAGCGCCTCTGCGACCGGATCGTGCTCCTGAAGAACGGTGAGGCCGAGGCCTACGGCACCGTCGAAGACGTGCAGGACCAGTACGGCGGAACCGTGGTCCGGGTCCGCTACTCCGGCGAGATCCCCGACTCTCCGCACTACACGGTCACCCGGCGCGAGAGCAGCTACGCCGAACTGACCGTGACCGGCCCGATCGACGAGGCCGTCATCCTGCGCGAACTGATGGATGCGGGGGTGACCGTTCGCGAGTTCACCGCCGGTCGTCCCTCCCTCGACGACATCTTCGTCGCCGTCTATGGTGACCAGAACACCGGTGATCAGAACCCCGGCGACCAGAACGCCGGCGCTACTGCCGGTGAACGTAACGGAACGGCGGGGGAGTAGACCATGGCTCGGCACAATCTCGGCACCGTCGTCTCGTTCGAAGTGACCCGCACGCTCAAGAAGAAGCAGTTCTGGCTCACGACCCTGCTCGTGCCGGTGGTGATCGGCATCGTGATCGCGCTCATCGTGCTGTCCAACACCTCCACGGAGAGCAAAGTCGACTCGCAGAAGGACGCGACCCTCCGGTTCACCTACAGCGACGCATCCGGTTACATCGACCCGGCCATCGCCACCGCGTTCGGGGGCACCCTCGCCGCCGACCCCGACCAGGCGATCGCGGACGTGAAGTCGGGCACATCGGCGGCCTACTTCTCCTACCCGGCCGAACCGACGAAGGAAGCCACCACGGTCTACGGCGCCGATGTCGGCATCTTCGACAACGGCAAGTACTCCTCGGTGGCGACCCAGTTGATGGTCGCCAGCGCGCAGGCGAAGGTCGGTGACCCGACGCTGACCGGGCTGGCGAGGGGCTCCTTCCAGGTCGATGCGATCACCTATAAGGACGGTGCGGTCTCCGGCGGTATCCTCGGTGCCGTCGCCCCCCTGCTCTTCCTGCTGATCTTCTACGTCGTGATCGTGATGCTCGGCAACCAGATGCTCACGAGCACCCTCGAGGAGAAGGAGAACCGGGTCACCGAGATGATCCTGACCACCCTCAACCCGACGACCCTCATCATGGGCAAGATCATCTCCCTGTTCGTCATCGGGATCGTGCAAATGCTCGTGTTCATCCTGCCGGTGCTGGTCGGCTACCTCTTCTTCCGCACCTCGCTGAGCCTGCCCGACGTCGACCTCTCCCAGCTCATCGTCAACCCCGGCCAGATGGTCGTCGGCGCCCTGCTCCTGATCGGTGGGTTCACCCTGTTCATGGGCACCCTCGTCGCCGCCGGGGCGATCATGCCCACCGCCAAGGAGGCCAGCCAGGTCTTCGGCATCGTGATGGCGCTCGTTTTCGTGCCCCTCTACGCGGTGTCGCTCGTGGTGTCCGATCCGCACGCGCTGATCGTGCAGCTCTTCACGTTCTTCCCGTATTCCGCGCCGGTGACGGCGATGCTCCGGAACGGACTGGGCTCGCTGAGCCCCCTGGAGTCCGGCATCGTCATCGCGGAACTCTTCCTGCTCGGCGGAATCGTGCTCCGGCTCGCGGTGCAGCTGTTCCGCTACGGCTCGGTCGAATACACCAAGCGGGTCTCGCTGCGCACCGTGTTCGCGCGCTCGCGGCGGTGAGTGCGGGAGTCGTTCCGTGCGGAGGGAAACGTGGCGCCGAGCATTCATGAGCTGTTCAGGCTCGTACCGCAGTCCCGTCAACAGCCCCTCTTAGTCTCTCGGTGACCAGCACCGCGGCAACGAACTGCGCGCGCCGATGCGTGTGCGGCCTCTCGCTGCTGGTCAGACGGAGGAAAATTGATCACCCCACGCACCCTGATCACATCCCTGGCTGCCACGGCCGTGCTTGCGATCGGCCTCACCGGATGCTCCGGAACGGCCGCGAGCGGAACCGCCACCACCGATGCCGCAACAGCCACCAGCCTGAGCGCATTCGGCGACCTGCCGGCCCTCGAGAACGCAGCCAAGGCGGAAGGCAACCTCAACGTCATCGCCCTCCCTCGCGACTGGGCGAACTACGGCGCCGTGCTCGACGCGTTCTCGAAGAAGTACCCCGAGATCACGATCAACGAAGCCTCCCCGGACGGCTCGAGCGCCGAGGAAATCCAGGCGGCAGACACTCTGAAGGGGCAGGACACCGCGCCAGACGTCTTCGACCTGGGCCTGGCCGTCGCCCTGTCCAGTACCGACCGGTTCGCCCCGTACAAGGTGGCCACCTGGGCCGATATCCCCGACGCCCTCAAGGAAGCCACCGGGCTCTACACCGGCGACTACGGCGGATACCTGGCCGTCGGCTATGACCCCGACGCCGTCCCGGCGCCGACGCAGCTGAGCGACCTGCTCGGCGCAGCCTACAAGGGCAAGGTCGCCATCAACGGCGACCCGACCCAGGCCGGGGCCGCGTTCGCCGCCGTCGGGATGGCGACCGTGCAGAACGGTGGCACCGTCGACAACTTCCAGCCCGGAATCGACTTCTTCACCAAGCTCAACGCCGCGGGCAACTTCGTCAAGATCGACCCGACCCCGGCCACGATCGCTTCCGGCGAGACCCCTGTCGTCTTCGACTGGGACTACCTCAATGTCGGCTACGGCACCAAGCTCGCCGGTCAGCGCAACTGGAAGGTCGTCGTGTTCCCGGGCACCGGCTACGCCGGGTACTACAACCAGGCCGTGAGCAAGGACGCCCCGCACCCCGCCGCAGCCCGGCTGTGGCAGGAGTTCCTCTACAGCGACGAAGGCCAGAACCTCTGGCTCGCCGGTGGTGCACGCCCTGCGCGTGCCGAAGCGATGACGGCCGCGGGCACCATCGACGCGGCACTGTTGGGCGCCCTTCCGACGGCCCCCACGGAGACCGTGGTCCCGACCAAAGAGCAGAGCGCAGCCGCGGCTACCCTGCTCGGCGCGACCTGGGCCGCCGCTGTCCAGTAGCACCCGCACAACGGCAGCAGCCTTCGGGCTGCTGCCGTTCGCGGTCTACGTGCTCCTCTTTCTCGCCCTGCCGACGCTGATCGCCGTCGGTACCGGATTCTTCGACAAGTCCGGCTCGTTCACCCTGGCGACGGTCGCGGCACTCGGTAACCCCGTGGTGCTCAACGCGTTCGCCAATTCCCTGTGGTTGTCCGCCCTCACCGCGGTGCTTGGCGCGTTGGTCGGCGCGATCGCGTGTTACGGGCTGCTCGGCGCACGTCCGGACGGGGCCCTCCGCACGGTGGTCGATTCGCTCAGCGGAGTCCTCGCCCAATTCGGCGGCGTGATGCTGGCCTTCGCGTTCGTCGCCACCATCGGCATCCAGGGCATGGTCACGCTCATCCTGCGCGACACCTTCGGCCTGGACATCTTCGCGGGCGGTGTCTGGCTCTATGAATTGCCCGGGCTGGTGCTGCCCTACCTCTACTTCCAGGTGCCGCTGATGATCATCACGTTCATGCCCGCTCTCCAGGCCCTCAAACCGACCTGGGCCGAGGCCAACGCCACCCTGGGCGGGAGCACCGCCTCCTACTGGCTGAGGATCGCCGGCCCGGTTCTCGCGCCCTCCTTCCTCGGCAGCCTCCTCTTGCTGTTCGCGAACGCGTTCTCGTCGTATGCGACCGCTGCGGCGCTCACGAGCCAGGGCTCCCAGATCGTGCCGCTGCAGATCCGGTCGGCGCTGACCAGCGAGACGGTGCTCGGCCGGGAGAACCTGGCCGGTGCGCTCGCCCTCGGGATGGTCGTGGTGATGGTGGTCGTCATGGCCGGCTATTCGGCCCTGCAATCGAGGGCCGCACGGTGGCAGCGGTGACCGGCCCGATCGTGCGGGAGGGCGTAGCGCACGCTCCTTCGCGCGCCGTGCGCGCCCTGATCCTGGGTGTGATCGGTTTCCTCTTCGTCATTCCGTTCGTGGCCATGGTCGAGTTCACCCTCCGCAAGGGACTGGCCGGTGGCCACGATTTCTCCCGCTGGAGCGCGCTGTTCCAGGGCGGTCTCACCGGGCCGTACCGCCAGGTGCTCGTTGCCGTCGGCAATTCGGTCGGCCTGGCCGTCGGAACGGTGCTGATCGTGCTCCTGCTGCTCGTGCCTACGATGCTGCTGGTGCACATCCGTTTTCCCCGGCTGCGACGCCTGCTGGAATTCGTCTGCATCCTGCCGATCAGCATCCCGGCGATCGTCCTCGTCGTCGGACTGGCGCCGGTCTACTCGGTGCTCTCCCGGCTCGCCGGCAGCGGAGTCTGGACGCTGTCCCTGGCATACGGCATCATCGTGCTGCCGTACGCCTACCGGGCGATCCAGGCCAACCTCGATGCCGTTGACGTGCGCACGCTGAGCGAGGCGGCCCGCACCCTGGGAGCAGGCTGGGGGAGCGTGCTGTTCCGCGTGCTTCTGCCCAACCTGCGCCGTGGCCTGCTGGCCGGCGCATTCATCGCGGTCGCCGTGGTCCTCGGCGAATTCACCATCGCGTCGCTGCTGAGCCGGGTGAACCTGCAGACCGCGCTCGTCGTGGTCAGCAAGGCCGACCCGTACACGGCCGTGATCCTGTCCCTGCTTTCGCTGATCCTCGCGTTCCTGCTGCTCCTTCTCATCGGCCGCCTGGGCGCCGAACGCACCCGCTCGCCACGACACCGCCCCATCGGAGGCAGGCAATGACCCGCAACACGAGCAACACCCCGCTGGACACGCCGACCGGGAGCACCGCGCCGGCTCCCTCCGGTCAGGCTGCTCAGACGGAGGTGTCGTCGAGCGCAGCCACGCACCGCCACGGAGCCGTCGTCGAATTCTCGGGCGTCACCAAGGATTTCGGGGGACACCGAGCCCTCGCCGGATTCGACCTCACCCTGCACGCCGGCGAGTTCGTGGCGCTTCTCGGCCCGAGCGGAAGCGGCAAGACCACGGCACTCCGGGCGCTCGCCGGTCTCGAATCGACGGATGCCGGCATCATCCTGGTCGACGGAGTCGACGTGTCCACCCTCCCGACGAGCCGGCGCGACATGGGCATGGTCTTTCAGGCCTACTCCCTGTTCCCGCATCTGAGCGCGGGCGAGAACGTCGAATTCGGGCTGCGGATGCGCGGGGTCGCCGCCGCGGCTCGCCGTCGTCGAGCCGGGGACGCCCTCGCGCTCGTCGGCCTCGCGGACCACTACGACCGATTCGCCCACCAGCTGTCCGGCGGTCAGCAGCAGCGGGTCGCACTGGCCCGCGCCCTGGTCACCGAACCCCGGGTGCTCCTGCTCGACGAGCCGCTCTCCGCTCTCGACGCCAAGGTGCGGGTGACCCTGCGCGAGGAGATCCGGCGGATCCAGACCGAGCTGGGCATCACGACCCTGTTCGTGACGCACGATCAGGATGAGGCGCTCGCGATCGCCGACCGGGTCGCAGTCATGCGCGACGGCCGGATCGAGCAGGTCGGTACCCCCGAAGACCTCTACTCCCGGCCGGTCTCGCCGTTCATCGCCGATTTCGTCGGCCTGAGCAACCAGCTGACCGGAATGGTGCGCAACGGATTCGCGGAGCTGTACGGCACACGGCTGCCCCTTCTCGACCCGTCGCAGGCGGACGGGACCGTACTCGTCGCGGTGCGGCCGGAAGACCTCGAGCTCTCCGCGGACGGGGTGGCGGGCGTCGTCACCGCTTCCAGCTTCCACGGGTCGCTTCGCCGCACCCGAGTGCGGTTCGCCGACGGTGCCGAGGTCTCGGTGCAGCACGGCGTGCGCGTGCACCCCGCTCCCGGCGACGCCGTGCGGGTGCGCTTCACCGGTGCTCCGGTCTCCGTCGCAGCGGCCGCGAACCCGGTGCAGGCCGGGTCCCGTCCGTAACGGCTACGCAGCCGGGGCTGGCACGCGCACGGTGAGGCCGCCCGGGGAGATCCAGGTCTTGAACGCGATGGCCGAGCCGAATTCGTCGCCGTCGAGCTCGATCTCCTCCTGCCGGTGCAGGCGCAGCACGAGCTCGGTTCCGGTCGCGTAGTTGAGGGCGTCGACATCCGTTGTCCGGAACCGGCGCCCCAGGCGCGTGCGGCTGAGCACCCCGTTCTCCCAGATCACCTTGGAGACGATCTGCACCCAGCCGAGCACGCCCTTCGGCTTGAGCACGACGATGTAGAAATGACCGTCGTCGACGACCGCGTCGGGCAGCAACACGATCTCCGCCGGAAGCAGGCCGCAATTGCCGATCATGATCGTGTGGGCCCGCATGGACTGCGCGGGCTGCTTGTCGAGGCTGTACCGGAAGTGCAGGTCATTCCGGTCCTGCCCCACGGCGACGAGGGCCTTCACGTAGGCCAGCCAGCCGACCTTCGCCTTGAGGTCGTCGTCGGTGTTGGCGAGCATCTTGGCATCGAGGCCGAGACCGGCCATGACCAGGTAGGCGTGCCGGTCGACCGTGCCGTCGGCGCGCCGGATGTCGATCATGCCCACGTCGATGGGGCGGTCGGTCCCGGTGAACGCCGAGCGGATCGACCCTGCGGCATCGTCGAGGGCGAGTTTGAGGTTGCGGGCGAGCAGGTTCCCGGTGCCAGAGGGCAGCAGAACGAGCGCGCGATCGGTGCCGTGCACGACCTCGGCGACCGCGCGCACGGTGCCGTCGCCGCCCGCCACGATGATGACGGATGCGCCCGCCTCGATCGCCTGCCGGGCCGCGCCCTGTCCCGGGTCGTCTTTCGAGGTCTCGAACCAGAGCGTCTCCGGCCAGCCCGCGGCGGACTCTTCGGTGGCGACGGAGGCCTTGAGCGCGGGAAGGTCGACCTTGATCGGGTTGTAGACGACCGCGGCCAGGCGGGTCCGGGCGTCCGGGGCGGTTCCGTTTCCGGTCGCGTCGGGATCCGTCAGCTCTGTGTTTGTCATGGGGTGTCCTCCGGGTTCTGTGCGGGAAGCCTAGCGCCCCGCAGGCTCGGCGGTCACCGTCGTGCGACATCCGTCACCTGTAAGACGGTTCTTCGGCGGAATTGTCACGCCGATCGGCCAGAATTCCCTGAGCCTCTCTGTTCAGGGGGTGCGGTCAAGGTCCCGCGGGAGCCACCAGCCACGGGGCAGCGCGCCGGCCGACGCGAGGTCGAGCTCGCGCCGCCAGCCACGCTCCAGGCCGAACAGAATGGCGTAGGCGAGCAGCGGGTCGTTGAGGTCGGCGACCTCGACGGATGCCCGGCGCTGGGTGTACAGCGCGCCGGAGGGGCTCTGCAGGAAGTTGATCCGGAGCTGCTCGGCGACCCGGATGTACTCCCGCAGGCCGAGCAGGTGCTCCCGGGCGAGGGCGCCCTTCCTGGGTCAGGGGGTAGCGGGTCACGGCGAGCGTGAAGGCGCTGAAGGTGACGGCGGCGCTCGCCACGCTCACCCAGAACAGCAACCAGGCCTGCGATTCGATGCCGTCGTAGGCGAGTTGGCGGGAGAGACCCCATTGCAGGGCGGTCGTGGCGATGACGCCCCAGGTCAGCAGGTCCCTGACGAAACCGTTCGGCACCCGCCGGTAGCCCTCGGCGAGGGACCGGCGCCAGCCGCGCAGGCTCAGTTGCCGGAATGCCGGTCGCAGCAGGCCGCCGCGCACGTCGAGGCGAACGGGTCGCATCGAGCGTTTGGCGGGACGTCTCTTCGTGCTGATGATGCGGGCGTCGCCGAAGACGGCGTTGAGCAGGTCCTTGTCGGCGTCGGTCAGGGTCGCCTCATTCACGTATTCGAACTCGTACCAGTGTCGGCCGGCGGGGGAGTTCGCGCGGTCGTTGCCGCCGTCGACCCTGCCGTCGGTCACGGGGCTCACCCGGAGCAGTCGCACGTTGCCGCGCACGGCGAGGTCGAGCAGGGAAGCCACGATCGACCGGCGGCTCCGGCCCAGGATGTGCGAGGCGAGCATGAGGTCGACGCCCGCCTGGGGCGTGCTCTCGGCGATGACGATGCCGCGACCGGAGGCATTCCGCCACACCGTGGCCCGGGCGAGGAGCCCGAGCAGGAGCAGCCCGACGCCCACCAGGATCGGCAGGAACGGCGCGAGCAGGCGCATCCACTCGAGTAGCGAGCGGTCGGAGGGCATGAAGGTGCCGTCGGCGAAGTGGAACCCCACCCAGACCGTGCCGAACGGTGGCAGCGTGGACAACACCCGGTTGTGGAAGACCGCCTGCCCGGGCTGGGCGAGGGGATCGTCGTCGGCGACCCGGTCGAATGAGGCGGTGCTGCCCAGGATCGCCCAGGCGACGCCCCAGCTCGGTTCTCCGGTCAAGTGTGCCGCGAGGGCCTTGTCCATGCGCACGGTCACGTCGACGCCGCCTATTCCCTGCAACCAGCGTTCGCCCGTCACGCTCCAGTTCAGGCTGTCCTCGAACGCGGTGTTCTGGGCGTCCTGGACATGATCAGTCAGCTCGGTCTGCACGTAACGGATCAGGAATCGGTGGTCGCCGACGAGTCGCGCGCCGGTGTCGGTTGAGATCTTCCAGGTGTCGCCGCTGCGGGTGACAGTGAACGGAACGGCGGTGCCCCCGGCATCCGTCACCGAGGTCACCGTGGTGTGCACGGTATGGCCCCGGCTCTCGGCGACCAGGTAGCGGGTGATGCCGGTGGCCGTGGAGTCGGAGCCGAATATTCCATCGACGGTCTCGAACACGGTCGCCCGCGAGTGGCCCTGCGCGTCTGCGTCGAGCGTGTAGTCGACGGAGAGGTTGCGGATCAGGAACTCGTCTGCGGAGGTCTTGGCCGGGTGTAGGTACTCGTCGAGGGTGTCGGGCGGGGTGAGGTCCTTGCCGAGCAGCATGGCCAGCCCGGCCAGGGCGATGAGCAGGCACACCGCGCGGAGGATCAGCCGCTTGCGACCGATGCCGATCGCATCCGCCCAACGATCGAGGCGTTCCAGGCGCCGGCCGAATACGGCGACGAAACCGGATGCCGGTGGTGCCGCCGGCGCCGGTGGGCCGGCTTTGTGCGCTGGGCTGGAGCTGGAGTCGGCCATCCCGCCAGCCTAGGGGCGGTTCGGGAGCGCCTCGCCCGCGCCTCGCCCGCGCCCGTGTTGCCAGGGCCGCCATCGCTCCACTGGATAGTGCCCGACATCCTCGGCGTGCTGATGTGGGCCTGGTTCGTCTGGACGGGGATCGCGTTAATCCGGCTCGGGCTGCGGACCCCGCGGGTATAGCGTGGCGCTATGCCCACCCTGCCGCCCATCGATCGGGTCAGTGCGGACGATCTGATGTCGCTCGCCACCGAACGAGGATCCTCGCCCATGCAGGTCGGAGCGGTGCTGTTTCTCGATACTCGTGCGGGCCTCGATACCGGGGCGGCGCTCAGCGTGCTGGCCGAGCGCATCCGCCGGGTGCCGCGGCTGCGGCAACGTCTGATCGATGTGCCCATCGGATGCGGCCGGCCGGCCTGGGTCGACGACCCCGCCTTCGACGTGTCGCGGCATCTGTCCTCGCGAGTGTGCCCGGCGCCCGGGGGAGAGGCGGCGGTCCTCGACATCGCCGCGGGGCTGCTCGGCACCCGGCTGTCGCGTTCCCGGCCGCTCTGGGTCGCGGTGCTCGTGACCGGGGTCGGTGCGGGTGCGCCGGCCTCACCGGACGACCGCGCCGCGCTCATCATCGTGTTCCACCACGTGCTCGCCGACGGCATGGGCGGCCTCGCCGTGATGGCGAGCCTCGTCGACCGCCCCGCGGAATCCCTGCCGCGTAAGCGGGTGAATCGTCGGTCTGGGGTGCCCATAACGACGATTCACCCGCTTTCGCGAAAGGGTTCTGGTGGGATGCCCTCGGTCGGGGCGCTCGCGCGTGACGCGTGGGCGGGAAGGGTTCGCGCGGTGCCGCACCTCCCGGCCTCGCTGGCGCGCGCGGTCGGCGGCCTCCTCGCCTTGCGCGGATCGATCGGCGCCCCGCGCCTGGCCCGCACCTCGCTCAACGTGCCGACCGGGCCGCGGCGGCGCTTCGTGTCGATCCGGCTCGACCTGGGGCGTGTGCTCGCGGTCGGCCACGCGCACCACGCCACGGTCAACGACGTCGTGCTCACGGCGATCGGCGGCGCGCTGCACGGGCTGCTCGAGCAGCGCGGGGAGCGGCAGGAGACCTTCGTGTTGTCGGTGCCGTTCTCGGGTCGGCGCCAGGCTGCCGCGGGCGAACTGGGGAACCAGAGCGGGGTGATTCCGATTCGTGTGCCCGGGGTCGGGCATCCGTTCACTCGGCTGGATGCTGTCGCCACCGCCACGAGGGCGGCGAAACTCGCGCCCGCGGGCGCGTCGACGGCGTTGCTCGGGCCGTTCTTCCGGCTGCTCGCGCGGCTCGGACTGTTCCAGCGGTTCATCAGCCGGCAGCGGGCCATCCACACCTTCGTGACCAACCTGCGCGGGCCGGCGGAGCCTCTCGCGATCTTCGGGTGCCCGGTCACCGGCCTCGTGCCCCTGACCGGCCCCACCGGAAACGTGACGGTGTCGTTCGCCGTGCTCTCCTACGCCGGCAGCATCGAGGTCACCCTCGCGGCCGACCCGGACACCTGCCCCGACCTGGACGCCCTCCGGGCGCTCCTCGAGCACGAGTTCGCCGCCCTGCTGCACCCCTGACGCGTGGGCATGGCTCCTGCAAATTCTTCGGTTGCGAACCCGCGGCCGCGTAATTCCGGGCTCGTTTCGGCCAGTGTCAGAGGCAGGCGAAGACGGTCAGGTCCCACTGTTTCGTCTCAAAGGCAATCTGGACGATGTATGAGTACGCGAAGTCGTAATCGAAGGTGTACGAGCTGCCACCCTCGACCATGATGTCGTCGAAAGCCTCGCCCTGGCACATGGATTGGTAGTTGGCGTTGTTGTGGACAACGGGCGGGTCCAGGAAGGTGGGGTGGGGCAGGACCTGAATGCCAGGGGAGCCGGACGTCGTGCCGCCGGTACTGCCGGTTCCGCTCGACCCGGAACTCCGGGAAGTACCGGAACTCCGGGAAGTACCGGAATTCCGGGCGGCGGTCGCTGCCGCGACCCGCGCGGCTTCAGCGGCGGCGGCGGCTTCGGCCGCGGCTTGGGTCGCGGCCACGGCGGCTGCCTGATTTGCCGTCAGCGCGGCATTCGCGACGACGACCGCGGTGAAGGCCTTGGGCAGTTCTCCGCGGGTGATGGCTGCGGCACGCAGTTTGAGAACGGCCGCGGTGACAGCATCCCTGGCGTTCTGATCGGCAGCGGTCTGCACGCCGACCGCGGTCTCCGCTGCGGTGGCTTCCGCCTCCGCGATGGCCTGGAGCCGTCGCACGACGACGGAGTGAGCTTCGGCGATCGCCCGGGGGTAGCCGCCGTGCGCGGCCAACCCCAGTCGGTCTCGGGCGACGTTCAGCTGAGCGATCAGGGCAGGGTCGACGACACCGACCAGGCGCCTATCGAAGTCATCCAAGGGGAGAACGAAGAGGGCGACTTCGGTGCGCAGCGCCGCGAGTTCGCTCACGGCTCGTGCGGCTGTCGCCGCGAGGGTCGCACGCTCGGTGTTCTCGGCGACGACCCGATCGTGTTCGGCCGATGTCAGCGGGATGCCGATCCCGGCGGTAAGGAGAGTCGCGAGACCGACAGCGAGTGTCAGGAAAAACCACGTTCGCTGTTTCCGGGACTGCGCGGGGACCCGCACTGTGGACCCGTCGGCAGTGGAGGTCGTGTCGGTTCCTGCGCCGGTGCGCATGCGGTCCTCGCTTCATCGGTGATCGTGGGACATCGGCTGGGCATCCACGGGATTCACCAGCGCACCTCTCGTCAGGCTATCGGTTGGCCGTGCCGCAGCCGGAGCCCCCATTCGAGGCGCGTCGCACCAGTCTGACGGCCGCGGTCGGTTTGACTGACGGCACACCAGCGCCCAGAATGGAACTAAGTTCCATTTTGGGGCCGTGAAGCGCAAGGAGTCTCCGTGCAGATCCGCAATGCCACCAGCCCGACCGAAGTCCGGGGAATGACGACCGCCGAGCTGCGCGAACGCTTCCTCGTCACCGACCTCTTCGTCGACGACGAGCTGCGCGCCGTCTACTCCCACGAAGACCGGGTCATCCTCGTCGGGGTCAGCCCCGTCACGGCCCCGCTCACTCTCGAGAGCTTCCCCGAACTGCGCACCGACCACTTCTTCGAGCGCCGCGAGGCCGGGATCGTCAACGTCGGCGGATCCGGAACCGTTGTCGTCGATGGCGTGCCGTTCGCTCTCGGGCACGGCTCGTGCCTGTATATCGGCCGCGGGGCATCCGTCGTCGAATTCATCTCGGACAGTGCGAGCGCCGCGCCCGAGACCGAAGACTCCGCCCGGTTCTACATCTTCTCCGCGCCTGCCCACACCGAATACCCGACCACGCTCGTGCCCGCGGGAACCGGCATCGTCCGTGAGCTCGGCGACCAGTCGACCTCGAACCGCCGCACGCTCAACCAGTACATCCACGAGAACGGCGTGCGCAGCTGCCAGGTCGTGATGGGCGTGACGAGCCTGCACGAGGGCAGCATGTGGAACACCATGCCCGCGCACACCCACGACCGCCGCATGGAGGCCTACCTCTACTTCGACCTCCCCGAGGCCGCCCGCGTCGTGCACCTGATGGGCGAGCCGACCGAAACCCGCCACCTGATCGTCGCCAACCGCCAGGCGACCATCGCGCCGAGCTGGTCGATCCACTCGGGCGTCGGCACCTCGAACTACTCCTTCATCTGGGCCATGGCCGGCGAGAACCAGTCCTTCGACGACATGGACGCCGTGGACATCACCGCCGTTTCCTGATGACTGCTGACCTGGCCGGCGAGCGGATGCCGTCGGCCCCCGCCGCCGTCCGGGTCGCCACCCCTGCCGCCCCTGCCGGCGCAGCCGAGCGCACCCTCATCGTGCTCGAGGCGGCCCTCGAGCACCCGCGGTTCTCGGACGTCGTCGCCGCGACAGGCCTGCCCAAGGCCACCGTGCACCGCCTGCTCGCTACCCTTGTGACCCAGAGGTTCCTCGCGACCGACCCCGCCGGCAGCTATCTGCCGGGCCCGGCGATCCTGGCGATCGCCGGCCGCGCCCTCGCCGGCGTCGACATCTCCGCGATCGCCCAACCCTTCGTCGACGACCTCGTCGCGACCGTGGACTGCACCGTGCACATCGGCTACCTCGCCGGCGACTCGATCGTCTACGTGATGCGCAGCGACTCCCGCAAACCGTACACAATGCCCTCCCGCGTCGGCCATGCCGCCCCGCTGCACACCACCGGCATCGGCAAGGTCATCCTCGCGAGCTACCCAGACGACACCGTCGACCGTATCATCGCGAGCGCCGGCCTCGCCCGCATCACGGATGCCTCGATCACCGACCCGGACGCCTTCCGCCGCGAGATCGCCGGCGTGCGCTCGCGCGGCACCGCCCGCGACCGCGGCGAGAACGTGCCCGGAATCGCCTGCATCGCGGCGCCCCTCTTCGACCACACCGGAACCGTCCGCTACGGGCTCAGCGTGTCCACGCTGTCGATCGAGCACAGCGACGAGCAGATCGAGGCGATGTCCGGCCCCCTACTGAAGGCCGCGGCGGCCATCTCCCAGGCCCTCGGCTACCAGGGAAGCGCATTCGCGACCACAACGTTAGGAAATCACTCATGAGTGTTCTGAACCTCTTCGACCTCAGCGGCAAGACCGCCGTCGTCACCGGCGCGAGCCGCGGCATCGGCTTCGCCATGGCCGTCGCACTCGCCGAGGCCGGCGCGGACATCGTCGGCGTTTCGTCGAGAATGCCCGAGCGCGGCAGCGCGATCGAGACCGCGGTCACCGCACTCGGCCGCCGGTTCACCGCACTGCACGCCGACTTCGCCGACCGGGACGCCGTCGCCGCGCTCGCCGCCGAGATCACCGCGCTCGGCCCGATCGACGTGCTCGTCAACAACGCGGGCACGATCGCGCGCGCCCCCGCCGCCGAACACTCGGACGAGATGTGGGACCGCGTGATCGCCGTCAACCTCTCGAGCCAGTTCGTGCTCAGCCGGGAGATCGGCCGCACCATGATCGCGCAGGGCCACGGCAAGATCATCTTCACCGCCTCACTGCTGAGCTTCCAGGGCGGGCTCAACGTGCCCGGGTACACGGCTTCGAAGTCTGCGATCGCCGGACTCACCAAGGCGCTCTCCAACGAGTGGGCGCCGCTCGGCGTCAACGTCAACGCCATCGCCCCCGGGTATTTCGCAACAGACAACACCCAGGCCCTCCAGGACGACGCCGGCCGGTCCGGGGCCATCCTCGAGCGGATCCCCGCCGCCCGCTGGGGTACCCCAGCCGACCTCACCGGAGCGACGGTCTTCCTCGCCTCCGCCGCCTCGGACTACGTGAACGGCATCATCCTCCCCGTCGACGGCGGCTGGCTCGGCCGCTAGCCGCCCGCCCCTCCCCCTCCCGCTCCCGCTCCCGCTCCCGCTCCCGCTCCACGGACCGGGCCATGACCTCCCGCGAGAGTACACTTTTGGCCCTTAAACCCGTGGTTTAAGGGCCAAAAACGTACTCTCGCGAGGGAGGGAAACGGGTGCAAGGCAGGGCAGGGCGGGTCAGGCGGAGTCGCGCCAGACGATCGGGGTGGTGAGCAGGATGCCGCCGAGCTCTGGCTCCTCGCCGCGCAGCTGGGCCAGCACCGATTCGGCAGCCCGCTCGCCGAGGCCGGCGGCCGGTTGGTGCACGGTCGAGAGCAACGGCTGGCACCGGAGCGCCCAGGCGCTGTCGTCGAAGCCGACGACGCCGACGTCCCCCGGCACGCTGCGCCCGGCCTCGCGCAGCGCCTCGAGCGCGCCCGCAGCAACGGCATCGGATGCCGCGAACACCCCATCGAGTCCGGGCTCGGCGGCGAGCAGCGCGCGCATGCCCGCGACACCATCGGCATACGCATAGAACGGCACCCGGGCCACGAGGGCCGGGTCGAACAGGGGACCGAGGGCATCCGTGAACCCGGCCAGCCGGTCGGCTCCCGAGTCGCGGTCGAGGGCGGAGGCGATCATGCCCACGCGCGTGCGGCCGGTGGCCAGCAGGCGCTCCGTGATCGCGCGTGCGGAGCTCCGGTTGTCGATGCCGACGAACGGCAATTGCCGCAGGTCCGGCGGATGCCCGACAAACGTCGACGGCAGTCCCAGCTTCTCGATAATGCGCGTGATCGGGTCATTCTTGCGGGCCGACACGACGATGACCCCGTCGACGAAGCCGCCGCTCAGGTACCGGGCGACCCGGTCGGTGTCCCTCTCGGAGTCGATGATGAGGCAGACCATCTGGAAGTCGGCGAGGGACAGCGCGGCGTTGGCCCCGAGCAGGATCTCACCGATGTTGGGGTCTTCCAGAAAGAGCGAGTGCGGTTCGTGCACGATGAAACCGATCGCCTGCGAGCGCTGCATGACGAGGTTGCGGGCCGCGGTGTTCGGCACGTAGCCGACCTTCTCGATGGCGGCCTCGATCGCGATCCGCGCCTCGGCGGACACGTAGGGTTCGTCGTTCACGACCCGGCTCACCGTGCCGCGGGAGACCCCGGCCTCGAGGGCGACATCGTGGATCGTGGCACGTTTGCGCCGCCCCGGATTGGTCACCATTCGATAACTGTATCGCCCGTTTCGCGAAATGGTCCTTGACACGGATCGCGATCCGTACTTACTCTGTGTACGTTCACAGATCGGCCGCAGGGTTTTTTTTCAACCCGGTCTGTGCACGTTCACAGACCATCCGGCGGATGCCGGTGCCAACGACGTCAGGGAGCCGATGAACGCGCGAGCAGCAGTCCAGAACGAGGCGGCATCCGCGGTCCCGTTCGCCCACGACGGCATCGCATACGGGTGTGACTACAACCCCGAGCAGTGGGGCCCGGAGACCTGGGCCGAGGACATGCGGCTGATGCGCGCGGCCGGCGTCGACCTCGTCGCGATCAACATCTTCGGCTGGTCACACATCGAGCCGAGGCCGGGGGAGTACGACTTCGCCAACCTCGACACGATCATCGAGCTCCTGCACGCGAACGGCATCCGGGTCAACCTCGGCACCGGCACCTCCTCGCCGCCGCCGTGGCTGACCACGCTGCACCCGGAGATCCTCCCGGAGACCGAGGACGGCAGCATCCGCTACCCCGGTGGTCGCCAGGCCTGGTGCCCGAGTTCGCCGGTGTTCCGCGAGCACGCCCTCGCCCTCGTCGAGAAGGTCGCCGAGCGCTACGGCCGGCACCCCGCGATCGCGCTCTGGCACGTGTCCAACGAACTCGGCTGCCACAACGCGCTCTGCTACGACGAAGACAGCACGCTGGCCTTCCGGCGCTGGCTCCAGGCGCGCTACGGCACCATCGCCGCGCTGAACGCAGCCTGGGGTACCTCGTTCTGGAGCCAGCACTACGGCGACTGGTCCGAGATCCTCACCCCGCGACTCACCCTCTCGAGCCGCAACCCCGGCCAGGTGCTCGACTTCCACCGGTTCAGCTCCGACGAGCTGCTCGACTACTACCGCAGCGAACGCGACGTCATCCGCCGCCACAGTGCGGTGCCGGTCACCACCAACTTCATGGTCACTGCCCACATCCGCAACCTCGACTACTGGCAGTGGGCGCCCGAGGTCGACGTGGTCGCCAACGACCACTACCTCGACCACCGTCTCGGCGACCCCGTCACCGAGCTCTCCTTCGCAGCGGACCTCACCCGTGGGCTCGCCGGCGGGGCCCCGTGGCTGCTGATGGAGCAGGCGACCGGTGCCGTGAACTGGCAGCCGCACAACCTCGCGAAGGCGCCGGGCGAACTGACCCGCAACTCCCTCACCCACGTCGCCCGCGGCGCGGACGCGGTCTGCTTCTTCCAGTGGCGGGCCTCGCTGCAGGGCTCGGAGAAGTTCCACTCCGCGCTGGTTCCCCACGCCGGCACAGACACCGAACTCTGGCGCGAGGTCGTCGACCTCGGCGCCATCCTGGACCGGCTCGGCGACATCGCAGGCACCCGCGTCATCGCCGATGCCGCGATCGTCTTCAGCTGGGAGGCCTGGTGGGCCGGGGACGGCGAATCCCGGCCGTCACAGTCGGTCGAGTACCTCGGCCAGATGCACGCCGCATACACCGCGCTGCACCGTCTCGGCATCACGGTCGACGTGATCGCTCCGGACGCCGACCTGAGCGGCTACCGCCTCGTCGTCGTGCCCACCCTCTACCTCGTCACCGACGCGGATGCCGCCGGTCTCGCCGACTATGTCGCGAACGGTGGGCACGCGCTCGTCACCTTCTTCAGCGGCATCGTCGACGAGGACGACCGGGTCCGCCCGGGCGGCTATCCCGGCGCGTTCCGCGAGATGCTCGGCATCCGTGTCGAGGAGTTCTCCCCGCTGCTCCCCGGCCGGACGCTGAGCCTGGACTCCGGGGCGGCTGCCGGCCTCTGGACCGAGCGACTGCGCCTCGACGGCGCGACCGCCGTTGCGAGCTACCGCGATGGCCCCCTGCCCGGCGTCCCGGCGATCACCCGCAACGGCTTCGGCCGGGGCACCGCCTGGTATCTCGCCACCGCACTCGAACCCGACGCCCTGCGCTGGGTGATGCGCACGGTCGCCCAGGCCGCGCGGGTCACCGCCCTCGGCCCGGAATCGGACGGCACCATCGAGGTCGTGCGTCGCGCCGATGCGACGCACAGCTACCTTTTCGTCATTAACCACGGCCACGCCGAGATCGAGATCGCCGCCAGCGGGCACGAACTCGTCACCGACGCCGCCGTCGACCGCATTGTGCGCGTACCGGCCGGCGCCGTGCGCGTCATCAGAGAGGACACGGCAGCATGAGTGCTTCCACCGCCCGATTCACGGATGTCCCGGGCGACACCCGCACGGCCCGCCGGCTCGCCGGCCGGCCCGGCCCCCGCCCGGCGAAGCCGCGGGTGCAGCACAAGCGCGCGATCCTGATCTTCGTGCTCCCCTTCGGCGCCCTGTTCTCCCTGTTCTACCTCGTGCCGATCGGGTACGCGATCTACGAATCCCTGCTCGTGATCAAGCGTGAGGGCACCTTCGGCGCGGCGACCGAGGTCTTCGGCGGACTCAGCCAGTACGTCCTGGTCTTCCAGAACGGCCCGTTCTGGCAGTCCGTCGGCCGGGTGCTCGCCTTCGGCGCCGTGCAGGTGCCGATCATGCTCGGGCTCGCGCTGCTGTTCGCGCTGCTGCTCGACTCCCCGCTCGTGCGCGGCAAGAAGTTCTTCCGCCTCGCGTTCTTCGTGCCATACGCGGTACCGGGCGTCATCGCCGCGATCATGTGGGGCTACCTCTATTCACCCAACCTGTCGCCGTTCAGCGCGGTCACCCAGAACATCAACTTCCTCTCGGCGGACCTCGTGCTCTGGGCCATCGCGAACGTCGTCACCTGGGTATACGTCGGCTACAACATGCTCATCATCTACTCGGCGCTCCTGGCCATCCCGACCGAGCTCTACGAGGCCGCCCGTCTCGACGGCGCCGGGCAGCTGCGGATCGCCTGGTCGGTGAAGATCCCACTGATCATGCCCGCGATCGTGCTCACCGCGATCTTCTCCATCATCGGAACCCTGCAACTCCTCGCCGAGCCGCAGGTGTTCCGGAGCTTCAGCTCCGCCGTGACGAGCACGTTCACGCCGAACCTCACCGTGTACACGACGTCGTCGATCCCCAACGTCAACCTCGCCGCCGCGTTCTCGGTGGTGCTGGCCCTGGCCACGTTCGTGCTCTCGTTCACATTCCTCAAGTTCACGCAGCGGAAGGAAGCCCAGTGAGCACCCTGACCCCCACCCCCGGTCCGGTGCGGCCGGCCCGTCGCATCCGCTCGACCCCCGGTTCGGCCCCACGTGCCCAGCGGGAGAACCCGTTCGCCCGGGCCAGCGCCATGATCGTGATGGGCGTCTTCACGCTCTACTTCCTGGTGCCGGTCTGGTGGCTGCTGGTCGCCGCCACGAAGGATCGCGCCCAGTTCACCGGCACGAACCCGCTCTGGTTCGCGGACTTCTCCCTGTTCCAGAACATCGGCGCCCTGGTCAGCTACCGCGACGGCGTCTACCTCAAGTGGATGCTCAACAGCGCGCTGTACGCCGGGCTCGGCGCCCTGGTCGGAACGATCATCGCTGGCATGTGCGGGTACGCCCTCGCCAAGTACCGGTTCCCCGGGCGCGAACTGATCTTCAACGTCGTGCTCGGCGGGGTGCTCGTGCCCGCAACCGCGCTCGCGCTGCCGCTGTTTCTGATCTTCAGCCAGATCAGCCTCACCAACACGTTCTGGTCGGTGTTCCTGCCGAGCCTGGTCAGCCCGTTCGGGGTCTACCTCGCCCGCATCTACGCCTCGGCGAGCGTGCCGGACGAACTGATCGAGGCGGCCCGCCTCGACGGTGCCGGCGAGGTGCGCACCTTCTTCACCGTCTCGGTGCGGATGATGGTGCCCGCCCTGGTCACCGTGTTCCTCTTCCAGTTCGTCGCGATCTGGAACAACTTCTTCCTGCCGTTGATCATGCTGCGCGACGAGACCTTGTTCCCGGTCACGCTCGGGCTCTACGGCTGGAACTCGCAGGTCAACCAGATCCCCGTGCTGCGTGACTACGTGCTGATCGGCGCGCTGCTGTCGATCATCCCGCTGATCATCATCTTCCTGCTCCTCCAACGCTTCTGGCGGAACGGCCTCAGCGCCGGCTCGGTCAAGTAGCCCCCTCACCTCACCTCCGCTTCACCCACAGCACCACCCGCCCGGAATGCCGGACGGTTCCTTTCCCAAGAGAAAAGAAGAAGACACATGCGAATGAAGAAAAGAGCGGTCGCCGTTGCCTTGCTCGCCGCAGCTTCGGTTGCGCTGACCGGCTGTTCCGCCTCGACGACAAGCTCCGGCACCGCCGCCGCAGCCTGTGCGCCGTCGACCGGCAAGGTCGACCTGACCTTCACCACCTGGGTCCCCGGCATGGAGGACGCCGTCGCCGTGTGGAACAAGGCGAACCCCGACATCCAAGTGAAGGTGCAGACCGGACCCAATGGCAACGGCGGCACCTACCAGAACTTCTTCAACCAGCTCAAGGCCGGCAACGCGCCCGACCTCGGCCAGATCGAGTATGACGCGCTGCCGAACTTCCGCGTGCAGGACGGCCTGACCGACCTCGCCGCCTGTGCCGGCGTGCTCGACGCGAAGAAGGACTTCGTCGACTGGACCTGGGGACAGGTCAACTTCGGCGAGGACAACGCGGTGTACGCGATCCCGCAGGACGCCGGCCCCATGGCCATGTTCTACCGCGCCGACCTGTTCAAGGCCAACAACATCGCCATCCCGACCACGTGGGCCGAGTACACCGCCGCCGCAGAGAAGATCCGCGCGACCGGCGGCTACATCACCAACTTCTCCCAGAGCGACATCAACCAGTTCGCCGGACTCGTCTGGCAGGCCGGTGGCACCTGGTTCAAGAACGACGGCACCAACTGGACCGTGAACCTGACCGACCCGACGACGGCGAAGGTCGCCGCGTACTGGCAGGACCTGATCGACCGGGACCTCGTCTCGACCAACCCGCCGTGGACCGACGAGTGGAACAACGCGTACAACACCGGCAGCGACTGGACCTGGAACTCCGCCGCCTGGGGCGCCAACTCCATCGCGAGCGGCGCACCGGACACGGCCGGCAAGTGGGCCGTCGCCGAGTCCCCGCAGTGGGCCGCCGGCGACACGGCCAGCGGTAACTGGGGCGGTTCCTCGACCGCTGTCTTCAAGGGATCGAAGCACCCCTATGAGGCCGCGAAGTTCGCGCTCTGGCTGAACACCTCCGATGAGGCGCTCACCCTGCTGAACAAGTCCGCCAACCTGTACCCGGCGGCCAAGTCCGGTCTGGAACTGCCCGCGCTCAAGGCCGGAGTCGACTTCTACGGTGGCCAGGCCATCTACGACGTCTTCTCGAAGGCATCCTCGCAGGTCTCGCCCGACTTCGTCTGGGGTCCGACCATGACGCAGACGTACAACGACGTCTCCGACGGGTTCAAGGCCGCGGTCACCAAGAAGGGCACCCTGATCGACGCCCTCAAGACCGGCCAGACGGCTACGATTGCGGCCATGACGGCGCAGTCCATTCCCGTCAACAAGTAGGGCTCTCCCAGCAGCTCCCCGGGAGCGATCCGTACCGACCCGTTCACGCAGTGTGAGCAGTTAGCAGCGATCCACGTGACTCACACTCCGTCGACGGACTCCCCGGCGGGTCTGTACTACCTCCGTGCCGCGGGCACCAGCCTTGTGCTGGACGCCCGCGGCACGGCCGTTCCCGCGATCGTGCACTGGGGCGCCGACCTCGGTGCCCTCTCCGGGCCCGAGCTGGCCGCGCTCGCCGATGCCGCGATTCCCGCGGTCCCGCCGAGCTCGATCGACGTGCCCCTGCGGCTCTCGCTGCTGCCGACGTTCGCCGAAGGGTGGAGCGGCCGGCCGGGGCTGAGTGGCTTCCGGCGCGGCGTCGCCGGTTCCGCCGGTTCTGCCGGTTCTGCCGGTTCGATCGGTTCCGGTCGGCCGGCGGATCTCGCGCTGCGGCTCGAGGCGGTGCATCCCCGGGGTGCGCGCTCGCTCCGGATCGACACGGCGGATGCCGTGGCATCCGTCTCGGTGTCGACCGACCTTGAACTCACGGTCGAGGGCGTGCTGCGCGTGCGGCACACCCTGACCAACACGGGCGACACCGACTTCGAACTCGGCTCGCTCGACATGACCCTGCCCGTACCCGACCGGGCCGGCGAACTCCTCGATTTCACCGGGCTGTGGAGCCACGAACGCCGTCCGCAGCGAACGAGACTCGCGCACGGAGTCTGGAGCCGCGAGAGCCGGCACGGCCGGCCCGGCCACGACGACCCGTTCCTGTCGGTCGCCGGGGTGCCCGGGTTCGGGTTCCGCCGCGGGGAGGTCTGGGCGGTGCACCTCGCCTGGAGCGGCGACAAGCGGGTCTGGGCGGAGCGCTCGGCCCTCGGCGCCGCAACCCTCGGCAGCGGCGAACTGCTCGCCCCCGGGGAACTGGCCCTGCCAGCCGGGGCCGGCTACACCTCACCCTGGACCGTGGCCGCGTACTCGGCGACCGGACTCGACGGGCTGTCGGCGCGGCTGCATCCATGGATTCGGTCGTGGGCGACGATCCACGACCCGCGCCCGGTCGTGCTCAACACCTGGGAGGCCGTGTACTTCGACCACGACCTGCCGACGCTCACCCGGCTCGTCGAGGCGGCCGCGCGGGTCGGGGTCGAGCGCTTCGTGCTCGACGACGGCTGGTTCACCGGCCGCACCGACGACAAACGCGCGCTCGGCGACTGGTTCGTCGACCCCGTGACCTGGCCGGGCGGCCTGCACCCGTTGGTCGAGCGGGTGCACGCGGCGGGTCTCTCCTTCGGGCTCTGGGTCGAACCGGAAATGGTGAGCCTCGACTCCGAGCTCGCGCGGGCGCATCCGGACTGGGTGCTCGGCGCAGCAGGCTCGCTCGAATGGCGGTTCCAGCGGGTGCTCGACCTGGGCAACCCGGATGCCTTCGCGTACGTGCTCGCCCGCCTCACGGCCCTGCTCGACCAGTACCCGATCGCCTATCTGAAATGGGACCACAACCGTGACCTCCTCGGAGGCTCGGCGCACCGGCAGACCGAGGCGGTCTACCGGCTGCTCGGCACGCTGCGCGCCGCGCACCCGGGACTCGAGATCGAATCCTGCGCCTCGGGCGGGGCCCGGATCGACCTCGGCATCCTTCCGCTCGTCGACCGGGTCTGGACGAGCGACACCAACGATCCGCTCGAGCGGCAGCAGATCCAGCGGTATACCGGAGTGCTGGTGCCGCCGGAGTACCTCGGCGGGCACCTCGGCGCCGCGACCGCGCACATCACGGGCCGCACCGCGTCGCTCGGCTTCCGGCTGGCGACGGCGCTCTTCGGCAGCGCCGGTATCGAGTGGGACCTCACCCGTGCCTCGGCCGGCGAGCTCGAGGCCGTCGCCGGGTGGATCGCGGAATACAAACGGCTTCGTCCGCTGCTGCACTCGGGTGTCGTTGTTCACGCGGATGCGTCGGACCCCGCGCTCGAGCTGCACGGCGTCGTGGCCGGGGACGGGGCATCCGCTGTCTTCGCGTACGTCGCGCTCGCCGCGCCGCGGACCGCACTGCCTGCCTCGCTGCGGTTCCCCGGGCTCGACCCGGACGCGCGGTACACGGTTCGGCCGCTGACGATCGGCGGGGCAGTCGACCCGGGCGCTGAGCCTTCCGGGGCGGGGGAGTCCGGCGTGCCGTCGATTGAGCCGCGCGTGATCCAGGATGCCGCGCCGGCCTGGCTGCAGCACGGGTCGGAGACCCTGAGCNATTGAGCCGCGCGTGATCCAGGATGCCGCGCCGGCCTGGCTGCAGCACGGGTCGGAGACCCTGAGCGGCACCGTGCTCGCCGAGGTCGGCCTGCCCGCTCCGCTGCTCGCCCCCGAGCAGGCGGCCCTCTTCGAGCTCACCCGCCTCTGAGTCGCGCCTCGCGAACTCCGCGAGAGTGCACTTTTGGCCCTTAAGCGGGTGGTTTAAGGGCCAAAAGTGCACTCTCGCGAAGGGGGCGGCTACTCGCAGCCGATCCCGTCGCCGTCGCGGTCGAACTTGGACTGCCAGCCCGGGTCGCCGGGGTGGATCGGCGCGGCTCCGGCGGCGCGGACGGCGTCGCAATTCTTGTAGTAGGCCGTGGCCGGCGCGGGGGCTGGCGCGGGGGCCGGGGCGACGACCGGAGCGGGTTCGGGTGCGGGGGCGGCGGCGGGAGCGGGCGCCGCGGTGGCCGGGGCGACGACGACGGGCGCGGGTGCCGGTGCCGGCGTGAATCCGGACGTGAGAGCCGGCTCGCTGGGGCAGGTGTCGAGGATGCGCGTCATCGCATCCCGTTCGGCCTGCGTCACCCAGAGGCCGTAGGTTGCCTTGACCGAGATCTGCCGGGCGACGTAGTGGCATCGGTATGCCTTGTTCGCGGGGAGCCAGGTCGCGGTGTCGCCGTCGCTCTTCTGCTCGTTGGAGCGTCCGTCGACCGCGAGCAGGTTGAGCGGATCGTTCGCGAGCGAGACGCGCTGCGCCTGGCTGAGCTGCTGCGCGCCGGTCTGCCAGGCGTTCGCGAGCGGCACCACGTGGTCGATCTGCACGAGGGCGGATGTCGCCGCTCCCCGCACGAAGCCGATCGTCGCGTTCGTGTACGGGGAGACGATGGTGCCGGTCATGACCGTGCACGTTCCCGACTTGACGACGCTCGTGAGGTCGCGGCCGAGAACGTCATTGCGGGTGTCGCAGCCGTTGCGGTCGACGTCGAGCCAGGCGGTGCCGAAGTCGCCGACCCGGTCGTAGCCGGTCTTGGGCGCCTTGCCCTTGACCGCGAGCGTCGCGAGCAGGGTGACGGCGAGGCCGTTCGTCGCCGAGGTGTCGGTGATCGCGACCGTCGCAGCATCGGAGGCCGCCGTGACGCTCGCGGGGTCTGCGGGCGATTCCTCGGTGAACGCCGCCGCAGTGGGCGTGGCCGTGGCCGTGGCCTTCACGATCGAACTCGAGCTGGTCGGGGTCGCGCTCGCACTCGAACTCGCCGCGGACGTGTCGGCGAGCCGCCCTGCGGGGTGTGTCGCAGCTTGGACGCCGCCGCCCACCAGTGTGAGCACGAGGCTTGCCGCGAGCGCAATCGCCGCCACCTTGCGGGAGGGAAGCGCAGCCCAGGAGCCACGACCGGAGACGACAGAATAGAGGGCCGTCACGAGCCCGATCAGCCCGGCCATCACGAGGAGGGAGCCGAACCCTCCGATCGAAGCCAGCAGCAGGACAAATACGACGATTCCGCCGCCGATCCAGCTCAGCGGCTTGAGCGAACCGACGAACCGCCTGATCTTCGCTTCGAGGGTGGTGGGCTTCTGTGGTGCGGGCGTCATGGCGGCCTTCCGGGTCACCTGAGCCTAGGCGTAACCGGAGGCTCGCCCCCACACCCACTCCGGGGCGTTCCGAATGCGGGTCAGTCGGCGAGGCGCAGGATCAGGTCCGCCCGCTCGCGAGTGCGGTCGATGAGGTCTGCATTGGCCTGGTCGCTCCCACGGGCGAACGCCGCGGCATCCGCTGCGTCGCGCCCGAAGCTCACGTGCCGGCCGATCAGCCGCGGCAGCCGAACGGCGTCGGGCGTGTCGACGAACCAGACCGCGTCGAGTTCGCCGCGCAGCTCGCGCCAGACGGGGGCATCGGCGAGCAGGTAGTTGCCCTCGGTGATGACCACCGGCACACCGCGGGGTACGGCGATGGATGCCGCGATCGGCTCCTCGAGGCCGCGGCGGAACGAGGGGGCGTAGACGACGTCCTCGTCGCGGGCGCGGAGCCGGCGGAGCAGCGACAGGTACGAGCCGGGATCGAAGGTGTCGATCGCGCCGCGGCGCTCGGCGAGCGGCGTGCCGCGAATCAGGTCGGTCGCGAGGTGGAAGCCGTCCATCGGCACGATCACGGCGGTCCCGGCTCCGAGCCGCTCGACGAGCGCCGCCGCGAGCGTTGACTTGCCCGAGCCCGGCGCGCCGCAGAGCCCCAGCAGGATGCGCGGCACAGCGTCGGCCGACCCGGCGAGCACCCGGCGCACGCGCGCCGCGAGTTCATCGACCGTGGTCTCGATCACGGTCGGCGCGCCCGCTCCCGCTCCCGCTCCCGTCCCGATCACCGGGTCACCCGCGCGTCGAACTCGGCCCGCCGGGCGAGGATCTCGGCGGAACTGTCGTGCGCCCACGCCGCGAACGCGATCGCCGGCGGGAGCAGCGTGTGTCCGAGCGGCGTGAGTTCGTATTCGACCCGCGGCGGGATCTCCGGGAAGCTCTCCCGGCTCACGAGTCCGTCGCGCTCGAGCTTCTTGAGGGTGAGCGTCAGCATCCGCTGGGAGATGCCGGGCACCCGGTTCTTGAGCTCGGAGTACCGGATTGCCCCGCCTTCGAGCATCCCCACGACGAGGAGGGTCCACTTGTCGCCGAGGTGTTCGAGCAAGTCGCGCACGACCCGTCCGTCGTCGCCCTCGCCGGAACAGATGTCGTCCATCCGGGCGGCGTGTACGTCCGTTGTCGTCATGCGGAACTCCATTTCTTACCTCCGTGTGCCCAAGGCACAGAGCAGTGCGTGGGGCCCGTGCGGTATAAAAGTAACCACTCGTGATGTTAGGCACCAATCGTAACAATCACGGGCGCGTCACACCTGCCAGACTCCCAGACAAACACCGGAAACTCAACGAAACGGATGCCATGACTCTCGCCCTCTGGATCACAGCGGTCCTCCTCACCGTCGTCTACCTCATGGCCGGGGGTATCAAGGTCGTCCGCAGCAAGGCCCAACTGCAGCCGATGATGCCGTGGGTCGAGGACTTCACCGAGCCCCAGGTCACCGTGATCGGGGCGCTCGGCCTGCTCGGCGCCCTCGGCGTGATCCTGCCGCTCGCCACCGGAATCGCGCCCGTCTTCACTCCGATCGCCGCGATCGGGCTCGTGCTCCTGCAGATCGGCGCCATCACGGTTCACGTGCGTCGCGGCGAGCTCTCCTCGCTCGGCGTCAACGTCGTCCTGCTCGTGCTCGCCGCCGCCGTCGCGATCCTGAGTTTCCTCGCCTGAGTCAGGGCACGAGCACGATCTTGCCCACGTGGGCGGATGCCTCCATCCGGCGGTGCGCGGACGCCGCCTCGCTGAACGGGTACCGGCTGTCGATCACGGGACGGAAGGCCCCGGATTCGAGCCAGGGCCACGCATCCGTGCGGAGGGCTGCGATGATCGCGGCCTTCTCGGCGAACGGACGGGCGCGCAGGGTCGTGCCCCAGTAGCGGCCGCGCTTCTGCATGAGGTACATCGGGTTGAAGACGGCGTCCTGGCCGCTCTGGTTGGCGATCACCATGATGCGCCCGTCGAGCGCGAGCGCGGCGATATTGCGCGCCGCGTACGAGCCGCCCATGATGTCGAGGATCACGTCGGCGCCGTGCCCCTCGGTGGCACGGTCGATCTCGGCGGGGAAGTCCTGGCTGCGGTAGTCGATCAGGATGTCTGCGCCGAGGTCGCGGCAGACCGCGAGCTTCTCGGGGGAGCCTGCCGTGACCGCGACGCGCGCGCCGGCCAGCCGGGCCAGCTGGATCGCGGTCGTGCCGATTCCGCTCGCCCCGCCGTGGACGAGCAGGGTCTCGCCGCTCTGCAGCCCGGCCGCGAGGAAGACGTTGGACCAGACCGTCGCGAGCGCCTCGGGCAGCGCTGCCGCGTCGACGAGGTCGATCGCTTCGGGCACGGGCAGGGCGAGTTCCTCGTGCACGACGGCCTCGGCCGCGTAGCCGCCGCCCGCGAGCAGTGCGCAGACCCGGTCACCGACGGCGAAGAGCGTTGTCGCGCTGCCGACCTCCGTCACGATCCCCGACACCTCGAGGCCCGGCCAGGCCGGGGCCCCGGCGGGCGATGGGTAGTAGCCCTGCCGCTGGGAGACATCCGCCCGGTTGACGCCGGCGGCGGCGACCTGAATGCGGATGTCCCTGGGTCCGACCTCCAGGTCGGCCACGGTTGACAGGGTGAGGGCGTCGGGCCCTCCGGGTACGGGTACCAGAATTGCGCGCATGCCCTCATCCTACGAGCGGCCGCTGGGACGCCGCCGGGGCGCCGGAGTCCTACTCGGTGTCGGAGGTGCGGGCCTCGCCACGCCCCTCGCCGCGGCCGGCGCCCTGCCTGGCCCAGGTCTCCTCGTTGTAGTCGAGGACCAGTCGCGCGGGCGGCGGACCCTCCAGCATCTCGGGCGTGAGGCCGTGGAACTCGATCATCTTGTCCCGGAACCACACGTCGTGGGAATCCTGGGAGGTGGCGAAGTCGCGGAACATCCTGGCGAGGTCGTCGGCCTCGTGATAGAGCGCGACGAAGTCGCCCTGCGGGGTCGACATGAGCGAGGCGACCTCGCGATGCAGGCCCATCCGACGCCGGGACCGCTCGTGCTCCTCGCGGCGCGCGCCGGCCATCTCCGCGGCGAAGGACTGCCAGGCCTCGGTCTTGCCGGGCAGGATGGGGGCAAACCACGTGATGTATTCCATGACATCTTCTCCTTTGAAGTAATGACATGCGGCAGGAGCCGAGCGGGCCGAAGCCGCGAGTGGATCATTCCACCGGAGAGCGTAGTCCCCTCATCGCGGGCCGCAACCGTGCTTCCGGGCGGCCCGACAAGCGCCCTCAACGCCTCAGTCACGGAGAAAGCACCCTCGTCGCGTGGGCGAGGGTGCTTTCTCCGCAACGGAACAGTGCGGATGGGCCTACTGTGCTGCCGAGTAGAACTTCTGGTCGCTGAACGACTGCGAGATGACCCAGGTGCCGGTCGCGGCATCCGCTGTCGGGATGGCGATCACGACGTTGCCGGTCGCCGTTCCGGCGGGGTAGAGCTCGTTGATGTCGGACAGCGGCGCGGGGCCGACGACCGAGCTGTCGAGTTCACTGTGCGTGGTGCCGGCGGCGGACACGAAGGATACGTCGAGGTCCATCCAGGGGGTGCCGGTCGTGGTGCCCTGATAGGTGACCGTGATCGGCAGCATGGCGTACTGCATGCCGGCGGGTGCGGCGTCGTTGAACTGGTTCTCAGCGGCGATGATCGCGTCGGCGTTCAGGGTCGGGGCGCCGAGGGTGATCTCATACTCCGGCTCGCCGTCCGCGGTCGTTGCGATCGTCGTGCCGATCGGGGCCGGGTTGGTGCGGGTTCCGACCTCGCCCTCGTTCGAGGGAACCTCGGTGGGGTCGGTCAGGCTGTCACCCGAGTCCGAGCTGCCGCCGGACGTGTCGCTCGAGGAAGTGCCCGACTTCAGGCCCTGGGCGTCATTGACGGCGGCGACGAAGCCGATCGTGTACACGATCGCGAGCACGATCGACAGCAGAAGGGCGACACCGGATGCCGCGATCCCGCCCTTCGCAAGACCCTTCGGCTTGCCCTTTCTGGTCATGGCGATGATTCCGAAGACGAGCCCGGCAATGGCGGCGAACCCGGACACGTAATTGACGATCGGAATGAACGCGCCCACGAAGGCGACGGCGCCGACGATGAGGGATACCAGTCCGAAGGGGCTGCTCGTGGGGGCGAGCGGCGCGGGTGCAACGGGCGGCACGGGCGGTGCGGGCGGGAGGTTGCTTCCGCCGAATTCTGGGGGTGAACTCACTGTTTGCTGAGAATCGGACATACGTCCAGCCTTGCAGCGTCCCGCTATTTTCAACGACTCCTGTCTACCCCCATTAAGGGGTGTCGTCAGTACGTGTCGTTGAGCCAGCCGTCGCAGGACCCTTCGCTACCGCCGTCGTACCCCTCCAGGAAGGCCTCGTTGCGCTGCTCGGGGGTGCCGTGGTGCTGGGGGTTGTCGAAGGCGTAGTCGCCCAGGTCGAGAGTCGTCTGGCCGGCCTCCTTGATGTCGCCCTCGTCGAGGATCCCCTCGTCCTCCGCCGACTTCGCCCAGACCCCGGCCCAGCAGTCGGCGTGCAGCTCGATCTTGTAGACCGGGTAGATCGAACCGGCGGTGCTGAAGATGCCGATTTCGTTCTGGAGCTCGTGCGCGTACTCGTGCGCGACGACGTAAGCGACCGAGAAGTCGCCGGTCCTATGGGTCCTCGTGCCGTCGGTGTTCGCGTAGAGGGTTCCGTCCCAGATCTTCTGGGCGAGGCTCTGCGACACCGTGATCTTGTCGTCGTACAGGCAGTAGTACGCGCTCATGTCATCGGAGAAGCCCGGCGCGCACATCGACGGCACCACCTCGCCCGCCGCGGGGAAGGCATAGGTCACGAAGGGTGCCGGGCGCCCGTCGTCCTTCCACACGCCGGTCCAGTAGGCATCCACATCGCCGAGCACTGACACGAGGAAGTCCTTCATCGTGCCGCTCGACCCCACGATGTTGGCCGTCGGCACGCCCCCGATCCCCGGCGTGCCCGAGGTACTCGTCGGCGTGATGCCGGACGGTGAGGAGCCGACGGCGACCTGGATGGCCCCGCCCGCGAGCGCGCCCTGTGCGGAGTTCCTGGGGACGGATGCCGCGGCGTGCCCGCCGCCCGGATCCGCGGCGGCCGCGGTCACCGCGGTCACCGCGCCGCCTCCCGCGAAGGCGAGGACTGACATCAGGGCGATGGCACGCAGAGCAGACGTGAGTTTCATGGTGGTGGACTCCCTTGTGGAGTGCGTGTGTGGTGTTGTCAGGAGCGACCGGAGCGACATCATCCGATTCGCGGCGTGGAGCCCGAGTGTCAACTCTCGCGAGTATAGGCAGACTCATAGCAGCCCGATAGGTCAGCTCGCAGTTCGTGACTCATCGACAGGGGGCGATGTGCGAGCTTCGGCGAACGAAACTACGATGGGGGTCCAAGCGGTCCTCGTTCAAGAGCGAGCGGGATCAGAAGCGAATGGGTGCCTTTTGTCAATGTCGTCAAAATCGTCGTCCGAACTGTCCAGTGCGTTGTCGAACACCGAAGCGTCGACGACCGAGGCCTTCGTCGCCGACTACTACGAGCACCTCGGTGACGATGCCAGGGAATACGACCCGGCCACGCTGCGCGCACGGGCGGAGAGCCACTGGCAGGTCGCCCTCACCCGGCCGCCGAAGACGGCGAACATCGAGATCCGGACCGAAACCGACCGCAGCATCCTCTACGTCGTCACCGACGACATGCCGTTCCTCGTCGACTCGGTCAACGCCGAACTGGTCCGCCAGCACGCGGCCATCCACCTCGTCGTGCACCCCCTGCTCGTCGTCACCCGCAACCGGGAGACCCACGAGCTCGTCAGGGTCACCCGCATGCCGGTCAACGCGGGCGTCTCGAGCGGCGACACCTCCGCGATGCCCGACATCTCCCACCTGCTCGGCAACGAGGAGGACTCGCCGCATCTCGAGTCGTGGATCGCGATCGAGATCGACCGCGCGAGCGTCGAGGCCCGCGAGCGCCTGGCCGAGGGGATCGCGCGGGTGCTTCACGACGTGCGGGCCGCCGTGGACGACTGGCCCGCGATGCGCTCGAAGTCCGTGCAGATCGCCGATGCACTCGGGAAGCTGCCGCACGCCGAGGGCATCCCCGACCTGGCGCAAGCCAGGGACCTGCTGCACTGGCTCGACCAGGACAACTTCACCTTCCTCGGCTACCGCGAATACGACCTCGAGACGGTCGACGGCGAGGACGTCCTCTCTATCCGCGACGACAGCGGTCTCGGCCTGTTGCGCGCCGTGAAAGACGGGCACGAGATCCAGCACCTGACGGATGCCGGGCGCACCATGGCCCGCGAACGGCGCGCCCTCGTGATCACCAAGGCCAACTCCCGCTCGAGCGTGCACCGTCCCGCGTACTTCGACTACATCGGCATCAAGAGCTTCGACGCCAACGGCAACGTCAACGGGGAGCAGCGCTTCATCGGCCTCTTCGCCGTGAGCGCGTACACGAGCTCCGTGCGTGACGTGCCGATCCTGCGCGAGAAGATCGATGCCGTCATGGCCGAGGTCGGCTTCCCGCCGGGCTCGCACAGCGACAAGGACCTGCTCGGCATCCTCGAGACCTACCCGCGCGATGAGCTCTTCCAGATCGACGTGCCCACCCTCGTCGCAACGGCCGTCGCCATCCAGCGACTGCAGGAACGCCGGCGGACCCGGCTCTTCCTGCGCCCGGACCTGTTCGGCCGCTTCATGTCCGCCCTCGTCTACTTCCCCCGCGACCGGTACACGACGGCGGTGCGCCTCCGGATCGAGAAGGAACTGACCGAGACCTTCTCCGCGGAATCCCTCGACTTCGAGGCCCGCATGACGGAGTCCACCCTCGCCCGCCTGTTCTACCGGATCCGCCTGCCGAAGACGGCCGCTGTCGGAACGGCCGACGACGTCGCCGCGCTCGCCGCGGCACTCGAACCCCGCCTGGCCATGGCCGTGCGGTCCTGGGCGGAGGGGATCACCGAGCAGCTGCACGACACGAGGCTCGCGCACCTCTGGGCAGAGGCGTTCCCGCCGAGCTACCAGGTCGACTATGAAGTCGAGGACGCCCTCGTCGACATCAGCAGGTTCGAGGCATACGCCGCGGGCCTGAAGAGTGCGGTCGCGCGGGATGCCGCGGCATCCGTGACGGGTTCGCCTCGCCCGGGCGTGCACGTCTACCTCTCCCCGAACGCCGCTGACCGGCCCGCCGAAGACGCCCGCGTGAAGCTCTACATGATGGAGTCGCAGAGCCTCAGCCAGATCCTGCCGTACTTCCAGAACCTCGGTATCGAGGTTCTCGACGAGGTGCCCTTCGAGATCAAGACCTCCGACGGGCGTGAATTCTTCCTCTACGACCTCGGCCTGCGCTACCCGGCGGGCGTCGACCCGGTCGGCACCGGCGACCTGCTCGCCGACTCCTTCGGCGCAGCGGTCAGCGGGGCCATCGAGTCGGACGGACTCGACCGCCTGGTCCTCCGCGAAGGCATGCCCTGGCGCCGCGTGGTCATCCTCCGCAGCTACGCCAAGTACCTGCGCCAGATGGGCAACACCAACTCCTACGACTTCGTCGGCGACACCCTGCTCGCCAACCCCGCGGTCTCTGGCGGGCTCGTGGACCTCTTCGAGGCCCGGTTCGACCCCGCGCGGGACGAGACCGAACGCATCCGTCGCACCGAGGAGGTGCGCGCGCAGCTCGCCACGGCCATCGAACAGGTCGCCACCCTCGACGCCGACCGGGTGCTGCGGGTGCTGCTGAACCTCATCGAGGCGACGCTGCGCACGAACTATTTCCAGAACAAGCCCTACCTGAGCATCAAGCTCGACCCGAGCCGCATCGAGGCACTGCCGTTCCCGAAGCCGATGTTCGAGATCTGGGTGTACTCGCCGCGCGTCGAGGGCGTGCACCTGCGCTTCGGCATGGTCGCCCGCGGCGGGCTGCGCTGGTCGGACCGGCGCGAAGACTTCCGCACCGAGGTGCTCGGCCTCGTCAAGGCGCAGACGGTCAAGAACGCCGTGATCGTGCCGACCGGCGCCAAGGGCGGGTTCTTCGCGAAGAAGCTGCCCGACCCCGGTGTCAACCGGGCCGCCTGGCTGGCCGAAGGCATCGATGCATACAAGACCTTCATCCGCGGCATGCTCGACCTGACCGACAACCTCGTGCTGACGGATGCCGGTGAGCAGGTCGTTCCCCCGGCGAACGTCGTGCGCCACGACGACAACGACTCCTACCTCGTGGTCGCCGCGGACAAGGGCACCGCCACGTTCTCCGACATCGCCAACGGCCTCTCCGCCGACTACGGCTTCTGGCTCGGCGACGCCTTCGCCTCCGGCGGCTCGATCGGGTACGACCACAAGGCCATGGGCATCACGGCCCGCGGCGCCTGGGAATCGGTCAAGCGCCACTTCGGTGAACTCGACCTCGACACCCAGACCGAGGAATTCACCGTCGTCGGGATCGGCGACATGTCCGGCGACGTCTTCGGCAACGGGATGCTGCTCTCCGAGCACATCAAGCTCGTCGCGGCCTTCGACCACCGGCACGTGTTCCTCGACCCGAACCCCGACCCGGCCGTGTCGTTCGCCGAGCGGCGCCGGCTCTTCGAACTGCCCCGGTCCTCCTGGGCGGACTACGACACGAGCCTGATCAGCGCAGGAGGCGGGGTGTTCCCGCGGCAGGCCAAGGTCGTCCCGATCTCGGCGGAGGTGCGCGCCGTCCTCGGACTGCCCGAAAGCATCACGCACCTGAGCCCGCCGGAACTGCTCCGCGCCATCCTCACGGCACCGGCCGACCTGCTCTACAACGGCGGCATCGGCACCTACGTCAAGGCGAGCACCGAAACCGCTGCGCAGGTCGGCGACAAGGCGAACGACGCCATCCGCGTCGACGGCCGCGACCTGCGCGTCAAGGTCGTCGGTGAGGGCGGCAACCTCGGCCTCACCCAGCGCGGCCGCATCGAGGCCGCCCTGGCCGGGGTGCTGCTCAACACCGACGCGATCGACAACTCCGCCGGCGTGGACTGCTCCGACCACGAGGTCAACATCAAGATCTTCGTCGACCGGATGGTCGCGGCCGGCCGGCTCAGCGCCGAAGAGCGCCCCGGGTTCCTCGCCGCGATGACGGACGAGGTCGGCCGGCTGGTCCTGGAGGACAACGTCGACCAGAACATCCTGCTGCTGAACGACCGGGTCAAGGTCGCGAGCTGGAGCCCGAGTTACGAACGCCTGATGGACGCGCTCGAGGCATCCGGCGACCTGAAGCGCGAGCTCGAGGCGTTGCCGACCACCACGGAGCTGCACGAACGGATCGACCACGGCCAGGGGCTCACCTCGCCAGAGCTCTCGGTGCTCGCCGCGTACGCCAAGATCGAGCTCACGACCGCGCTCCGGGACAGCGACCTCGCGGACGACCCGTGGTTCCGCGGCACCCTGCGCCGGTACTTCCCGCGCCAGCTCGCCGAACGCTTCGACGCCGAGCTCGACACGCATCCACTGCGCCGGGAGATCATCGCGACCGTCGTCGCGAACGACATGATCAACCTCGGGGGAGTGACTTTCGCCTTCCGTGCCATGGAGGAGACCAGCGCGACCCCCGCGGCGATCGCCCGGGCGTTCGTCGCGCTCCGGGAGATCTTCGAGCTCGAGACCATGGTCGCCGAGCTGAGCGCCCTGCCGAAGTCGTTCCCGACGGAGCACTGGACGGCGATCCACCTCGACATCCGCCGGCTGCTCGACCGGGCCGTGCGCTGGCAGGTCAACCACGGCGGCTCGCAACCGGTCGCCGAGGTCGTGGCGCAGTACAAGCCGCAGATCGCGCTCGTCCGCGCGCACCTGGGCGACTACGTGCGCGGCGCCGACCAGGCCCGGCTCGGGTCGCTGCTGGTCAAGGCGGAGGAGTGGGGCCTGCCGTCCGGCCTCGGCCACCGCTGGACCCAGCTCTTCGAGGCCTTCGCCCTGCTCGACGTTGTGAAGATCGCGGCGCAGTCCGGCGAACAGCTCGGGGACGTCGCGTCCGTGTACTACACGGTCTACGACCGGTTCGGCGTGGACAACCTGCTCGAGCGCATCACCGCGTTGCCGCGCACGGACCGCTGGCAGGCCCTCGCCCGCGCGGCGCTGCGCGACGACCTCTACTCGACGGTCGCCGACATCACCACGGCCGTGCTCGAGGCGACGGATTCGGGAAGCGCGGAACACCGTCTCCTCGCCTGGGAGGCACTCAACGCCGAAAAGCTCGCCCGCTCACGCAGCGTATTCGACGAGGTCAACGCCCTCGGACAGGACGACATGGCCTCGCTCTCGGTCGCAATGCGGCTGCTGCGCTCGATTGTGCGGCGGTAGGCAGGCCCGGGCGGATGCTGCGGACGACGCGCCTGGCGGAGGGGCCAGTCGAGTACCGGCTCGATATTCGCGCGGACCCGGTCATCGTGGTCTTCCAAGGCGGACACCTCCGGGCCGGGATCGCGGTCGGCGAGGACGTCTTCGCCGCCGCCGGCTACTCCGTGCTCGCACCCTCCCGACCCGGCTACGGTCGCACTCCGCTGTCCACAGGGACGACCGTGACCGGATTCGCGGATGTCGTGGGTGACCTGTGCGCGCACCTGGGCATCACCCGGGTCGCGGCGGTCGTCGGCATTTCCGGCGGGGGACCGACCGCCGCAACGTTCGCCGCGCGACACGCCGGCCTTGTCGACCGGCTGGTCCTGATCAGTGCAGTCGGCTGGCTTCCGTACCCGGACCCGGTCACTCGCCTGGGAGCCCGGATCGGATTCAACGGCGTGACCGGGAGGGTCACCTGGGGCCTGGTTCACGCGCTCGCCCGGTTCGCTCCCTCCATGTGCCTGCGCATGATGATGGGAGCGCTGTCCACCCGTCCGGTGGGCGAGGTCCTGGCCGGCTTGGATTCGGACGCTCGCGCCGGACTCCTCACACTTTTCCGGCGGATGCGCTCCGGACGCGGGTTTGTCAACGACCTGCGCCCCACCCCCGATGTCACCGCTCTGGTCGATCAGCCCACCCTCGTGATCGCCACCCGAACCGACGGCGGAGTGCCCTTCGCACAGTCGCGTTCGCTCGCCTCAAGCATCCGTGCTGCCGAACTCATTGAGAGTCATGCGGACAGCCACATGGTCTGGCTCGGTGCTGACTGGCCGGTGGTCGGCGAACGAATCGTCGCCTTCCTCAAGGGCACCTCCTGAGCTGGACCAGCTCGTGGCCGCACACCTCGCAGATGCCGCATCGCGTTTTCCGCGCCCGGCCTCCGATCCACCAGGAGCGGCTCTGCCTCCTCGGAAAGGACGGCTTCGCGGAGCCCGCGTGGGCAAGCGACCTAGAACGGTGTCGGGTCGTCGGGGTCGTCGGGTGTGGGGTCGAGGTTCCAGACGTCAACGATCGGGGCTGGTGGTTTCGGTGCGGGTTTGGGTTTCCGGGGTGGTCTCATGTCGGCGGAGGGTTCGACGATGTAGCTGTACCTGGCCGGGGAGGTCCATTCGATGCGACCGTCGCCGAGGTGCCTGGGCGACCACCGGGTGTAGCTCTTCACCGCGTGGTGATACGGGCAGAGGTGGGCGAGGTTCATCGCGTCGGTCTCCCCGCCGTGCTGCCACTCCACACTGTGGTCGAGGTCTGATCGTTTGGCGGAGCGCCGGCAGCCCGGGAAGGTGCAGGTTTCATCCCGCACCTCCAGCCACTTCTTGAGTGCGGCGGGTGGTTTGTAGGTGTCGCGTCCCATGGAGAGCACGACGCCGGTTTCCGGGTGGGTGAGGAGCCGGGTGAAGCTCGGCGCCCCGGCCGCGAGACGCCTCGCGGTGTCGGGGTCGATGGGTCCGTACCCGGCCAGATACCCGGGCTCCTCGCTCTTCCCCAACAAGGTCAGCACCGGAACGGTGACGTTGACCTGCGCGGTCACCCCTTTGCCGAGTCCATCCGGGGTGACCCCACTGATCAGGACGTCGGTGAGCACATCGGCCGCGATCTGGGTCAGGGTGCGGACCTCGTCCGGGCCCTGCAGGGTCAGGGCGGTGTCGAGAGTGCGGTGGTACGCGGCCTGCACCTTCTCGGCATCCCCGGTCAGATACAGCGACGCCATGCCGTCGTTGAGGGCCTGGAACACCACATGCCGGTCCTCGACGCTTTTCTGGTGCCTCGCGGTGATGGTTTCCGGGTGGGTGCGTTCCCGCACCCTTCGGGCCCGGTCGGCGAGCTTCGCCACGGTCAGCACTTCCGCGTCGGGCACGAGGACCTCCTCGAACACGGCGCGGGCCCGGGCGGCCGCTTCCGGGTCATCAGCGACCCGGATGCCCCAGGCCTGCTCCATGATCACCTGGGCGTGCCGGTAACTGATCGCCCCGGAGGCCAGGGCGTCCCGGGTTGCGGGGAGGTCTTCGGCGAGGGTGCGGCTGGCTTCGATCAGGGTCTCCGCCGTCCGGCGCGGGAGCCGCAGCAGGGCGCTGACCTCGCACGTGAATTCCTCTTTCGTGGCTTCCTCCGGAGACCACGGCGGGCGCAGGCCGCCCGCCCGCACTGCGGCGTCCGCCCGGGCCCGGCCGACATCGGCGAGCACCCGCTGGGCGGTGTAGACCGCGGCGGCCCGGCGAGCGGTGGCCTGATTGATTTCCCGGTCCGCGTCCCGGATCGCGTCATAGAAATCGGTGAGGGGCGGCTCCACCAGGCTGAGATGCCGGGGGTTCAGGTAGGTGTCGGGAGGACTGTCGGGAGGGGTCCCGGGCGGGGGTTCCGCCGTGCTTTCGGGCTGAGGTTCTGAGGTATTTTCAGTTGTCATACCGGTCACTCTACGAACGACCACCGACATTCTTGAGGCATTCGCACGCCCACGAATCACCTGTGGAAAACCCGGTCAAGGGCTCATAACGAAAGTCGGTCAGCTTCAATCGTCCAGAGATATCGATAGGTTACCCGATGAGCGATTCCTGTCCAGAGGGGCGTCCGCAAAGTCGGATCGGAACAGACCTAAGTGGCCGCGAAACGCTCCCCACGCAACGGCCAGAGCTAGACGAGGGACATGATGTCGCGCGCCGCCGTGAGGAGCAGGGGGGCGTATGACTCGAGTTTCGCCTGCGTCACCAAAGGTGCGATTGTGGTGATGCCGATTCCGCCCAGCAGATTGTGCCGGGTGTCGAAAACGGGCGTCGCCATGCAGCGGATGTGCTCCTCGTTCTCCTCGTCGTCGATCGAGAAGCCGCGATTGCGCACAAGTTCGCCGTCGGCGAGCAAACGGTTGACGTCCGTGATGGTGTTGTCGGTGCGCCGCGGCAGCCCGGTGTTGGCGGCGTACCGCCGCACCTCGCTCTCGGGCAGGTAGGCCAGAACGGACTTGCCGATCGCGGTCGAGTGCAACGGGATCTGGGCGCCGACGCGGGACGCCATCCGGATCGGCTGCGCGGTGTCCTCGATCTTCTCAACGTAGGTGGCCCAGTCGCCGGTGCGGAGGGCGAAGTGGATGGTGCTGTGCACGTCCTGCTGGAGGCGCTGCAGCCGGGTGCGCACGCGGTCCGAATCCTCCGTGCTGGCAGTCAGGCGCAGGCCGAGCAACCGAAGCGCGCGTCCGGGTGTGTACGCGCCGTCCGACGTGCGGCTGACGTAGCCGTCGTCGACGAGTTCGGACAGCAGACGGAACACGCTCGTCTTCGACAGGCCGGTCTCCTTAACCAGGTCGCTCAGCCGGTGCGTTTCGCCCGGGTTCGACACGGCTTCGAGCACGCGCAGCAGTTTGCGGGCTGCGCTGTCCTTCGCGGGCTCGCCGGCCTCGCCCGAAGTGTGAGATCCGTCGATCAAAGTCGCTGACATTTTGTCCTCCTGCGGCCAAAGATTGTGCATTGTGCACCATGAAAAGGCGGTTCTGCCCGATGGAACTCAATACGGCAATTCTACCGCGAAAGCAGTTGTTACGAACCTGTTAACCGGTGCTAGTGTTTCATCTGACGGACACGCGTTCTGCTGAGCGGAACGATTAGCAGGCTCCGCCACACTTTCGCCTCACGTTTCTCGCCTCAAAGAGGAGTACGCATGACAACCCAGCAGCTCGCACAGGGCATCCGTCTGGTGGAGGGCCACGGCGGCCTCGCCGCCGTCGAAGTCACCACACCCTCGGCATCCGCCCTGATCTACCTGCACGGCGCGCACGTCGCCGACTGGACTCCCGCGGGCGGCAAGCCGGTCCTCTGGATGAGCACCTTCGGCGTCTTCTCCGACACCGACCCGATCCGCGGCGGCGTTCCCCTCTGCTTCCCCTGGTTCGGCCCGAACGGCACGGATGCCTCAGCTCCCAACCACGGCTGGGCACGCCTCTCCACCTGGTCGCTCGTCGACTCCCGCACCCTGGACACCGCGACCGGCGCCGTTGCCACAGAGCTCGTCTTCGAGCTGACCCAGGACAGCGTCGGCGTTCCCGCCGGATTCCACCCCTTCACCGCGCACTACACGGTCACCGTGGGCGCAGAGCTCGGCCTCGAGCTGTCCGTCCGCAACGACGGTGCCACCCCGTTCGCGTTCGAGGAAGCCTTCCACACCTACTTCGCCGTCGGCGACGTCACAACGAGCACCCTCACCGGCCTCGAGACGTTCGACTACACGGACCGCTCGACCAAGCCGGCCACCGAGGGCTCGTCCCTCCTGCCGCTCGGCTTCACCGGCGATGAGATCGATCGCCTCTACCCGATGCCCGAGGCGCTCGAACTCAGCGACCCGGCGAACGACCGCATCATCCGCGCCGTCTCGCAGGGCGCCGCGCAGACGGTCGTCTGGAACGCCGGCCGCATCAAGGCCGCCGCCATCGCAGACTACGGAACCGACGAGTGGACCGAAACCGCCTGCGCAGAGACGTGCAACGTCGGCGCCCACTTCATCACCCTGGACCCCGGAGCGACGTCGACCATGCAGGTCACCGTCACGTCCACTACTACCGAACGGAACACGAAGACCATGCAGAGACTGTCCAAGAGCGTTGTTCCCGCGATCGCGGAACTGCCCACGAAGGCCATCCAGTTCGGCGAGGGCAACTTCCTCCGCGCGTTCGTCGACTGGCAGCTGCAGCAGATGAACAACCAGGGACTGTTCCAGGGCGGCGTGAAGATCGTCCAGCCCATCGAAGGCGGCCGCGTCGCCTCCCTCGAGGAGCAGGACAACCTCTACACGGTCCTCCTCGAAGGCCTTCAGGATGGCAAGGACGTGCAGAGCCACGAGGTCATCACCGTGGTCACCGGAACGGTCAACCCGTACGTCGACAACCAGAAGTACCTCGGCCTCGCCAACGACGACAACATCGAGTTCATCTTCTCCAACACGACAGAGGCCGGCATCGCCTTCGACGACCGTGACCGTCTCAATGACAAGCCCCAGCACAGCTTCCCCGGAAAGCTCACCGCGCTCCTCTTCGAGCGTTTCTCTCTCGGCAAGAAGGGCTTCCAGATCATCCCCTGCGAGCTCATCGAGCACAACGGCGACAAGCTCAAGGAATCCGTCCTCGCGACCGCCGCGCTCTGGGAGCTCGACGCAGCATTCGTCCAGTGGGTCAACACCGACAACACCTTCTACTCCAGCCTCGTCGACCGGATCGTTCCCGGTTACCCGGCCGACCGCGCCGCCGAGCTCGCCGAGGAATTCGGCTACGACGACCAGTCGATCGTCAAGGCCGAGCCATTCCTGCTCTGGGTCATCGAAGGACCGCAGTCGTTGACGGAATCCCTCCCGCTCGCGAAGGCCGGCCTCAACGTGACCGTCACCGACGACATGACGCCGTACCGCGAACGCAAGGTCTTCCTGCTGAACGCCCCGCACACCACGATGGCCTCGATCGCCCGCCTCGCCGGCGTCGAGACCGTGCGCGACGTGATGATCGACCCCGAGTTCTCCCAGTTCGTCAACGCGGAAATGTACGACGAGATCATGCCGGTCATCGACCTGCCGCACGACGAACTCGCCGCATACGCCGAGTCCGTCAAGGAACGCTTCGAGAACCGCTTCATGCACCACGAGCTCGCCTCGATCGCGCTCAACAGCATCTCGAAGTACAAGTCCCGCCTGCTGCCGATCCTGGTCAACTTCCAGGAGAAGGTCGGAACCTTCCCGCCCCGCGTCACCCTGGCCCTTTCGGCACTGCTGCTCACCTACAGCGGCGACGCTGCGGTCACCGTCGTCCCCGTCGACAGCGACGAGGTGCTCGCCACCTTCCACGCCGCATACGCGACGGCCACCGCGACCGGCAGCAACGTGACGGCCGACTACGTCGAAGCGATCCTGAGCGATGACTCGCTCTGGGGCCGCGACCTCAGCGAACTCCCCGGCCTCGTCGCCGAGGTCACCACCGGCCTCGACAACCTGCGCACCCTGGGTGCCCGCGCGACCATCGCGCTCCTGGCCTGATCGGCCGAATCAACCCACCGACTGATTCACCACAACGACTGTACGGAACAAAGGACTGTTTCTGATGTTTTTGAATGACGATTTCCTGCTGACCACGCCGATGGCGAAGAAGCTCTTCCACAATCACGCGAAGAATATGCCGATTGTCGACTACCACTGCCACCTGAGCCCCCAGGAGATCCTCGAGGACGGCAACTTCGCGACGATCACCGAAGCCTGGCTCGGCGGCAACAACTACGGTGACCACTACAAGTGGCGCCTGATGCGCACCAACGGGGTCCCCGAGAGCCTCATCACCGGAGACGGCGCCGACTTCGACAAGTTCTACGCCTGGGCAGGCACCCTCGAAAAGGCGCTCGGCAACCCGCTCTACGTCTGGGCGCACCTCGAACTCAAGCGCTTCTTCGGCATCGACACCGTGATCAGCCGTGCAACGGCCCGCGAGATCTACGACGCGGCCAACCTGCTCCTCGCGACGCCGGCGTTCTCCCGCCGCAGCCTGATCAGGGGCATGAACGTGAAGGTCGTCGTCACGACGGACGACCCCGCGGATGACCTGCACGTCCACGAGGTGCTCAAGGCTGAGAGCGCGTTCAAGGTGCTCCCGGCGTTCCGTCCGGACAAGTCCCTGAACATCGACCAGGCCGGGTACGCGGCGTACATCGCCACCCTCGGCACCGCGGCCGGCGTCAGCATCACCGCGTTCGCGGACATCGTCGAGGCCCTCACCCAGCGCGTCGACTTCTTCCACACCATGGGCGGACGCCTGTCCGACCACGCCCTCGACATCGTCGTCTACGAAGAGGCCACCCCGGCCGAACTCGACACGATCGTCACGACCGCCCTCTCCGGCGGCACCCTCACCGCGACCGAGATCGCGCAGTACCGCACGGCACTGCTCAAGGCCCTGATGCGCATCTACAGCGCCAAGGACTGGACGATGCAGTACCACATCCACGCGATGCGCAACATCAACGACCCGGGCTTCGCCCGCATGGGCGCCGACACCGGTTACGACGCGATCAACGACCGCAACATCGCCGAGCCGCTCGCCAAGCTCTTCAACGCGATGGAATCCGAGGATGCGGTTCCCCGCACGATCATCTTCTCGCTGAACCCCAACGACTACCTGCCGCTGATCACCCTGATGGCCTCCTACCAGAAGGACGTCGTCCAGAAGCTCCAGCTCGGCAACGCCTGGTGGCACAACGACACCCGCAACGGAATGCGCCTGCAGCTGTCCACCTTCGCGGAGGAGAGCCTGCTCTCCAACTTCGTCGGCATGCTGACGGACTCCCGCAGCTTCCTCTCCTACCCGCGCCACGAGTACTTCCGCCGCATCCTCTGCGAACTGATCGGCGAATGGGTCGAGCTCGGCGAAGTTCCCGACGACGAGGCCATCCTCGGCCAGATGGTCGAAGACATCTCGTACAACAACGCGAACACCTACTTCGGGTTCTAGCCCGTTCGGCTCCGGCGCTTACCCGCTCGAAGCATCCACCCGCACAGTACCTCTGCACGACCAGCACGAACCAGCACGACCCCATTAAATCCAGCACATAGGAGTGAATCCGCATTATGAGTACAACCACCAAGGGCCTGCCCGGCGCCATGGGAGCCACCGGCCCCGAAGGCTCCGCCGGCGTCACCGTTATTGATCGCATTTCCCGCAAGGAGAAGGTCGCCTATGGCTTCGGCGACTTCGGTAACGGCTTTATGTTCGACCTCGGACAGTCGTACCTGACCAAGTTCTGGATCGACACCGCCGGCATCGCGCCCGCTGTAGTCGCACTTATCTTTACGCTCAGCAAACTGTTCGATGCCTGCATGGACCCGCTCGCGGCCGCATTCATCGACAGCCGCCGCTTCGGCAAGCGCGGAAAATTCCGCCCCGTCATGATGGTCTCCTCCATCCTGCTCGCCGTTATGACCGTCGTCACCTTCACGATGCCCGACGTGGACATGGGCTGGAAGATCGCCTTCGCCGCCGGCACGTACGCGGTCTGGGGCATCATCTACTCCTTCACGAATGACCCGTACGGCTCCCTCGCCTCGGTCATGACCCGCGACATCAAGGACCGCGCGGAGCTCGCGACCAGCCGCCAGGCCGGTTCGCTCGGCGCCCAGTGGATCTGTGGCTTCGCGTTCATCCCGATGATGATGATCTTCGGCGGCATGACCGCCCAGAACTTCATGTTCGCCTCGATGGTCATGGCCATCGTCGGCGTCGTGTCCTTCTACATCTGCTACCGCGGCACCAAGGAACGGGTGTACGTCAACCGTGCCGTCGGCTTCGAGAAGAACGGCATGAAGGACTACGCCAAGGCGATCTTCACCAACAAGCCGCTCCTCGCCCTCGTGCTCATGACGCTCTTCACCATCTCCTCGATGAACGTCAACAACATGATGATGATCTTCTTCGCCCAGTACAACCTCGGCAACATCGCCCTCCAGGCCGTCCTCAACCTCGTCATGATCGGTGCCTCCATCGTGGGCATCATGTTCATCCCGAAGATGGTCGCCAAGTGGGGCAAGAAGAAGACGGCCATGGCCGGATTCATCATCTCCATCGTCGCCAACGGCCTGAACTTCATCATCCCGACCAACCTGTGGACGTTCATGATCCTCGTCACCATCGGGTACGCCGCACTGGCCATCCCGAACGGCGTCACCTGGGCCTTCGTCTCCGACACGATCGACTACGGCGAATGGCACACCGGTGTCCGCAAGGAGACCATGACCTACGCCGCATTCAACTTCTCCCGTAAGGTCGCCCAGTCCCTCGCCGCCCTCGTCGGAGCCGGCATGCTCGCCATCACGGGCTACGTCGCCAAGGCAACAGAGCAGTCCCCGGAGACGCTCTTCGGCATCAAGGCCGTCATGACGATCTACCCGGCCATCGCGCTCACCATCGCCGCCGTCATCATCTACTTCCTGTACAGCCTGAGCGACGACAAGTACCACGCCATTGCCATCGACCTCGAAGAGGGTCGTTGGGAAAAGGGCATCATCGGCGAAGAAATCGCCGCCAAGGCCTGATCCGGCCAGCAGTACCCTCCCCGACCGCTTCCCAGCGAGAGAAAAGATCTCATGAGCCACATCAACAGCATTGCGACCGGCACATCCGTGCTCGTCATGGCGGAAGGCGACGATGTCGCTGTTGCCCTCCGGGACCTCGTTCCCGGTGAAGCCATCACCCTGGGGGACAGCGTTCTGAATGTGATCGGGGCCGTCCCGAGCGGCCACAAGATCGCACTCGGATCGGTTGCGGTCGGGGAGAAGGTCCTCAAGTACGGCCAGTCGATCGGCACCGCAACGGCGCCGATCGTGCGCGGCGAACACGTGCACAGCCAGAACCTCGGTATGGACCTCGGCGCCCGCGTGCACGAGTTCGGTACCGTGCACACCGAGCTGGCCGCCCCGACGGGAGCCCGCCGGACCTTCGACGGCTACCGCCGGGCGGACGGCCGCGCCGGCACCCGCAACTACATCGCGATCCTCACGACGGTCAACTGCTCCGGCACGACCGCGAAGCTGATCGCGGACCGCTTCCGCGGCGACCTGCTCGACCGCTTCCCGCACGTCGACGGCGTCATCGCCCTCACGCACCAGAGCGGCTGCGGCCTGGTCCTCGAGAGCGAGGGCGCGCAGATGCTCGTCCGCACCCTCAACGGCTACGCGGCCCACCCGAACATCTCCGGAGTGCTCGTGCTCAGCCTCGGCTGCGAAATGACCCCGGCCGACGTCATCCTCGGCCAGGGCGAGCTTCCGGCAGACACCCTCGTCACGACCCTCTCCATCCAGGAGACCGGTGGCATGCGCGCCACCGTCGCCGCGGGCGTCGAGGCGATCCTCGAGATGGCGGAGAAGCTCGACGAACGTCGCCGCGAACCGATCGACATCTCGGAACTCGTCCTCGGCCTCAACTGCGGCGGCTCCGACGGCTACTCGGGCATTACCGCGAACCCGGCCCTCGGCTGGGCCTCGGACGTCCTCGTCGCCAACGGCGCAACATCCGTTCTCGCCGAGACGCCTGAGATCTACGGCGCCGAGCACCTGCTCACCGCCCGCGCCACGACCCGCGAGGTCGGCCTCAAGCTGATCGACCGGATCAACTGGTGGGAGAAGTACATCGTCACCGGTGGCGGCACCATGGACAACAACCCCTCTCCCGGCAACAAGGCCGGCGGCATCACCACCATCCTGGAGAAGTCGCTCGGCGCCGTCGCGAAGGCCGGCCGCGCCGACCTCGCAGCGGTCTACGAATACGCCGAACCGATGACCACCCGGGGCCTCGGCTTCATGGACACCCCCGGCTACGACCCGGTGTCCGTCACCGGACTCGTCGCCGGCGGTGCGACGGTCGTCGTCTTCACGACCGGCCGCGGCTCGGTCTTCGGCTGCAAGCCCACCCCGAGCATCAAGGTCGGCACCAACACCGCGCTGTTCGTGCGCCAGGGCGACGACGTCGACATCAACGCCGGACGGATCGCCGATGGCACCGCCCGCGTCGAAGAGGTCGGCGCCGAGATCCTCGACATGATCATCGCCGTCGCCTCCGGAAAGCAGACCACGAGCGAAGAGTTCAACGTCGGCCAGGAAGAGTTCGTGCCGTGGCACATCGGAGCGGTGACCTGATGACCGACGAGCAAGCAGGCGCCCAGGCACTGCAGGAGGAGCCGGGCAACCCGGTCGCCTCCGGCGCCGACCAGGGCGAACCGCAGGTGGTCTGCTTCGGCGAGACCATGGGCATGTTCACCCCCACCTCGACGACGTCGCCCGACATCGCAGAGAGCTTCCACCTCGGCGTCGGCGGGGCGGAGTCCAATGTCGCCGCGCACCTCGCCGAGCTCGGCCACCACGTGGCCTGGGCCGGCAATGTCGGCCAGGACCCGATCGGCACCAAGATCATTTCGACGCTCGACTGCGGGGGAGTGGACACCCGCTGGGTGAACCGCACCGCGGTCAGCCCGACAGGCCTGTACCTCAAGGAGCCGGACACCGGTACCGGCGCGCACGTCTTCTACTATCGTGCGGGTTCCGCCGCCTCCGAGCTGGGCGTGGCGGATGCCGGGGCCTGGCCCCTCCAGTCCGCCCACCTGATCCACACGAGCGGCATCACGCCCTCGCTGTCGCCGAGCTGCTCCGCCCTGGTGGAACACGTGCTCGACCACGCGGCAGAGTGGGGCACTTCGGTGTCCTTCGACGTCAACTACCGGTCCAAGCTCTGGCCCGTGAGCGTGGCCGGTCCCCGGCTGCGGGAGCTCGCCGGCAAGGCGACGGTCGTCCTCGTCGGACTCGACGAAGCCGCCACCATCTGGGGCTGCGTCACCTCCGACGACGTGCGCACCCTGCTGCCCGACGTGCCCTACCTCGTCGTCAAGGACGGAGCCGTCGACGCGACGGAGTACGCGCTTCTGCCCGACGGCACCCGCCGCACCACGGTCGTCCCTGCCCACAAGGTCGAGGTCGTCGAGCCGGTCGGAGCCGGAGACGCGTTCGCCGCCGGTTACCTGTCCGCACTCATGAACGGCGAGTCGTCCGAAGTCCGCCTGAACCACGGGCACTCGCTCGCCGCCTGGGCGCTCGGCAGCCGCGAGGACTTCCGGCCCGGCCACGGGCTGTTCGCAGCAACTCCCGCCGCCGCCGGATCCGGCGCCGGATCCCCGGCCGCCGTCGGGAACGCTCCCGACACCCACGACTCACATTCCGATCTCACCGATCTTAGGAGACTGACCGTATGACCAGCACAACCGCCCTTCCCACCAATGAGTGGTTCCCCGGAGACTTCTTCCGGATTCCCGTCCTCGCCGTTCTGCGTGGGCTCTCGCTGACCGAATCCGTGCGCCTCTCCGAGCGCGCCTGGGATGCCGGTGTCCAGCACGTCGAGATCCCCATCCAGACCAGTGACGCGGTTCCCGTCCTGAAGGCCGTCGCCGAGGCGGCCGCCGAGCGCGGCCTCGTCGTCGGCGCCGGCACCGTCACGACCCTCGAGCAGCTCGACGCCGCCGAGAAGGTCGGCGTCGCCTTCACCGTTTCCCCGGGCTTCAGCCCGGAGATCGTCGCGGAGAGCGTTCGCCGCGGCATCCCGCATCTTCCGGGGGTGGCTACTGCGACCGAGATCCTCCAGGCTCGTGCGCTCGGCCTCCGCTGGGTCAAGGTCTTCCCGGCCTCGATCCTCGGCCCGAACTGGGCGAAGTCGATGAAGGGGCCGTACCCCGACATGAACTTCATCGCCACCGGAGGGGTCACCGCGCTCAACGCGCCCGACTTCCTCTCCTCCGGAGTCAGCGTCGTCGGCCTGAGCTCGTCCTTCGCGGACGACGCCCAGCTCGAGCTCGTGCGCGGCCTCATCGCCGCCAGCGCAGCATCCGATCTGACGGGTGCCGGCCGGAAGTAAGACTCAGCGAGAGCGAGTCGCACAAAGACTGCGGCGTCCAGGACGTGCTTCGGCCCCTGGACGCCGCGTTTGCGGTTTAACGCGCGGCTGGAAACGGTAGGTCAGAGAACCGGGTCCATCGAGTTCAGGTGGCAGGCATCGTTCCACATCTGCAGCACACGGCTATCGCGTTCCCAGCCGAGGGTGGACACCGTGGCGGTCCCGAGGCTGAAGTGCTTCCCCGCGGAGGCAGGCAGGCCCATCCAGCGCGCCGTCATGATGCGCAGGAAATGTCCGTGCGCGAACACGGCGACCGGACCCGGAGCTGCGAGGCACTGCTCGATCGCGAGGTCGGCACGCGCGCCGACCTCGTCTGCGGACTCGCCGCCGGTCATCGGGTGCGTCCACACGGACCAGTCCGGGATCTCCCGGCGGATGGCCTCGGTCGTGAGCCCCTCGAACACGCCATAGTCCCACTCGAGAATGTCCTGGGAAGCGATGCCCTGCGCGGCATATCCCGCGCGCTCCATGGTTTCCCAGGCCCGCTGTAGCGGGCTGGACAAGACCGTCGGGAACGCCTCACCGTCGAGCATCTCGCCGAGCGCATCCGCCTGCTGCCGACCGAGGTCGGTCAGGGGGATGTCGGTGCGGCCGGTGTGCCGACCGGAAATGCTCCACTCGGTCTGCCCGTGCCGGATCAGGACGATGTCGTGCGCGGTCATGATGAAACCTCGTGATCTTCAGCGTCGTGGGAACGTCCGCGGATCGACCGGAATGAACATGTCGATTCTTCGAGTTTAGACAGGCTCGTCGCGGAGCCTGACGGGGCACGCGTGCGGAACGCGCCCCGATACCCATGACTTTCGGAGGAAAAAGTGAGGGTTTGTGCAGGAATCCCGGCCACTATGGCCGATTCGCCTGCGCAGCATCCGAGCGCGTGGGCCCGAGACCAGTGAGCGCTGGCCCACGAGCCCTGTTCGTGCGCCCGCGCTTGCGACACCGGGACTATATGACATCGCATTCAGCACCACCTCGCCGCTCACCGCATTCTCGCCGGATCATCGCCATCTCCCTGGCTTCCGCCGTCGCCGTGGCCCTCGTCACCGGGGGCTCATACGCCCTTCAGGCCGCGAACGCCGCCCAGGACCGCGTGACCGCCACCGCAGCCCTCTCCGCGAGCACCGGCCGCCAGCACGACCAACTGGCCGTGTACGACTCGATCGCCACCGTGCACGCGAAGGACGCCGCCGCCGTCGCGCTCGACAGGGCCAACGCGGTGCTCGCTGCCGCCAAGGACAAGGTCGACGCGACCACCCTGAGCGACGTCGCGAGCTCGCTCGCGAGCTACCAGGTCCTGCCCATCGACGAGGTCGAGTCGCTCACCCAGCGCACGGCCGCCATCTCGACAAGCGTCGAAGCCGCTGCGGCCGAAGCAGACCGGGTCGCCGCCGAGAAGGCCGCTGCCGCAGCCGCTGCGGCAGAGGCCCAAAGGCTGCAGGCCCTCGCCTCAGCGAACACGCCCGCGGGCGCGAAGGCGGTGGCCCAGGGCCTGGCCGCCTCGAAGTACGGCTGGGGCGACGGCCAGTTCAGCTGCCTCGTGCAGTTATGGCAGAGGGAGTCCGGCTGGTCGTACACGGCCCACAACTCGAGTGGGGCCACCGGTATCCCGCAGGCTCTTCCGGGGAGCAAGATGGCTTCGGCCGGCTCCGACTGGGCCACCAACGCCGCGACGCAGGTCGCTTGGGGTCTCGGCTACATCGCCGCCTCCTACGGGACGCCGTGCGCGGCCTGGGCGCACTCCGAGGCCTACAACTACTACTGAGTGCCCGCTGATCGGGAGCCGCGTTCCACCGATCCGGATGCCCGTGGCCGGAAATAGGCCCCTGCATTCCTGAGAAAACCTCAGAAAAGCGGAATCGCGCTCAACAAGGGCGGCGGGCCGGGACTAGTGCGGCCCGCCACCCCTGCAGAACGCGGTTGACCGGTTACCCCGTGGATGACTTGTGGAGGTTTTGGTCGGGACTTTGCCAGAAAGCGTCTGCACTATGGCCAATTCGCCCGCGCCGTCACCGAGAGCGTGGGCCTGACACTCAGCGAACCGGGCGGTTTTCGAGCCGGTTCTCGATGGCAGGAATCATGAACTCAGCTCAATCCGCACCAGATTCGCCAACAGATTCGGCTCCGGTCGACACCCGGGCCTCGCGCAGGAACGGACCCAGCGGACGTCGCCCGAAACGGTTCACCGTCGTCACGGCCGGTCTCGCGATCGCCGCGATCGTGGCCGGAAGCGGCTTCGCGGTCAGTGCGGCCGCCGAGGCGGCCACCCGGTCCCAGAGCCGGATCGCGGCAACGGCCGACGTCGCAGCGGCGACAGGCCGGCAACACGACCAGCTCACCGTCTACACCTCGATCGCGAAGGTACACGCCCAGGATGCGGCATCAGCTGCGTTGGTCGACGCCAACCAGGTCGTCGCCGCAGCCGCGAACAAAGTGGATGCTTCCACTTTGACCGCAGCGGCGAGTTCGCTGGCGAGTTTCCAGGTCCTGCCCATCGACCAGGTCGAGTCGTTGACCGCCCGGACCAAGGCCGAGACGACGACCGTGCAGGCTGCGGTCGCAGAAGTCGACCGCGTTGCGGCCGAGAAGGCCGCCGCTGAGGCCGCAGCCGCTGCCGCCGCCAGGGCCGCCGCGGAAGCCCAGGCGGCCCAGGCGGCCAAAGCAGCGAAGGCGGCTGCGGCAGCTGCTGCGGCCGCTGCGCCGCAAGCGGTGGCGTCCGTGTCGTCGTCGGGGGATAACAGCCCGGCCGGCGCGCGCGCGACGGCGAGTGCGATGGCCTCCTCCCAGTACGGCTGGGGCAGCGGGGAATTCAGCTGCCTCAGCCAGTTGTGGCAGAGGGAATCCGGCTGGAACTACCAGGCGTACAACAGCTCCAGCGGAGCAACCGGCATCCCGCAGGCGTTGCCCGGCAGCAAGATGGCCTCCGCTGGCTCGGACTGGGCATCGAACGCGGCGACGCAGATCAGCTGGGGCCTCGGCTACATCAAGTCGGCCTACGGCACTCCCTGCTCTGCCTGGGCGCACTCCGAGTCCTTCGGCTACTACTGATCGGTCGGGTGCTGACCCGCCGTCGCTCGCCCGCACCCCTCCACCTGTTCGTCTGTCGGTGGCCACTGTTAGCGTCATTCCATCCACTCCCTGAGGCTCGTGCCGAGACCGAGGAGGACGGAAATGAAGGTTTTGGTGGCCACAGGGGCGACGCAGGGCTCCCGCGGCAGTGACTCGAACGGCTGTATCGAGGGTGAGCTCGTGTGGATGCTCGAGCCGTGCCCGTATAGCCGGTGGGCCCCATACGGGGACTGCGGCTGCGGGCGCTCGTTCAGCGGAATGAACTCGCTCCAGTCCACGACGACGGCGCGGGTATGCGACGTGCCCGGCCTCACGAGGGACTACTACGAGCAGGCCCTGCGCGCGTGTTTCGACGCGCGCGGCTGGTGCGTCTGCTGCCAGGCGCGCCCGGTCCCTGAACTCGTCGACGAGCTCATCACGCTCGCGACGATCCTCGAGGAGGGCACCGTTGTGGAACGCCGCCTCGACAGGCTCACTGTGCGACGGGTGCCCGCGGCGAAGAAGCGGCGCGGGAAGGAGCGTGGGTAGCGCGGCCAGTCCGGGGAGCGGTGGTGCCGCGCGGGCGACGGGAATACCCGGCGGCCCCTCCGCGCTGCACCGGTCATGAAGCGCATCGGATTCCTCTCCTTCGGCCACCACCAGGCGGTGCAGGGCTCCCTTGCCCGCACCGCACGCGACGCCCTCCTCCAGACGGTGGAGCTCGCGGTCGCCGCCGAGGAACTCGGCGTGGACGGGGCATACGTGCGTGTGCACCACTTCGCCCGGCAGTTCGCCTCACCGTTCCCGCTGCTCGCGGCGATGGCGGCGCGCACGAACCGGATCGAGCTCGGCACCGGCGTCATCGACATGCGCTACGAGAACCCGCTGTACATGGCCGAGGAGGCCGCGATCACCGACCTGATCAGCAACGGGCGCCTCCAGCTCGGCATCAGCCGCGGGTCACCCGAAACCGCGCAGCGCGGCTACGAGAACTTCGGCTATGCGCCCGCAGACGGGCAGACAGACGCGGATGTCGCCCGCGAGCACACCTCGGTCTTCCGGGCGGCGATCATCGGGGCCGGTGTCGCGACGCCGAACCCGCAGATGTCTGCTGGAACGGCGCTGTTGCCGATCCAGCCGCAGGCTCCGGGACTGAGCGAGCGGATCTGGTGGGGCTCCGGCACCCGGGCGACCGCGAAATGGGTCGGTGAGCAGGGCATGAACCTGATGAGCTCGACGCTGCTGACCGAAGACACCGGTGTCCCGTTCGGCGACCTCCAGGCGGAGCAGATCGCGATCTACCGTGAAGCCTGGGCCGCCGCGGGCCACACCGGCACGCCGCGGGTGTCGGTGAGCCGCAGCATCCTGCCGCTCGTCACCGAAGAGGACCGGGCCTACTTCGGCCGGCCGGGCAGCCGGGAGTCCGAGGACCAGGTCGGCTACCTCGACGGCGGCCTCGCCCGCTTCGGCAAAAGCTACGTCGGCGAGCCCGACCAGATCGTCGCCCAGCTGGCGACGGATGCCGCGGTGCAGGCCGCAGACACCGTGCTCGTGACGATCCCCAACCAGCTCGGAGTCGCATACAACGCGCGCCTCCTGGAGAGCATCGTCACCCACGTCGCCCCGGGTCTCGGCTGGCGTTGAGGCCGCCGCACGACCCCGGCCCAGAACGCTTGGGGAACTGACCGGTAGCCCGCTTAAGCGTCCCGAAGCCTTGTGAACCTTTCAGCCGCGCGCGTTAGGCTTGAATCACCACCACGAGTCGGAAGCCAGGTCAGAGACGTGCGGGTCATCAGCTACAACCTCCGGAAGAACCGAGCGGTCGGTGAACTCGCCGCGCTCTCCGTCACCTATGAGCCGGACGTGCTCTGCCTCCAGGAGGCGGACACCCTCGAACTGCCCGACGACATCGGCACCCTGCATCTCGCCGACTCGACCCTGACCAACCGGCTCGGCCTCGCGATCTACTACCGCCAGGACCGCTTCGACGCCGTCACCACCCAGGCCTTCGCGCTCAAGAAGTCCCTGCACGACATGGTGCTGCGCCCGGCGCACGAGCGCCTGATCGGCACCCGGCTCGTGGACAAGGTCGCCGATCGCGAGCTCGTCGTCGCGTCCTTCCACGCTGCGCCGCTGACCGCGCGCAATTCGCTGCGCCGCAACCAGATCCGTTCGGCGCACGAGGAACTCAATCGCCTCGGCCCCGGCTTGCCGACGCTGATGGTCGGCGACTACAACTACCCGATCTTCAAGGGCAACCTCGGCGACAAGGTCACGGAGTCCGGCTATGACCTCACCCTGAGCGACACCCGCACGTACACCCGCTACCGGTTCTTCAGGGGCCACTTCGACCTCGCAACCTCGGTCGGCCTGACCATCGAGAATGTCGAGACGCTCCCGCGCGGCACGTCCGACCACATGCCGATCTTGGTGACCTCCTCCTACACCGCGGAGCCCGTGAGCCAGACCCTCCGGCAGAGCGCGCGGAAGAGCATCCGTGAGACGGATGCCGCCCGCTCGGTCGCGAGGACCGCGACGACGACCGCGACCGAGACCGCAGCTGCACCGCCGAGCACGGACTTCGACATCTGAGACGGCCGGCCTGCGACCGGTCTGGACGTACAGGTACGGGTGCGGGCCTGCGGGTCTGAGCCTGCTCGTCAGTCCGCGGTCGGCGGGGCCGGGAGCGGCTGGCCGACCAGGCGCTCGACGAGGGCCTTGAGCTCGCCGATCTCCACGGTGAGGGCGTCTATTTTGTCCTCGTTGACGCCGAGCTCGACCTTGATGGCCTCCTCGGCCTCGCGGCTGGCGGCGGCGAACCAGGATGCGATGTACGCGGTGATGGTGCCGATCAGCGCGATCCCGGTGACCACGAGGCCGACAGCGACGAGGCGGCCGTCCGTCGTGACGGGAAAGTGGTCCCCGAATCCGACGGTGGCCATCGTGATGAACGACCACCACCAGCCGTCCCACACCGTCACGATGTTCGCGCCGGTCGCGTTCCGTTCCGCATCGGTCACCGCGAGGCCCGCGATGAACCAGACCGACACCGCCGTGATGCCCACGTAGGTCATCACGCGGTTCTTGAGCACCTTACTCAGCCGGCGGGTGGACAGGATCACGACCGAGACCACCCGCAGGGCCCGCAACGGTCGGAACAACGGCAGGGCGACCGCGAGAAGGTCGAGGATATGGGTGCGCATGAACGCGCGTCGATCCTCCGCGAGGCTCACCCGCACCACGAAATCGACCGCGAAGGCCGCCCAGCTGCCGATCTCGATCCACTCGAGGAACAAGTGCCAGCCGGGACTGATCTCCGGCGCAATGATCGGCGTCGCGTACGCGATCAGGAAAGCGATTCCGAGCGCGAGCAGGGGAGTGTCGGTCGCGCGTTCCCAGCGGGAGCTTCTCACATCGCCTTCTCCTGGCTCGTCATGGTCGCAGGTCGCGTGCTCATGTTAGAGGGTGATTGTTGCGCCCGCGTTTCGAAAAAAGCGTGGCGGACTCAGGCGAGCGGGAACACGATCCGGGTGCGCCACTTGGCAGGGTCCGGTTCGGCGTCCGGACCCACCAGGTACTCCTCCCACATGTCCCCGGCGACGGTGAGCTTCTGCGCGGTGATCCAGTCCGTCACGGCCGCATACGTCTCGGCCATCGTCTCGTATGAGCCCACGTGGAACGTCTCGACGGCCGGACCGGACGGAAGGTGCACGACCTCGACGGCCCGGGTCGCACTGACCTCGTCGACGACGGGGAATCCGGCGGTCACGTCGACCGCGGCATCCGTGGGGGCGCCGTGATAGAGCGCGATCGGCGGACCGCTCGGGTGGGCGCCCAGCCTGCCGAGTTCGGCGGCGGAGGTACGAAAGGCGCGATCGAAATATTCGGTCAGCCTGCTCATCGGGATCACCTCGTGGACTCCGAGGAACGTGCGGGGTTCGAGGGTGATCTGTTCGGCCTTCATGGAGTCTCCCTGGTCGGTTACCGGGCCCCGGAGGGACCCGCTGCGGCCCACAGTAGACCGCCGCCCGAAGCGACGTAAGGGTGCATAGTGGTCGCGAAGACCCCAACCCCGAGGAGGGCCCATGGCCGGCAAGATCGGAAACATCGTGTTCGACTGCGCACACCCGCGCGAGCTCTCGCACTTCTGGGCGGACGTACTCGGCTATCCCCGAGCCGAGTGGCCGCCGGAGCTGCGCGAACTCGTACTCACGAGCGACCTCACCGACGCGGACCTCGAGACGCGCAGCATCGCCGGGGATCCGGAGGGCCTGTTGCCGCGGTTGTTCTTCCAGCGGGTCCCGGAGGGCAAGACCGTCAAGAACCGGGTGCACCTCGACATCAGCGCGACACCGGGACGGGCGCCGAGCAGGGACGAGATCGATGCGGAACGGGATCGGATCGTCGCGCTCGGGGCATCTGTGGTTCGCATGGTCGACGAGAAGTGGGGGCCGTTCCCGGAATTCCACTACATCATGGCCGACCCCGAGGGAAACGAGTTCTGCATCCAATAACCGGGTTCAGGGCCGATCCCGGTAACCGCTCGGGGCAAAATCACCGTAGCGTTGAGTCGTGGTCTTCGAACACGGGTATTCGAAGAATGTGGGGGACACGAACACGAGAGGTTTTCTGGCTTTGAGCAACGAATGCATCCACGGACTCGAGGGTGGCCTGTGCGCCATCTGTTTCCCGAAACCGGTTCCGGAGGCTGTGCCCGCGACACCCGCGGTTCGCGCGAGCCGGGCCAAGTCCGCCCCGTCGCCGGCGCGCTCGAAGACGGCCTCGAAGCCGCCGTCGCTGCGGAGCGCCCCGGCAAGCAGCGCCTCCGGTGCGACGAGTGCGACCCGCCCCCGCCCCTCGACCCGGGCCAAGTCGTCGATCGGGCCGAAATCCGCCCCCGACAACGTCGGCGAGCAGCGCATCTATCACCTGACCCACATCCGCAACCTCGCCGGCATCCTCGCCAGCGGCGGCCTCCTCGCCGACGCGAGCGAGGCCTGGGCCGTGCGACCCGCCGTCGACATCTCCTCCGTTCCCAACCGTGAGAAGCGCCGCAGCACGCTGATCGCCGGCACCGAGAACACGACCGTCGCGCACTTCGTGCCGTTCTTCCTCTCGCCGAACGCGACCATCTGGGACAGCATCCTCACGAACACCGGGGACCCGCGCCTGTCCAGGGACGCACCGTATGCCGAGAACTTCGAATTCGTGATCCTCGTCAGCACGGTCAAGAAGGTCGTCGAGGCCCAGTCGGGCCACGGTGAGCCCGCCCTCGGCGTCATCGCCGTGACCGACGGCGATGCAGCGGGCACCCTGACCCGTGTCGGTGCGACGCCGGAGACGAGCGACCGGGTCCTCCGCCGGCTGCGTGCCGAGAAGGATGCCGCAGCGCTCCTCGAGGCCGAACTCCTCGTCGAGGAGACCTTCCCGTTCGAGCTCGTCACCATCGTCGCCGTCGCGAATGACAAGGTCCGTGACGTCGTGCGCGGCATTCTCGCCGAGTCCGGTCACCGCCCGAAGGTCGCGGTGTACCCGCCGTGGTTCCACGCCTCGGAGCCGGTCACCGCTTAGGCCGTCCGACGCGCGAGCGGTCGTCTCAGACGACGTCGAGGGGGACCTGTTCCCCCTCGGGCAGCTCGATCCGGATGATGTCTCCCGGCTGGACCGCACCAGCGGACGCGACCACGCTCATCACGCCGGCCTTGCGGGTGATGCGGCCGGCGGCATCCGTTTCGATGAGCTGCTTCATCAGCCCGCCCTGGTATCCGTTGATCAGCGAGCAGGGGTTGCGCAGGCCGGTCAGTTCGACGACGGCGTCGGCGCCGAGGTGCAGCCGGGTGCCGAGGGGGAGCCCGGTGAGGTCGATCCCCCGGGTGGTCACGTTCTCGCCGAGTTCGCCGGGCCGCACGGTGTAGCCGTCGTGGGCGAGCTCGTCGAAGAGCTCGGACGGGATCAGGTGCACCTGGGTGAGGTTCGGCGCCGTCGGGTCCTTCTTCACGTGGTAGCGGTGCTGCACGGTCGCACCCGCGTGCGCGTCGCCCTCGACGCCGAGACCCTCGAGCAGGAGGATGCGCGGCGCGGCAGGCTTGCTGAACCGGTGCGCGTCATCGAGGCTCACCGACACGACCGCCGTAGAGTGCTCGGACCGCATCGGCTGGTCGGGCTGCGTGGGCTGTTCGGGCGGGGAAGTCACCATGAGACGATTCTGGCATGCCGCTCGTCAGCGCCAGGGGCTGGCGTCGACCTGCACGGCCACGACGTAGAGGTGGCGGCCCTGCTCGATCCGCTCGACCTCGTACACCCGCACGGCGGTGTTCACGGTGCTCGGCACCGGATGCCCGACCCCGATCCCGTAGGTCACGGTGCCCTCGAAGTCCCCGGCCGGGGCGTACCGGGTGATGGCGGCCAGGCCGACCGCTTCGCGCGGAGCCTCGAGCACACTCGAGATACCGTCCTCGGTGTGGGCCTGCGCGAGGCGGAACACCACCCGCAGGATGCTGTCGGTTCCGTCCATCGGAATCGTCAGGCCGCTCGCATCTCCGGTCAGGACCGGCACGTATTCGAGTTCATAACCGGGGAAGCCGCCCTCGAACCGGAAGCTCAGCTGGTCGTATGGCGGTGAGGCGAGCGGATGCGCCCCCGCACCGATCGAGGTCAGTGACGGCAGCGGCGGACTCGGCGGCGGGGCGATCGGGACCGCGATGTCATGGCCGATCGTTGCCGGTTGTCCGGGTCCCGGCCAGGCCCAGCCGTAACTGATCCGGGCGGAGAGGACGCGGTCACCGGGCTGCGGGGTCGCCGTCGCGTCGTCGGGAGGCGGCGTGGCGCTGTCCGTTCCGGGTGCGGACGGGGAGGCGGTGGGGGACGCGGTGGGGGTGGAAGCAGACGTGGACGTCGGGGCTGGCGTCGGGCTGGGGAACGACGGCGCACAGCCGACCAGAACCATGCTGACGGCGAGTACGACGGGAAGTCCGAGCTTTCGTTGGGAGCAGAACATACGGCTCCTCTCCACTCCTCGTTCTACTCCCGGGTCTGCTCCGCAACAAGGCGGGCGGTCAACCAGGCGTCGAACTCGGTGGCGGGAAGCGGCACGCAGAGCAGGCTGCCCTGGGCGGAGTCGCAGCCGAACCGCACGAGGGCCTCGTATGCCTCGTCACTGTCGACGCCTTCGGCGACCATTCGCAGTCCGAGGCTGTGGGCGAGGGCGATGGCGGAATTGACGAGGGTCGATGAGCGTTCGTCGTGTCCCATCGCGACGATGAACGATTCGTCCAGGCGAAGTTCGTCGATGGCGAGGTCGCGCAGCAAGGCGAGGGAACTGTAGCCCGTCCCGAAGTCGTCGATAGACATCCGCACACCCTGGCCTCGCAACCGGTTCAGCACAGCGCGCGCCCGGGACTGGTCGGCGAGCAGGAACTCCTCGCTGATCTCGAGAGTCAACACGAACGGCGGCAACGCGCGATTCGCGATCATGGCGCCGAGGTGTTCGGGGAGGCCGGCGTCGATCAGCGCAGCCTGGGGAAGCCGGATCGCGACGCCGAGGTCCAGTCCCCGGTCCCGCCAGGCGGCGGCCTGGTCGAGCGCCTGTACGAGCAGGGCCTCCGACAGCGCCCGCACGAGGCCGGCGTCCTCGACGAGATCGACGAATTCGGAGGGGTGCAGCAGGCCACGGACCGGGTGATTCCAGCGGATCCGGGCCTCGGCGGCATGGATCTCGGACGTGTCGAGGTCGATGCGGGGCTGGTAGTGCAGGGTGAGTTGGTCCTGGACGAGCGCCTCCCGCAGTTCCTGAAGGGTGCGCAGGCGCACCTCGCTGTGCCGGTCGTCGTCGGACTGATAGACGTGGAACCCGCTGCCGGTGGACTTCGCCACGTACATGGCGGTGTCGGCCTTGCGCATCAGGGCGCCCAGGTCGCGGCCGTGGCTCGGGTACAGCGCGATGCCGATACTGACGCTCGTCTGCAGGGAAATGCCCTCGAGCGTGAAGGGTACGGCGAGCGCCGCCCGCAATCGATCGGCGAGAGCGGATGCCTCCCCATCCCTGTTTCGTGCGACGAGGATCGCGAACTCATCGCCGCCGAGCCGCGCCAGCAGGTCGAGCGGTCCGAGCTCGCGCGCCAGCCGCACGCCGACTTGCACGAGAAGTCGATCGCCGGCATCGTGACCGAGGCTGTCGTTGACCTCCTTGAACCGGTCCAGGTCGAGGAGGAGGAGCGCGCTGCCCTGCTTCCGGTCGGACGCGAGCCGCGCCGCGACGTCGGAATACATGGCCCGGCGATTCGGCAGCCCGGTCAGGTCGTCGGTGCGTGAGAGGTGGTTGAGTCCCCGCTCCCGCGAGATCATCGGGATGACTGCGAGGGCCAGTGTCACGCTCGCGAGACCGATCGCGAGTGCCGAGATGTGATTCTGGGTCGCGTAGACCAGGATCCCGAGTCCCGCGGCCGTTGCGATCGCGGGAACGACGAAGGCCATCACACCGTTCGGCTCCCGCGGCGCCGCGACGACGGGATAGGACGCGCGGTCGACCCAGACGGCGATGAGCGCCAGGCCGATCGCCCAACTGGCATCGAGCAGGGTTCCCAGGGAGTAGCCGCCGTCGAGGAGGGCGTATGCCACGTCGGCGCCCGCGTAGACGACGAGGCCGCCGATGAGAGAGACCCAGGCGCGCCCGGCGTGTCGGCCGTAGAGCGCGGCAACGCCGGCGATAGCAGCGATCAACAGCAGATCGAGCATCGGGTACGCGAGATTCACGAGCGTTTCGAGCGACACCGGTTCGGCGGAAGCAGAGACGAGTACCGGGTTGAGGAGGACGGCCATGAATGCGGCGACACTGACCGAGCCGACGGCACTGTTCAGGAAGGCCGCCCAGGGCACCCTGCGGAGCTGCCGGCGTGCGGTGACGAAGAGGGAGGCAAGGATCAGGCCGTAGAAGGCCAGGTAGAACAGGTCAGCGACCGAGGGGGAACCGGGCCCACCGAGGAACCGGGTGGAGATGGTGAAGCTGACGTCACCGAGGAAATTGCACGTGACGGCGGCGGCGGCGAGTGTCACTTCTCGCCGGACGTAGTCGGCCCGGCGGACGGCGGTCCAGCAGACCACGACGGTCGCCAGGCCAGCGAGCTCGGCGAGGACGAAGTCGACGAGGACACTGTAGTCGCCGCCCTTGCCGACGAGCATCACGACGTAGAGGGCGAGCGGTATGCCCATGATCCACAGGGGTCGGCTGGATGGCTGCCCGACGGATGCGTCCATCGTCTGCTCCGGAGACGACTTCAGGGTGCGCGTCCCTCCGCGCAGGATCGTCATGTCGCGACCGGCTCCGCGACCGACCGGCGGTCAGCGAGCCACCGGTCGAAGGCATCCGCTGGGATCGGCCGGGAGATGAAGTACCCCTGGGCCTGGTCGCAGCCGAAGCCGGCGAGGGCGTCGTAGGTGGCGGCGTTCTCGACGCCCTCCGCGACCATGCGCAGCCCGAGGCCGTGCGCGAGCTCGATCGAGGACTTCACGAGCGCCGCGGCGCGCTGGTCGTCCTTGAGCGGGAAGACGAAGGACTGGTCGAGCTTCAGCTCGTCGATGGGCAGGTCACGGAGGTACGCGAGCGAGCTGTAGCCGGTGCCGAAATCGTCGATCGAAATGCGGATGTCGTTCGCGCGGAGTCTGGCCAGAATGTCCCTGGCCCGGTCCCGGTCGCTCATGAGGAAGTCCTCGGTGATTTCCAGTTCGAGCACCGAGCCAGGCAGGCCGCGCTCGGCGAGGAGGCTTTCGATCCGTTCGGGAAGCTCGGCGTCGACGAGGGAACTCGCCGACAGGTTCACGGCGATCGAGAGGGGCAGGTCCCCGGCCCAGGCGGCGGACCAGACCCTCGCCTGGTCGAGCGCGACGGCGAGCACCCGCTGCGTCAGGGCGTGCATGAGCCCTGCCTCCTCGATGAGCACGAGGAACTGGTCGGGGAAGAGGAGTCCGCGGGTGGGGTGCTGCCAGCGCACGAGGGCTTCGACGCCGGCGACGCTTCCCGATGCGAGGTCGATCTTGGGCTGGTAGTGCACGATGAGCTGGTCGTCCTGGAGGGCGAGCCGCAGTTCGGAGAGGGTGCGCAGGCGCAGGTCGCCGTGGCTGTCGTCGTTGCTGCGGTACACGTGGTGGCCGCTGCGGGTCGATTTGGCCTTGTACATGGCCATGTCGGCCTTGCGCATCAGCCCGGTGAGGTCGCTGCCCTGATCCGGGTACAGGGCGATGCCCACGCTCACCCCGGTCTGCAGGGCGATGCCCTCGAGGGTGAACGGCACGGCGAGTGCAGCGCGCACCCGGATCGCGAAGTCGACGGCTTCGGCATGGCCGACGTCGTCGAGCAGGATCGCGAACTCGTCGCCGCCGAGCCGGGCGAGCAAGTCCTGTTCGCGCAGCTCGTTCGACAGGCGGATGCCGGCCTGCACGAGCAGGCGATCGCCCGCATTGTGCCCGAGACTGTCGTTGACCTCCTTGAACCGGTCGAGGTCCAGCAGAAGGAGGGCCCGGCGCCGGCGGGGCTCCCTGGTGATCCGGGCCGTGACATCGCCGTACAGGGCCCGCCGGTTGGGCAGCCCGGTGAGATCGTCGGTCCTGGCCTGGTGCCGCAGCACGATCTGCCGGGAGACGAGTGGCAGGGAAGCGAGGGCGAGGGCGGTCGCGGCCAGCCCGATGGCGAAGCCGGTCACCGGGACCTGGCTCGCGAGGATCAGCACCCCTAGGCCCGCGCCCGTCGAGACGATCGGAACGGCGACGGCCGCGACGCTGTCCTGGGTGTGGCTGTGCGTCTCGGTCTGGCGCGACGAAGCATCGATCCAGACGGCGACGAGGGCGAGTCCGATCGCCCAGCCCGCGTCGAGGGAGGTGCCCGTGACGTAGGCGTCTCCGATGCGCAGGTAGACGATTTCGGTCGCGGAGAAGATCATCAGCCCGAGGACGAGCAGCATCCAGCGCCGGCGCGGATCCGGGCCCTGGGTCGCGGCGGTTCCGGCGATCACGAGCACGAGCATCGCGTTGAAGAGCGGGTACGTCACGACGACGGCGGTCGCGCCGGCCTCGATGGTCGTGCCCACGGAGTCGAGGATCGGGGTGAGGAGCGCGGCGAGCACGGAGCCGGCGCCGAGGATCCCGATCGCGCCCTCGAGGAGCACCGGCCAGCCCGGCGGGCGGCGCTGCCGACGCGCGAGGGCCACGATTGCCGTGACGATCAGGAGATAGAAGAGGAAGTATCCGATGTCGGGGAGGGTCTGGGACTGGTCGGAGTCTCCGGGCCGGAAGTATGCGTAACTGTCCGCTGCGACGACGATCGTGATGGCGCTCGCCGAGAACACGATCTCGCGGCGGTCGAAGCCCGCGCGGACGACGGCGGTCCAGGCGACGGCGACAAGACTCAGCTTCGTGATGATCGCGAGCCACACATCGACGAAGGGGCTGAACTCCGAGCCCTGCGAGACGAGCGCGACGGTATAGACGGAGAGCAGGAGACACATGAACCAGACAAGCCAATTGCCTGATGAGGCCACATACCGGGCGAACGTGCCGAGGCGGCGAGCCAGCGTTGTCATGGTTACCGGTGCCCCTCCGCCTGCGTGTGCCCAGCATATCAGCGGGACAGACCGGATTATCGGGACCACCTCCCGAAGGAGGGGCGGCATCCCGGGGCGCCGGGGCCGCGGGGAGGAGCAGAATGGCTGTGCAGGCATGACCTAGGCGCAGGAGGCGGACCATGGTGGTTCTCGTGGGGTATTCGAGCAAGTACGGTGCCACGGAGGGGATCGCGGAGCGCATCGCGCGCAAGCTGCGCGAGGCAGGGCGCGACGCCGAAGCGAAGCCGGTCTCGGTCGTGGAGAATCCCGACCGGTACACCGCGTTCGTGATCGGGAGCGCCGCGTACATGGGCTCCTGGCGGAAGGACGCCGTCGACTTCGTCCGCGGCAACCTCGAGCTGCTCACCTCACGCCCGCTCTGGTTGTTCAGCAGCGGCCCGCTCGGCACCGCGACTCGCAACGCCGAGGGACAGGAACTGATCATCGAGGCCGAGCCGAAGCAGTTCGACGAGTTCGTGACCGCGCTCGAACCGCAGGGAACCAAGGTCTTCTTCGGGGCGCTCGACCCGGCGGCCCTGCGGCGCCGCGACCGGCTCGTTCGGATGATCCCGGCCGGCCGGGAGCTGCTCCCGGAAGGCGACTTCCGCGACTGGGTCGCTATCGACGCCTGGGCGGCGTCGATTGCCGCCGAGCTGCCCGCGACCGCTTAGGCCGCTCGCCACCAGCCCCGCCTGCGGGGCTCAGGGAGCGAGGAGCGCCCGGATGTCCTCCGCGGTGAAGTCGTCGCCGACATCCGCTGCCGTCGCCGCGCCGTCGAGGCCCGCGCCATCGAGTACCGAGCCGACGAGACGCGCCTTGCGCTCCTTGAGCGCCATCACCTTGTCCTCGATGGTGTCCGCGGCCACGAGCCGGTAGACCATGACCGTGCGGGTCTGGCCGATGCGGTGGGTGCGGTCGATCGCCTGCGTCTCCGTCGCCGGGTTCCACCACGGGTCGAGCAGGAAGACGTAGTCCGCCTCGGTCAGGTTGAGGCCGAAGCCGCCGGCCTTGAGGCTGATCAGGAACACCGGCGCCGTGCCGCTCTTGAACCGGTCGATCACCTCTGAGCGCTTCAGCGTCGAGCCGTCGAGGTAGCAGTACGGGGTGCCCTGGGCGTCGAGGCGTGCGGCTGCCTTGCCGAGGAACGAGGTGAACTGGCTGAACACGAGCGCCCGGTGACCCTCGGCGACGACGTCGTCGAGCTGGTCGAAGAGGGCGTCGAGCTTGCTCGAGGGCACGTCCGCGTAGGTGTCGCCGAGCAGGGACGGGTCGAGGCTCAGCATCCGCAGCAGGGTCAGCGACCGGAACACGATGAACCGGTTCGCGTCGAGGTCCTCGATCAGCCCGAAGAGTTTCTGCCGTTCGCGCTGCAGGAAGGTATCGTAGAGCGCGCGGTGCCGGGGGTTCAGCTCGATGCGCAGTACCTGCTCCTGTTTCTCGGGCAGTTCGCGGGCGACGACGTCCTTGGTGCGGCGCAGGATCAGGGGGCGGATGCGGCGGCGCAGCCGGGTGATCAGCGCCGGGTTGCCGGGTTGCCCGGCGTCGCCTGTTGTGCCGGCAGGTCTCACGCCGTGTTCGTCGCGGTTCTCGATCGGGCGGACGTACTCCTCGCTGAACCGGCGGACGGAGGGGAACAGGCCGGGTGCGACGATCGCGAACAGGGACCAGAGTTCGAGAAGCCGGTTCTCCATCGGCGTCCCGGTGATGGCGAGCTTGAAGGGCGTGTCGAGGTCGCGGGCGCAGGCGTGCAGCCGGGAGGCGTGGTTCTTCAGGAATTGCGCCTCGTCGAGGATCAGCCCGGCCCAGCCCTGGGCGCGGTACGCCGCAAAGTCGAGACGGAAGAGCGTGTATGAGGTGACGATCACGTCGTGGTGCGCGACGGCATCCGCGAGCGTCGTGCCGCCGCGGCCGAGGACGGTCGACTGGGTCGTCTCGACGCCGTGCACGCGGAGCCCGGGGGTGAAGCGGGCGGCCTCGGCGATCCAGTTGGAGACGACGGAGGTCGGGGCGACCACGAGGAACGGGCGGCGCGGTACGGCGGGTGCGGCGCCGGATTCGCGCGTCGCGTGTTCGATCAGGGCCAGCGCCTGCAGGGTCTTGCCGAGGCCCATGTCGTCGGCGAGGATGCCGCCGAGGCGATGCTTCCAGAGGAAGGCGAGCCAGGCGAAGCCCTCGCGCTGGTACGGGCGCAGGGTCGCGGTCACTCCCTCGGGCACAGGAACGGGCTCGAGGAGGCCATGGCCGTCGCCGTCACGGTCGCCGGCGTCGTCCGCGCGGGTCCGTTCGAGCAGCCCGGACACCGCGGACCGCCAGGCCGTTGCTTGCTCGGTGTGTTCGGCGAGGTCCTCGAACTCGGCCCAGAGCTGGGCCTGGTAGCGGCTGATCCGCAGCCCGGTCTCCCACTCGGTGAGGCTGCGGGCCTCGTCGATGAGCGTCCGCAGGCGCTCGAACGCGGGCTGGCGCAGCGAGAGATAGGTGTTGTCGATCATGAGCAGCTTCGGCTTGCCCAGGGCGAGTGCCTTGAACAGTGGGCCGAAGGGCACGGTGCGGCCGTCGATCGTGACGATCACGCCGAGGTCGAACCAGTCCCTCTGGTTCGTCTCGACCGTGGTGATGGTCAGTTCGGGCGTCGCGGTGAGTTCGCGGTAGCCCGGATCCGCGCCGATCCGGTCGATCCGCAGGCCTCTCAGCTCGTCGAGCCGGGGGAGTTCCCCTGAGGTGAATTCGGCCGCGTCGAGCCCGCGGAGCGTGTCCGGAGGCGAGCCGGGTGCGGTGCCCGGGTGAGTTGCGGAGAAAACACCGTCGCGGCGCGGAGGAAGGTGCTTTGTCCGCAACTCGACCGCCGCGATGAGCGCGGCCTCCGCGGAGGCGTCCCGACCGGCGGGGCGGCCGGGGCCAGGGCCGGCGTCGAGAGGGACGCGCGTGACGGCACGGCCCTCGCGGTACTCCCAGTCCCAGGCGAGGCTCAGCGCCTGCTTGGGGAGGAAGCGCACGGTGAGCACCAGGACGGGAGCGGCGGCCGCCGGGAAGCTCACCGAGGCATCCGTGCTCGTCACCGGGAGCGCATGACGGAGGCTCGGGTAGAAGTCGCCGAGGAACTCGGCCGTCTCGGACGCGGGCACGGCCACGGTGGCGGGCACCCCGAGCAGGCGGCTCTGCTCCGGACTGAGCGGGCCGCGGGTGGGTGCGAGGAGGAAGGACAGGGCGAGGGCGGGGGACCGGGGCGGGGACTTCGTCGAGGTCGGGGTCGACGACGCGGGGGGTGTCTGCGCATAGACGTAGACGCCGTGGCTGCCGATCGCGCCGGCCTGGGCCGGGGGCTGCGCATCGCCGTCGATCGTGAGTGTCGTGGTCAGGCGCAGGCCGGGCGCGCTTTCAGCAGGAGCCGTTGCCGCGGTCTCGGACGGGGATTGAGTCACGTCGAGTGCGACCACGGCTTCCGCCGCCACCGTGACGGTCGCGCCCTTCTTCGTGCCGACGAGCGCGATCCCGAGCCGGCGCGCTTCGCCGAGGTGGGCCCAGAGCAGGGAACTCTCGAAGTCGTCGAGGTAGAGCCAGTCGGCCTCCTGGCTCGTGTACACCCCGCGCACCGCGCGGTTCAGGGCCCAGAGCTCGCTGAGCCAGCGCTTGTGCTCGGGATTGAGGGCGAGCCGGTTCACGTGGAAGCTCAGCTGGTTCCATGTCACGCTGCCACGCACCCAGTTGCCACGCGCGTTCAGGACGACCGGGCGCACGCCGAGCCTGAGCGTGCCGTGGCCACCGCGGAGGCTCGTGACCGTCTGCGCCGTCGGCCCGCGCCAGCGTTCATCGGTGCGCGGGGTCAGCTCGCGCAGCTCGAACTGGAGTCCCATCGCCGTCGGGGCTGCGGTTCCCGGGGACGTCGCGGCGCTCCCCAGTGCTCCGGCGGGCGGTCCAGCGGGGCTCTGGGCGCGCATCCGCCACCCCGGTGCCGGTGCAAGGGGCCCGGTCTGCGACATTCCCCCATGCTCTCACGCTCCCGCAGCTCAGGGCAGCGGATGCACCCCGGCCGCATCGAGGATCCACGCGTTGTCGAAGGCGATTTCCCGCCAGCGGGCGTAGCGCCCGGACACCCCGCCGTGGCCGGCGGACATCTCGGTCTTGAGCAGGACATCCGCCCCGACCTCGCGCAGGTGCGCGACCCACTTCGCCGGTTCCACGTAGAGCACGCGGGTGTCGTTGAGGCTCGTGACCGCGAGGATCCGCGGGTAGTGCGTGTCTCGAACGTTCTCGACCGGTGAGTAGGACTTGATGTACGCGTAGACCTCCGGGTCGTGCAGCGGGTCTCCCCACTCGTCCCACTCGATGACCGTGAGCGGCAGCGAGGGGTCGAGGATCGACGTGAGCGGGTCGACGAACGGCACGCCGGCGAGGATGCCGGAGAACAGCTCGGGGGCGAGGTTCGCGACGGCGCCCATCAGCAGGCCGCCGGCGCTGCGGCCCTCGGCGACGAGCCGGTCGGGCGCGGTGAGCCCCGCATCGATCAGGTGATGTGCGCAGTCGATGAAATCGGTGAAGCTGTTGCGCTTCTCGAGCTCCTTGCCGTGCTCGTACCAGAGCCGGCCGAGTTCGCCGCCGCCGCGCACGTGCGCGATCGCGTAGACCAGTCCGCGGTCGAGCAGGCTGAGCCGGGCGATGCTGAAGGTCGGGTCGATGCTGATCTCGTAGGACCCATAGCCGTAGAGCAGGGTCGGCGCGGGCTCCCCGGGGGTGACCAGGTCACTCCGGTAGACGAGCGAGATCGGCACGCGGGTGCCGTCCGCGGCCGTCGCCCACTCGCGGCGCTGTTCGTACCTCGCCGGGTCGTACGCGCCGAGCACGGTCTGCTGCTTGAGCAGGCGGCGCTCGCCGGTCGCGACGACGAGGTCGTAGACGGTCGACGGGGTGACGAAGCTCGTGTAGCCGAACCGGATCGTCGGCTGCTCCCACTCGGGGTTCGCCCCTGTGCCTGCCGTGAAGAGCGGTTCGTCGAAGGCGAGCTCGGTGAACGTGAGCGGGCGGGCAGCGTCGGCGGTCGCAGCGGATGCCTCGGCCTCGGTCCCGAGCGACGCGATCGCCACCTGCGTCAAGCCGTCCCGCCGGTACTCGGCGATGACGAAGTCGCGAAACGCGTCGACGCCTTCGAGCCGGACGGATTCGTCGTGCGGCAGCAGCATCCGCCGGGGGCCGTGCGGGTCTCCGGCGGCGACGTCGACGAGTTCGAAGTTGACGGCCTGGTCGTTGTGCACGATGAGGAGCCGGTCCTCCCCGGCGAGGACGGCGTGCTCCACGTCGTACTCGACGCCGTCGCGGCGAGGCCAGACGATTGCGAACTCGCCGGTGGGATCGCTCGTGTCGAGCAGCCGGGTTTCGGTCGTCACGCTCGAGCCGGCCTCGATCAGCAGGTACTTGCGGCTGCGGGTCAGCCCGATGCCGACCCAGAACCGGTCGTCGGGTTCGTGGAAGACCTGCGCGTCGCTCGAGGGGTCTGTGCCGATCTCGTGCCGCCAGACGGTGTCGGGGCGCCAGGCCTCGTCGACGGTCGTGTAGAAGAGGTAGCGGCCACTCGTTTCGAACAGGGCGTCCTCGCCGGTATCGGTGATCTCGTCGGCGAGATTCTCGCCCGTCGTGAGGTCGCGCACCCGGATCGTGTACCGCTCGTCACCCTCGGTGTCGACGGCGTAGAGCAGCCGGGTGGCGTCTGCGCTCACGTCGAAGCTGCCGAGGGCGTAGAACTCGTGGCCGGCCGCCTCGGCGTTGTCGTCGAGCAGCACCTGCTCACCGGGGAGGCCTGCCCGGACGGTGCCGGACGTTCCTGCGTCGGCGGCTTCGGGGTCCAGGATCGGCGGCGCCCAGTCGTCCGGGCCCGAGATCGGGGCGCGGCAGTGGATGCCGTATTCCTGGCCCTCCACCGTGCGGGTGTAGTACCACCAGCGGCCCTCCCGCACGGGCACGCTGAGGTCGGTCTCGCGGGTGCGGGCCTTGATCTCGTCGAACAGCTGCTCCCGGAGCGGTGCGAGCCGCGCGGTGCGGGCATCCGTGTACGCGTTTTCGGCCTCGAGATGGGCGAGGACCTCCGGGCTTTCCTTGTCGCGCAACCACTCGTAGTCGTCGGTGAAGAGGTCGCTGTGGTGCAGGCGTTCGACGGGCTTCTTCGCGGCGAGGGGAGGGACGACGGCAGCTGTAGTCATGGTGTTCAGCGTACTGAGGCTGGAGACGAGGGAGAATTGGGGGAGTACCGAAGCCGGCTATCGCGGCTTCACGGAAGGAAACAGCACATGGAGCAGGGCCTCACCACCGCCGCAAGCATGACGGAGAGCAGCACGAGCACCAGCACGGATGGTGCGACAGGGCACGTTCTCCTCGGCCGGGTTTTCGATGCGGTCCTCTTCGATATGGACGGCACCCTGGTCGACTCGACGCGGGCCGTGAACCGGGCGTGGATGCGCTGGGGAGCCGAAGCGGGCCTCGGTCCGTCATTCACCGGGGCCGAACACGGGGTGCCCGCCCGGCAGATGGTCGCCAGGCTCGTTCCCGAGGACAAGATCGAGTGGTCGATCGGCCGGGTGCTCGAACTCGAACTCGACGACCTCGAGGGCATCGTGATTCTTCCCGGGGCCGCGGAACTGATGCAGAGCCTGCCGGAGGGCCGCCGCGCCATCGTCACCTCGTGCGCCCGTTCGTTGTGCCTCGCCCGGCTCGAGTCGGCCGGCTTCCCGGTGCCGGCGACCGTCGTGACGATCGACGACACTCCGCGCGGCAAGCCGTTCCCTGAGCCCTTCCTGGCTGCGGCCGCCCGGCTCGGCGCCGACCCGCGTCGCTGTGTCGTGGTCGAAGACGCGCCGGCGGGCCTCGAGGCGGGTCGCGCGGCCGGATGCCTGACGATCGGTGTCGCCGGAACGCACACCATGGACCAGCTCGACGCCGATCTCGTCGTGCCGAGCCTCGACCGCCTGCGGATCAGTATCCGCGACAACGGCGTCGTCTTCGAGCTCCTCCCCGAATAGCCCTTCGGGGCAGGGGCACCTCAGGACTGGTAGATCTCGAGCGGCAGGCCGTCGGGGTCCCGGAAGAAGAACATCGCCTTGTGCGTGTTCGGGTCGACCCGCAGCTCCTCGCAGGCGACGCCCGTGCCGAGGAGCTCCGCGCGCGTGCCGGGAACGTCGTCGACCTCGAACGCGAGGTGGCGCAGGCCGAGCGCCTCCGGGCCGCTGCGCCGGGGCGGGGTGTCCGGGAACGAGAACAACTCGAGGATGTACTCGCCGTTCAGGGCGAGCTTGCCCATCCAGGAATCGCGCTCGGCCCGGAAGTACTCCGCCTCGAGCGTGCAGCCCACGACGTCGACGTAGAACCGCTTCGAACGCTCGTAGTCGCTCGCGATGATGGCGATGTGGTGAACCCGGTTGATCAGCATCCTCCCAGCCTGACACAGCCGTTTCTGTGAGTCTCATAGCCCGAGTCCAGAAAACACCCGGGACCGGCAACTATCGTGAAGATTCTGACCATGGAACGCAATAAGGGGTTTTGTTGACGAATCACAGACCCGAGGGTCGCGCGGACGCCCGCAGGCACGCACGGGCGGCAACGCTCATCCGCCATCGGCGCCGACCGAGCCGCAGCCACACGATGCTGACCCTGATCAAGGCGCTTGCGCTCACGCTCGCCGTCGTCCTCGTGAGCGGCGTCTCCGTTGCGGCCATCGCGGTGAGCCAGTTCGCAACGAAGGTCTCCGCTAACGCGGTCGACATCTCCAACGGGGCGACCGACCTGCCCGCGATTCCCCAGCTCGGTTCCTTCGAGGGCGGCTTCAATGTCCTCGTCGTCGGGGTGGACAACTCCCTCACCCAGTCCGCAGCCTATGGCGACCGCACCGGCACCCTCAACGACGTCAACATTCTGCTGCACGTCTCCGCCGACCATAAGAGCGCGGTCGTGATCAGCATTCCCCGTGACCTCGTCGTCAACCAGCCGGCCTGCACGGACCCCGATACCGGGAAGGTGGCGAAGGCCGCGACGTCCACGGCCATGAACGCGTCCTTCGGACGGGGCGGCCTCGGCTGCGTGGTCTCGACCGTTTCGTCGCTGACCGGGCTGACCATTCCGTACGCGGGTCTGATCTCCTTCGAGGGCACGGTCGCGATGGCCGACGCCGTCGGGGGCGTCCCGGTCTGCCTCAACGACGCGATCAAGGACCCGTACACGGGACTCGACCTTCCCGCGGGAACGAGCGTCGTCTCCGGAACCGCCGCCCTCGCCTACCTGCGCAGCCGCCACGGCGTCGGCGACGGCAGCGACCTGTCCCGGATCTCCTCGCAGCAGGCCTACATGTCCTCGCTGATGCGCGTGATGAAGAGCAGCGCGACGCTCACCGACGTGTCGAAGCTGTCGGCCCTCGCGACGGCCGCGGGGACGAACCTGAAACTCTCAACGTCCCTCGCCAACATCCCGACCATGGTCGGCATGGCGCTCGCCCTGAAGGACATCGACCTGAACCAGCTCGTGTTCGTGCAATACCCGTCGGCGACCGACCCGCAGGACACCAACAAGCTGGTACCGTCGACCGCCCTCGCCAAGAAGCTGTTCGCCGCGGTCACGGCCGACCAGTCCTTCACCCTCGACGCCAAATCCCTCGGCAACAGCGCCGAACTCGACCCGACGGCTGCGCCGGCCGCAACGCCGACGCCGACCCCCACCCCCACCCCCACTGCCTCGGCCACCGGTGCGGCAACGGGCACTCCGACGCCCGCGGCAACGGATGCAGCTGCTCCCGTCGAGATCGCCGGGCTGCGCGGCCAGACCGCGAGCCAGCAGACCTGCTCGATCGCCTTCAACTACTGATCCAGGGGCCCATCGAGCCGCTCCGAGCGCACTCCGCCGAGCGCACCCCGATGATTCGCGAACGAGGGATCACGGATCAGTGGACCCTGCGCTGTTCTTTCGCGCGCCCTGGTGCTAACGTCATCTTGTTCAGTTGACTTATATCTAGGAGAGTGAGATGAATTCTCGAGATCTCCGGCGGCAGGTCCTCGTCGTGATCGGCGCGCTCGTCGCCCTCGTCGGATCCTTCATCGGGTCAGGTGCCGCGGGCGGCACCCCCATCCAGAACGCCGCCGGCGGCGCGCTTGCCGCTGACGCGACCCTGATCGCCCCTGCCGTCCCCGCGTTCGCGATCTGGACGCCGATCTATCTCGGCCTGGTCGGGTACGCCATCTGGCAGTGCCTGCCGGCGCAGCGGAGCGATCCCCGTCAGCGTCTGCTCGGATACCCGGTCCTGGCGTCCCTGATCCTGAATGCCGCGTGGATCCTGAGCATCCAGTTCGACCAGCTGTGGCTCAGCGTGCCCGTCATCGTGGCCCTGCTCGCTGTCCTCGTCTGCACCTTCCGGCTCACCCTGGCCTCACGCCCGAAGAACCTCGTCGAAACGATCATCCTCGACGGGACCATGGGCCTCTACCTCGGCTGGGTCTGTGTCGCGACCGCTGCGAACGTGACGGCCGTGCTCGTCGTCGCCGGCTTCACGGGCTTCGGGCTCGACCCTGACCTCTGGGCGGTCGCCGTCATCGCGGTCGCCACCGTCGTCGGCGGGTTGCTCGCGATCAGCGGTCACGGCAGGCTCGCCCCTGCGGCCTCCCTCGCCTGGGGGCTCGGTTGGCTCGCCGTCGCACGGCTCGGCGGAACACCGCCTTCCGTGCCCGCCGGTGTCGCGGCCATCGTCGGCGCCGTGCTCGTGATCGCCCTGACCGTCGGCGCGCGCCTGCGCATGGCGAAGCTTCCCGTCTCCCCGCCGACCCGAATGGTAATCGCATGACCGACCAGCACCCAGCCACCCCCACTGCCTCCGCCCGGGCTGAGTCCCCGCGCCGCCGGTGGGCCGGCCTCGTCTTCATCAGCATCGCCGTCGCGCTGATCATCGTCGACTCGACGATCATCAACGTCGCGATCCCCTCGATCGTGCGGGACCTCGCGATCACGTCGACCCAGGTGCAGTGGGTCCAGGAAAGCTACACCCTCGTCTTCGCAGCCCTCCTGCTCGTCTTCGGCACACTGGCCGACCGGTACGGGCGCCGTCGCATCCTGATCCTCGGCGTCGTGCTGTTCGCCGCGGCATCCGTTCTCGCGGCCCTGGCGCAATCGGGCGACCTGCTGATCGGCGCCCGCCTGATCCAGGGCATCGGCGGCGCGATGGTGCTCCCGACCACCCTGTCGCTGATCAACGCGAACTTCCGCGGCCGCGACCGCGGCATCGCCTTCGCGATCTGGGGCTCCACGATCGGCGGCATGGTCGCGGTCGGGCCGCTCCTCGGCGGCTGGCTGACCACGTACTTCTCCTGGCGCTGGGCCTTCGGCATCAATGTGCCGCTCGGTGTGATCATCGTCATCGGTGTGCTCGTCTTCGTCTCCGAGTCGAAGGATGCCGGCGAACCCCGCAGGGTCGACGTCGTCGGCGCCGTGCTCTCGGTGCTCACGAGCGCCAGCCTCGTCTTCGGACTCATCGAGGGACGCAGCTACGGCTGGTGGCTGACGAACAAGCCCATGGTGATCGGCGGCTTCACCTGGCCGTATTCGATTTCCCCGATTCCGGTCGCCTTCGCGATCACCCTCCTCGCCGGCGCGGCGTTCATCCTGTGGGGCCTCTCCCGGCAGCGCGCAGGCAAGACCACCCTGCTCGCATTCTCACTGTTCCGGATCGCTTCATTCCGCAACGGGAATATCGCGGCGCTGATCGTGTCTCTCGGAGAGTTCGGCATCATTCTGTCCCTGCCGCTCTGGCTGCAGAACGTGCTCGGCTACGACGCGCTCCAGACCGGGTTCGTGCTGCTCGCGCTCGCGATCGGCTCCTTCGTCGCGAGCGGATTCGCCGGCGCATACGGCAACCGGGTGTCACCGGAAACGATCGTGCGGGTCGGAATCGTCCTGGAGATCCTCGGCGTCGCGGGGCTCGGCCTGGTGATCACGGCGGACGCCAGCTGGCTCGCGATCGTGCCGTTCCTCTTCGTCTACGGGATGGGTGTCGGCCTCGCGACCGCCCAGCTGACCGGAGTCGTGCTCAAGGACGTTCCGGTCGAAAAGAGCGGACAAGGGTCCGGCACCTCCTCGACGGCGCGGCAGATCGGCTCCGCGCTCGGCATCGCGGTGCTCGGCACCGTGCTGTTCACCTCGGTCGGCGCCTCGCTGGACGCGAAACTCGCGGACGTGCCCGGGCTGCCGGAGTCTGCGCGCACCCAGGTCGTCGACGCGGTCGTCGACAGTGCCGGAGCGGCGATCCCCGCCCTCGAAGCACAGAGCCCCGCCGTGGCCACGGCCGCGCGCGACGCCTTCAGCGAGGGCACCCGGTACTCCGCGTTCGCGGCCGCCGGATTCCTTGTCCTCGGCCTGCTCGCGACGCTGCGGCTCTCGGGCACGACGCCGCACCGCGACGGACGTGAGCCAGAAGCGGATGCCGGCGGAGAGGCATCCGCCGCCGTCACCACGGCGGGCGAGCCGGTCTAGCACAGCGGACGCCGGGGCAGCGGCCGCCTCAACGCCGGGTCTCCGCGGCTAGGAGACCGGCGGCCCTGGTGTGGCCGGTGGCGGCTTCGCTGCGCTCCTGCGAGCGGGCTGCGGCTTCTGGTACGCCAGTTCCCCGCCCACCCTGCCGCCGTACGGACGACCGTGATCGGCGAATTCCTCGCGGAAGAACGCCATCCGCCACGGCCCGAGTTCGATGCGCGCGCCGGTGCGCAGAATCCGGCCCCCCTCTGACGGACGACTTCCGTCGATGCCCTGGGACTCCGTTCCCGGCGTGACGGGCCCGAGGGGAAAGAACACGTACTCGTCGTTCTGATCATGCCGGATCTCGGCGTGGATCGGGGAGAGACCGTCGAGCCTCAGATCGGCGTCCGGGCTCGATCCGATCGTCGTGGTCTCCGGCATGAGGTCGAATTGGCGGGGCGGCGTGCCGTCCCAGTTTTCCGACCCGACGACGAAGATCAGTCGGGGACGCCCGGATCCGCGGGTGTAGTGCGTGGTCGTCACGGTACGCCGGATGCGGCGGTCGAGCGTCGGTACCAGGGGGAAGAGGGTGGAGGGCGGCAAGGTCACGACCGGTGCCGGTTCTGCCCCGCCGGCGCGCCTGCGACGCCGCAGCAGCGGCGCCAGCGCCGCCCGGCTGCCGAGGGCGACATGCGCGGACCCGGTCAGGAGGCGCTGCAGCCGTTGAGCCGGGATCGCACCGAGCCGGACCACCAGCCCGTTCGGACCGCTCAGCGAGACCGAGAGCCCCCGTTCGGCCAGGTCTGCCGCGAGGGTACGGATCTCCTTGAGAGTGATCGTCCTCGTCTGCAGGAAGAGCTCTGGCCGGCTCGCGAAGATCTCGACGTCGGTGCCGGCGGCGGTGATCGTTCCGTGCATCCGTTCGCCGCCGTGCTGGCCGTCCGGCTCGGCAAGGGAGAAGGCGAGATCGATGTCCAGACGGGTGGTCGTTGCCATGGTCAGTGGGCGAGGGACTCGGCGGTCGGGCCTTCGCTCGTCGTGACGCGGAGGGTCCCGTTCAGCTTCCATGTCGCCCGCGGGGCGTCCGGTCCGATGTCCCGGGGGACTTCGACGGCCATGTCGATGAAGGTGTAGTTGATCACGGCGCTCTTGCCGGTCAGGTACGACCACATCTCTTTCCCGAGGTCGGTCCAGTCCTGGATGATGTGGCCGTCGGGGCCCGTCGCCGTTCCGGCCGTGTCGTCGCTCGTGCTCGTGCTGGTGGTTTCGCTCACGGTGTGTCCTTCTGATTTCGTCGATGAGGATGCGGAGTCCGACGTCGAGGAAACCCTCCGGGGCACCCCGTGAGGGGGAAGCCCGGCCACGTCAACACTGCCGTTGGGTCGAGGCTAGTGGGCGACTTCGCGCAGCGGGGGATTCCACAGCCTGCTCACAGCACCCGTACGTCGGTGGCTTCGGTTAGCCTCGGGGCAGATCCTTTCGGGAGGCCGCCGTGTTCCTGCTTGACCCTGTCACCGTCGTGTACTCGGCGAGCGACCTGAGCGCGGCCGCGGTCTGCGAGTGGGCCGTGATGCGCCGGCTCGACGCCCGCCTCGGGCGGATCGACCCGGTTCCGGACCCCGCGGACGCCATGCTCGCGCGCACCGCGGAACTCGGCGACGCCCACGAACTGCGGATGCTGAACCGGCTCCGTTCGACCGGGCCCGTCGTCGAGATCGAGCGTCCGGCCCGCGCCGAGCGCGCTGCGATCCTCGAAGCCGCCCGGCTGAGTGCCGAGGCCCTCCGAGCCGGCGCCGCGGTGGTGTTCCAGGCCGCCTTCTTCGACGGGCGTTTCCTCGGGTACGCGGATTTCATCATCCGCTCGCCGGAGCAGGGCGATTCGGCGGAAAGCGCCGCGGCGGGGCCGAGCTATGAGGTCTACGACACGAAACTGGCCCGCTCGGCCAAGGTGACCGCGCTGCTGCAACTCGCGGCGTACAGCGACCAGTTGGAACGCCTCGGTATCCGCACCGGCGACCGGGTGCACCTCCTTCTCGGCGACGGGCGCACGAGTTCGCACAGGCTGGCCGACATCCTTCCGGTGTACCGGGCCAGGCGGGCCAGGCTCGAGGGCCTGATCGACGAACGCCTCGCCGACGCCGCGCCGACCCCCTGGGGCGACGCCCGGTACGTCGCCTGCGGACGCTGCGCGGTCTGTGAGGAGCAGGTGCAACTGCACCGGGACGTGCTCCTGGTCGCCCGGCTGCGGCTCTCGCAGCGTGCCCGCCTGCGCGCTGCGGGGATCGGGACGATCGAGGAGCTCGCCGCATCTGCGGGGCCCGTCGCCGGGATCACCGATTCGACGCTCGCGACCCTGCGCGCACAGGCCAGTCTTCAGCTCGACCCGCACCCCGGCCGACCGCTCGCCTGGCAGGTGACCAATCCGCCGGCGCTCGCCGCACTTCCGCGGCCGAGCCAGGGGGATATCTTCTTCGACTTCGAGGGCGATCCCCTGTACCAGGAGGGAGCGGACGACGCCTCAGCCGGCACCGTGGTGTGGGGCCTCGACTACCTGTTCGGCCTCGTGGAACCCGACGACACCTTCCGCGCCTTCTGGGCGCACAGCCACGCCGAGGAACGCCAGGCCCTCATCGGCTTCCTCGCCTACGTGCACGAACGACGGGAACGGTACCCCGACCTGCACATCTACCATTACGCCCCCTACGAGCGCACCCACCTGCTCAGCCTCGCCGCGCGGCACGGCGTCGGAGAGGACACCGTCGACGACCTGCTCCGCAACCACGTGCTCGTCGACCTGTACCCGATCGTGCGGCAGGGCCTCCGGGTCGGCAGCCGCAGCTACTCGCTCAAGAAGCTCGAGCCGCTGTACATGGGGGAGGAGGCCAGGGAGGGCGTCGACAACGCCGCAGACTCGATCGCCGAGTACGCGCACGCGGGCGAGCTCCTCGCCGCCGGCGAGGCGGATGCCGCTGCGGCCGTCCTCGAGGACATCGCGCGGTACAACGCCTACGACTGCCGGTCGACGCGGCGGCTGCGGGACTGGCTCCTCGACCGGGCCGCGGACAACGGTGCCTTCGACGACGGTGCCGCCGACGACGGTGCCGCCGGACGCCTCGGTGCCTCGGGCGATGCCGGCGTCGCGGCTCGTGCCGGCGAGCTCGCGATCGCGGTCCCCGAGCGGGAACCCGACCCGGTCTACCTCGAACTGACCGCCCTGCTCGAACAGGTGCCGCCGACCGGCCGCACGAGCGACGAGACCGCGCTCGCCCTCGCGGCCGCGGCCATCGACTACCATCGCCGCGAACAGAAATCGTTCTGGTGGGACCACTTCGCCAGGCTCGCGTCGCCCCTCGAGGACTGGTCGGACACCAGGGACGTCTTCTCGGTCGTGCGGGCCACCGTCGAGATCGGCTGGCACCGCGAGGGCAGGCAGGTCCTCGACCGGCGCCTGCTCCGGCTCGCGGGCACCCCGGCGCCCGGAAGCTCGCTCAAAGCAGGGCAACAGCCGTTCCTCGTCTACGACCCGCCGTATCCGCCGATCCGGCGGAGCGACGAGCCGGGCGCCCGCACCGCCCACAACAAGGCGACCATCGTGCAGGTGGGCGACGACGGCGGATTCGGCGGCACCATCGACGACGGCGTCCTCGATGGCGGTGCCCTCGACGACGGCGTGATTTTCGTCGACGAGATGCTCGAACGCGACGCGCCCCACCACGACGCGCTCCCTGTCGCCGTCACTCCGGGGACTCCGCCGCAGCCCGGCAGCCAGGTCGGCGCGATCTCCCAGTGGGGCAGGGCCGTGCTGTCCGCATGGCCGCTGCCGCTCGCGGATGCCGCGTTCGACATCCTGCGCCGGGTGCCGCCGCGACTGCGCGGGGGCGCCACCCTGCCTGTCGTTACCGCAGGAGACACCCCGGGCGCCATCCGCGATGCCGTGCTGGCCCTCGATCACTCCTACCTTGCCGTCCAGGGCCCGCCCGGAACCGGGAAGACCTTCGTCGGCTCGCGGGTGATCGCCGACCTCGTGGTCCGGCACGGCTGGAAAATCGGCGTCGTCGCGCAGTCGCATGCGGCCGTCGAGAACATGCTGCGGGCGGTGGTCGAGGCGGGCGCCGGAGTCGGGCTCGACCCGGACCGCGTCGGCAAACGGCCGAAGAAGGGCGAAGAAGGCACTGCCGTTCCGTGGCTCGCCCTCGATGTCAAGGGTCTCGCCGCTTTCACCGGCCGGTCGGACGGCTGGGTACTCGGCGGGACGGCCTGGGACTTCAGCAACGCCGACCGGATCCCGCGCGGCTCCCTCGACCTGCTCGTGATCGACGAGGCCGGGCAGTACTCCCTCGCGAGCACGATTGCCGCGGCCGTCTCGGCGGAGCGGCTGCTGCTTCTCGGCGACCCGCAGCAGTTGCCGCAGGTCAGCCAGGGCACGCACCCCGAGCCCGTCGACCTCTCCGCGCTCGGCTGGCTCACGGACGGGCATCGGGTGCTCCCCGCCGAGCTCGGGTATTTCCTCGCGACGAGCTGGCGGATGCACCCGGCCGTCTGCGCTCCTGTTTCGGCGCTCTCCTACGAGGGCAAACTCCGCTCGCACCCCTCCGACCGCGCCCTGGCCGGAGTGGAACCGGGGCTGCATCCCGTTCCGGTGCGCCACACGGACAACGCGACCTCGTCGATCGAAGAAGCGGATGTCGTGATCGGGCTCGTCCGCGACGCCATCGGCCGGCCGTGGACATCCGCCGGGCGAACGGTCCCGCTCGGGGAGGCGGACGTGATCGTGGTCGCTCCGTACAACGCCCAGGTCGCCCTGATCAGGGAACGACTCCGGGCGGCCGGCCTCTCCTCGGTCCCGGTCGGCACGGTCGACAAATTCCAGGGCAGGGAGGCCGCGGTCGCGATCGTCTCGCTCGCGGCGTCGTCCGCGGAGGAGGTGCCGCGCGGCCTCGAATTCCTGCTGCTCGCGAACCGGCTCAACGTCGCCATCTCGCGCGCGCAGTGGGCGGCGTGGCTCGTCTACTCGCCCGCGCTCACGGACTCGCTGCCGCACAGAGTCGAGGCGCTCGCCCAGTTGAGCGCTTTCATCACACTCGTCGGCTCGTAGACCAGCGACGAGCATACAAAAAAGGAAGCACCCCCGAATACCGAGGGTGCTTCCTGTTGTTCCGGTGGAGTATTACTCGGCGTCGAGGTCCGTCTCGAGGATCTTGACGAGGGCTTCGAGCGCCTCGTCGGCTCCGTCGCCTTCCGCGCGCAGCACGACGACGTCGCCGTTGGCCGCACCGAGGCTCATCAGGCTCAGGATGCTCGAGGCGTCCATGGCGTCTTCAGCAGGCTCGCCCTCCATCGCGATGGTGACCTCGATCGGCAGTTCGCCGACGGCGGCCGCAAAAATGGACGCGGGACGGGCATGCAGGCCGACTCGGCTGGCAATGGTGGCTGTGCGTTCGGACATAATTCCTCCTGGTTGATACTCGACGACGGTCGTGCTCGACGATACTGCGGGCTGACTGGAGTGGTGCGGGGAGCGGTTACGCGTGTGCGGTTACAGACCCAGCTCTTCAAGTATGGGCAATCCGGCGCGCACGCGCTTGCGGGCCTCGGTCGGATTCGGCGCGGACACCGCGAGGACCGCGAGCTTCTTGGCATCGTCGAGGGTGACGGACTTCAGCACGGCTCCGACAGCGGAGAGCGAACGGGAGGTCATCGACAGGGTCGCGACCCCGAGTCCGACGAGCACGACGGCGAGCACGGGGTCGGCTGCGGCCTCGCCGCAGACGCCGACGGGCTTGTTGTTGCCTTCGGCGATCGAGCCTTCGACGGTGAGTCCGATGAGCTTGAGCACGGCAGGCTGCCACGGGGAGTTCAGCGCGGCGAGAGTGCCGAGCTGGCGGTCGGCGGCCATCGTGTACTGGGTGAGGTCGTTCGTGCCGAGGCTGACGAAGTCGACTTCACCGAGGATCCGGTCCGCGAGGAGCGCGGCGGAGGGGACCTCGACCATGACGCCGGGAATCTTGAGCCCTGCGGTGGCGCACATCGCAGCGAACTCCGCGGCTTCCTCCGGCGTCGCGATCATCGGGGCCATGACCCAGACGCTGGTCGAGGAACCTTCGGCGGCCTGGGCGATCGCGGTGAGCTGGCGGGCCAGCACCCCAGGGGTGGTCAGGTCGGTGCGGTATCCGCGCACGCCGAGCGAGGGGTTCGGCTCGCTCGTGTCGGTCAGGAACGGCAGCGGCTTGTCGGCGCCGGCGTCGAGGGTGCGTACGACGACCTTCTGGCCGGGGAACGCGTCGAACACGCCGCGGTAGGCGATGACCTGTTCTTCGATCGTGGGCTCGGTCTCGCGCTCGAGGAAGCAGAACTCGGTGCGGAGCAGTCCGACGCCCTGGGCGCCGGCTTCGGCGGCCTTGACGGCGTCCTTTGCTCCGCCGACGTTGGCGAGCAAGGGGACGAGGTGGCCGTCCGCGGTGCGACCGTTGCCATCGAAGACGGCGAGGATCGCTGCGGCGGTCTTCCAGGCTTCCACGGCGGCGATTTCCTCGGCGCCGGGCTCGAGGGAGAGGAGGCCGGCCGCGCCGTCCACGTACACCTCGATGCCGTCTTCGAGGGCGTCGACGCCGGGGGCTGCGACGACGGCCGGGAGGCCGAGGGCGCGGGCGATGATCGCGGTGTGGGACTGCGGTCCGCCGCCGGAAGTGACGAGGGCGAGGATCTTCTCCGGGTCCAGGGTCGCGGTGTCAGCGGGGGCGAGGTCCTCTGCGACGAGGATGAACGGTGCGTCGGCGAGGGGGATGCCCGGCGCGGGAACACCGCGGAGCTCTGCGACGATACGGGCGCGCACGTCGAGGACGTCCGTTGCCCGCTCGGCCATGTACCCGCCGAGGTTGATCAGCATCTCGGCGACGGAGGCGCCGGACTCCCAGATCGACCGCTCGGCGGACAGACCGGTCTTGATCAGCTTGATGGCCGCCTTGATCAGCATCGGGTCCGTCGCCATCAGCGCGGTGGCCTCGAGGACGGCCTTGCTCGCGCCGGTCGCTCCCGCTGCCCGGTTCTGTAACTCGACCTGCACGGTCTTGGCAGAGGCACGCAGCAGTTCGGCGGCGGCATCCGCTGAGAGGGACGCGGCCAATCGTTCTCCGGCCGGGGGTTCACTGACCGGTTTGGGCATCTGCCGAATCGATCCGATGATCCGCCCGGGACTGACGCCCACGCCGGAGAAGTTCTGCTGCACGGTTTAACCTCTATTCTTGCGTGGGAATTGGTTGCCCACGGTAACGATATTACGCGGCGGCCGGTACGGATCACGTATCGGCCGCCGCGTTTTCATGCGGTGATGGTACTACTGGTTGTTCATGCGGTGACGAGAACCGGGGCTTCCACTCCGGAAACGACCTTCTTCGTGGTGTACCGCTTCAGGGCGATGACGACCAGGCCTGCGACGACGGTGCCGATCGCGATGGCCAGGGCGAACAGCGCGAAGCTGTCGATCGCGAAGAAGACGAAGATGCCGCCGTGCGGGGCCTTGCTCGTGACACCCCAGGCCATCGACAGGGCGCCCGTGACACCGGCACCGAGCATGCTCGCCGGGATCACGCGCAGCGGGTCTGCCGCGGCGAAGGGAATGGCACCCTCGGAGATGAAGGACGCACCGAGCAGCCAGGCCGCCTTGCCGTTCTCACGTTCGATCGGGCTGAACAGCTTCTTGTCGAGCACGGTGGCCAGGGCCATCGCGAGCGGCGGAACCATTCCGGCGGCCATCACGGCGGCCATGATCTGCCACGGAGCCTGGTTGGCCACGGTCGCGGTGCCGAGGCCGGCGACGGCGAAGGCGTATGCAACCTTGTTGACCGGGCCACCGAGGTCGAAGCCCATCATCAGTCCGAGGATCAGTCCGAGGACGATCGCCGCTGCGCCGCTCATACCCGTGAGCCAGGTGTTCAGTGCGGCGGTGAGCCACGCGATCGGACCACCGAGCACGAGGAACATCAACCCGGAGGCGACGATCGACGCGACGAGCGGGATGATCACGACGGGCATCAGGCTGCGGAGCCAGCGCGGAACATTGAGCCGCGCGAAGCTGGCCGCTGCGACACCGGCGAGCAAGCCGCCGGCGATGCCGCCGAGGAAGCCGGCACCCATGAAGCCTGCGACGGCGCCCGCGACGAACCCGGGGGCGATTCCGGGGCGGTCGGCGATCGCATAGGCGATGTAGCCGGAGAGCGCCGGGACCAGGAAGCCCATCGACAGGGCGCCGATCTTGAAGAAGACCGCGCCGAGATAGATCGCGAGGCCGCCGTCCGGCAGGTTGAAGAGGCTGTTCTGCAGGGTGACGACGTCGGCGACCTTGGTGATCTCATAACCACCGAGGAGGAAGCCGAGTGCGATGAGCAGGCCTCCGCCTGCCACGAACGGAATCATGTAGCTGACACCGGTGAGGAGCGCGCGCTTGACCTTCTGGCCGAAGTGCTCGTTCTTCTCGTCGACCTCCGCCGCTCCTGCGGTTCCGCCGACGCGGCGGGCGTTCGGGTTCTCCGAGGCCGCGATGGCGTCCGCGATGAGCTTGGCCGGCTCGTCGATGCCGCGCTTGACCGGAACCTGGATGACGGGCTTGCCCGCGAAGCGCTCGCGGCCGCGCACGTCGACGTCGACCGCGAAGATCACCGCGTCGGCCGCTGCGATGACCGCGGGGTCGAGCATTGTGAGGCCGGCGGAGCCCTGCGTCTCGACCTGCATCTCGACGCCCGCGGCTTCCGCGGCGGCCGAGAGGGCCTCAGCGGCCATGTAGGTGTGCGCGATACCGGTGGGGCAGGCCGTGACGGCGACGAGGCGCTTGACCCCGGTGCGGACGGATGCCGCGGGGGCTGCAGTGCCGCCGCCGACAGCGACGGGAACGGGGGAGACGACGTTGGTGACGAGCTCGACGATCTCTGCGGGCGTCGTGGCGGCGCGCAGGGCGGCCGTGAACGCGGGCTTCATCAGCGAACGGGAGAGCTTCGCCAGGATCTTAAGGTGTTCCTGGTCCGCGCCTGCCGGCGCGGCGATCAGGAAGACCAGGTCGGCGGGGCCGTCTCCTGCGCCGAAGTCGACCGGGGTCGACAGGCGGGCGAGCGCGAGGGTCGGCTCGGTAACGGCTGCGGAGCGGCAATGCGGGATGGCCAGGCCACCGGGGATGCCGGTTGCCGTCTTCGCTTCGCGGGCGAGGGCATCCGCGTACAGGCTCTCGATCTCGGTGGCCCGGCCTGCGCCGACAACGAGCTCGGCGAGTCGCCGGATGACGCTCGAGGGAGCGGCTCCGAGGTTCTTATCCAGAGCGACGAGCTCCGGGGTGATCAGTGCACTCACTGGACATCCTCCTTTGGATGGGTCAGCTGCGTCACGGTGACGTCGCTGGGCTTTGTTTGGTTCAGTGCCGGAACGGTTGATCCGGGCAAAGATGCGGCTGCGGCCCCGTGGGCTGCTGCCTGGCGGAGCGCATCGGGGGCGCTGCCGCCGGCCAGGTCGCTCAGCAGGAAGCCGGCCAGCGACGAGTCGCCGGCGCCGACGGTGCTCACGGCGACCATGGGCGGCGTCTGGGCGAGCCAGGATCCGTCCCTGGTCGTCAACACGGCACCCTGGGCGCCGAGCGTGGCGAGGACCGCGCCGACGCCGCCGGCCACGAGGCGAGCGGATGCCGCTGCGACCAGTGACGGATTGCCCTCGAGGGCTTCGGCGTCCGGGATCCCGGTGAGTTCGGCGAGTTCCTCACCGTTCGGCTTGATCAGGTCTGGGCCGGCGCTCACGGCAGCGGCGAAGGGGGCGCCGGACGAGTCGACGGCGACCTTCGGCGCCGCGGAGCCGTAGCGGGCGCGCAGCCGGCGGATGATGTCGGCGTAGAAATCGACGGGAGCTCCCGGGGGAAGCGAGCCGGCGAGCACGACCCAGCCTGCTCCATCCGCCCGGTCGAGCACGAGATCGATGAGTTCGGTCTGTTGAGCGGGGGTCAGCACCGGGCCGGGCACGTTGACCTTGGTCGTGGTGCCGTCCGGCTCCGTGATCGCGACATTGCTGCGGATGCTTGCGCCGATCGGCATGCCGAGGTGCGGGATGCCCGCATCGGAGAGCGCGATGAGCACGGGATCGAGGGCGTCGCCGGGCAGGATCGCGAGGCTCTCCACGCCGGAGGCCTCAAGGGCGCGGCAGATGTTGACGCCCTTGCCCCCCGGCTCCACGTGGCTCGCCACGGCGCGCTGCACCTCGCCGCGGGCGAGGATGCCGTCGAGCGAGATCGTGCGGTCCAGGCTCGGATTCGGGGTAAGCGTGATGATCACGCGATCACAACCTCTACGTCAGCCGCGGCCAGGGCCGCGGAAAGTTCCGGTGATGGGGGTGCGTCCGTGATGAGCACGTCGATGTCCCCGAGGGCGGCGAACCGCACCAGGGTCTCTTCGTCGAGCTTGGTGGAATCGGCGAGCGCGACGACGAGCCGTGCCGATCGGACGATGGCGGTCTTCACGGACGATTCGACGAGGTCGGGGGTGCTCAGGCCGAAGATGGCATGCACGCCGTTGGCGCCGATGAACGCGATATCGGGGCGGAGCCCCTCGAGCTGCGCGATCGTGCTCTGGCCGACGACCGCGCGGGTCAGGCCACGGACGCGACCGCCGAGGAGGTGGAGCTGGATTTCCTCGTTGCCGGCAAGCTTGTATGCGATCGGAACGGCGTTCGTGATGACGAGGAGCTGGTCGTCGGGTCCGGCGGATGTCCAGTCGGCGAGACGGTCGGCGAGGAGCTCGGTCGTGGTGCCGGCGTCGAGGATGATCGACCCGGACTGGCTGGTCGGGATCATGGCGAACGCGGCAGCGGCGATGCGTTCCTTCTCGTCGTGTCGCTGGGTCTGCCGTTCGGCCAGGCTCGGCTCCGAGAGGCTGAGGCGGTCGAGGGCGACGGCCCCGCCATGGACTCGACGCAACTGCCGGGAGCCTTCGAGCGTATCGAGGTCGCGGCGCACTGTTTCCGGGGTGATGTCGAAGCGGGTTGCGAGTTCATTGACGGTGACCCGGCTGGCTTCGCTGACGAGTTCGGCGATCAGCGCCTGCCGTTCTTCCGCAAACATGATACCTCCTCGTCTTTGAGTGACCCCCGCCACTGCGCGGCCCGATCGCTTCGATCAGGATTGACTACACGATATCTGTGTTTCTTTTTGTTTGTCAAGGAAAACACAGAAGAACAAAGATGGATGCTGTGGGCGGGCCGATCGGCCCGTGTCGGTGCTGGACGGTAGCGTGACGACCATGAGGATCCTGCACACGTCGGACTGGCACATCGGGCGCACGTTCCACACGCACTCGACCCTCGAACACCTCCGGATCGTGCTCGACGCGCTCGTCGACGTTGTCCGCGATCGTTCGATCGACGTGGTCGTCGTCGCCGGCGACGTGTTCGACTCGGCGATGCCCTCAGCGGACAGCTACACCCTCCTCGCGACGGCCCTCCGCGAGATTCGGAACGCCGGCGCGCAGGTCATCATGACGAGCGGCAACCACGACTCGGCCACCCGGCTCGGGTTCCAGTCCGAGTGGGCCGGCCTGGCGGGCATCCATGTGATCACCCGGCCGGAACAGGTCGCCACGCCGGTCACTCTCACCGACGAGCACGGACCCGTGCACTTCTACGGCATCCCCTTCCTCGAACCGGCCCTGGTCCGCCACCTCTATGCCAATCAGACGCACCCGGAACGAACGCTCAAGACCCACGAGCAGGTGCTCACCTTCGTCATGGACCAGATCCGGTCGGACCTCGCGGTCCGCGGCGGTCGCTCCGTCGTGCTGGCGCATTGCTTCGCGGCCGGCGTCGCGGCCACGCAGGAGGCGAGCGACGTCGAGCGGGACATCACCGCCGGCGGGCTCGACCTCGTGCCGGTCAGCGTGTTCGAGGGCCCGGACTACGTCGCACTCGGGCACATTCACGGGCGAGCCAGGCTCGAAGACCGGGTGCGCTACTCCGGCGCACCCCTGCACTACTCGTTCGCCGAGGCCGCAAAGCCCCGCGGCGCCTGGCAGGTCGACCTCGGCCCCGACCGTTCGGGGAAGGGCGCCGAGCTCGAGATCGAGTGGGTCGCCCTCCCGGTTCCCCGGAGGCTCAGTGTGCTCACCGGCGAGCTCGAGGAACTCCTCACCGCCGACAGGTTCGCAGCATTCGAAGGGGACTGGGTCTCGGCCGTGCTGACCGACCAGGTCAGGCCCCTCGACGGCATGCGGGCGCTCCAGAAACGTTTCCCGCACTGTGTCACGCTCGAACACCGGCCGGCCGTCGTCGTGGATACCGGCAGCGAGAGCTACGCCGAACGGATCAACCGGCAGACCGATCCCGACATCGTCGCCGGCTTCCTGAGCTTCGTGCGCAACGGTGTCGGGCAGACGGAGTTCGAGCGAGACCTCGTCGCCGAACTGCTCGCGGCCGGGGAACTGAAAGAAGTCACCCAGTGAGCATCAGGAACACGAGGAGTACGACGTGAAGATCAAGCGCCTGCGGCTCGCCGGGTTCGGCCCGTTCAAGAACGAGCAGGTCGTCGACTTCGAGCGCTTCGACGACGACGGTATCTTCCTGATCACGGGCAAGACCGGCGCGGGCAAGTCCAGCATCCTCGACGCGGTCTGTTTCGCCCTCTATGGAAGTGTTCCGCGCTATGAGGGCACGGAATCGCAGTTGCGCAGCGACCATTGCGAACCCGGTGATCCCACCTTCGTCGAGCTCGAATTCGGCCTGAACGGGAACGACTATCGCATCTTCCGCACTCCCAGGTACCTCAAGGCCAAAAAGCGGGGCATCGGCACGACCGTGTCCGCACCGGATGCCCGGCTCGAGATCCGCGACGCCGCCGCGGTCGACGCCGCTGCCGATGCAGTCGACGGCTGGCGGGGTCTCGCCGCACGCCCCGTCGATGTCGGGAACGAACTCTCCCGCATCCTGCCGCTCAAACAGGACCAGTTCCTGCAGGTGATCCTGCTCGCACAGAACCGGTTCCAAAGGTTCCTGCTCGCCAAGACCGACGATCGTCGCGAGGTCCTGCGCACCCTCTTCGGCACCAGCAGGTTCCAGAGTCTGGAGACAGAACTCATCACGCGTCGCAAGGCCCTCGACGATGAACTCACCGGCGTGCGCGTGCGGCTCGAGACTCTCGCGGCATCCGCCGCCCGGCACGTGCCAGCAGGCACCGAGCCCGGCACCGCAGCACCAGACCTGGCCTGGTTCGAGGCGGCCACCGCCGAACTCGAGCAGGCACTCGCCGTCGCCGTCGCCGCGGCTGCCCGTGCGGATGCCGCACTGGTCGACGCGACGGCCGGGCTTCGGGCCCAGGAAGAGATGCGGGCCCGCCAGGACCGCAGGGACGCCGCAACGGCCACCCTGGCCGTGCTCGACGAGCGCAGCGCCGTTGTCGACGCCGACCGTGACGACCTCGCGGCCGCGCACCGCGCTGCCCGGGTATGGCCCCAGATCGAAGCAGAGTCCGCTGCGCTCGCCGCTGCCCTCGACGCGGCGCGGGCGGAGGTGGCTGCGCGGGAGAACTGGATCACGGTCAACGGTTCCGACGAGGTCGACCAGGACGGCGACGACGATCAGGATGCCGTCCCACTCTCCGCCACCATCGACCTGCTCCTCGAACAGCTCGGGTCCCTGAACGACGTCCTCGCGGCCGAGGAAGAACTGCCGGCCCTCGATGCGGAGTCCGGGTCCGCCGAGGCCGGGCTCGCCGAGATCCAGGCCACGCTCGACGGGCTGCAGGCGCGGATCGACGCAGCGCCCGCCCTGCTCGACGACCTCGACCGGGACCTCGCCGCGCTCGCTCGCGACTCCGCCCGCGAACCGGAAGCCGTCGCCGCGCTCGCCCGCGCGGTCGCCGCGGAAGCCGCAGCCGCAGAGGCTGCCGCGCTCGAGGCGGACCTCGACAGGGCACGCAGCCGGCACGCGGCCGCCGCCACCGAGAACGCCGACGCCGCCGGACGCTACCGAGACCTCGTCGCCAAGCGGCTGGCCGATCACGCCGGCGAGCTCGCCGGCCGGCTCGTTTCCGGCGAACCGTGCGGGGTGTGCGGTTCCACGCTGCATCCTCACCCCGCGGAGGCGTCCGGTGAGCCGGTCACCGAGGGCGACATCGAGGCCGCCCTCGCCGGAATGACCCGCGCCCAGGACCACCTCGAGCGCAGCAACGGTGAGGTCCTCAGCCTGGGCGCGCGCGCTGCCGCCGCCCGTGCTTCCGCCGGCCCGGGAACAGGTGCCGACCGCACGGCCTCGCGCGCGGCCGCGCTCACCGCACTCGAGACTGCCCGCACCGCCGCGGCACGGGAAACGGAACTCGGTGCCGAGCGGCTGCGGCTGCGCACCGAGCTCGACCACGCGCGGGAGACCCTCGCCGGGGTCCACTCCGGCAGGGACGATGCCGCGACCCGGCTCACCGAAATCCGCGGCCGCCGCATCGCGATCGAGGAACGGGTGAATCGGCAACTGGCGGGCTACACCTCCGTCACCGAACGGGCCGAGAGCATGCGCACAGAGCTCGAGGCGGCGCGCGCCTTCGAGACGGCCCGCGCCCTCAGCGGCGAACGGGATCGTGCCCTCGATGCCGCCTCCGCGGCCGTGGCCGACCGGCTCACCGCGGAAGGCTTCGTGGAAGCAACGGAGGTCGTCACCGCACGACTCACGCCGGCCGAGATCGCGACGCGGGAGACCGGCATCCGTGCCCACGACGACCAGCTCGCCGCGGTGCGCGCCGTGCTGGCCGAACCGGAGCTCGCCGACCTTCCCGATGTCGCGCTCGATCTGGACCCGGCCAGGGCCGCCAGGGCCGCTGCGGCCACGGCCAGGGACGAGGCGTTCACCGAGCACGGGACCCTCGCGATCCGGCAGGAGGAACTGGCTGTCGTGGTCGCCGAGGCCCGTGCGCTTGCCGCCACCTCCGCGACCCTGCTCGTCACCCAGGCCCAGGTGCGGGAGCTCGCCGCGGTCGTTCACGGCGAGGAACCGAACACCAAACGGATGAAACTCGAAACCTACGTGCTCGCCGCGCAACTCGAGGAGATCATCCTCGCCGCGAACGGTCGCCTGCGGGACATGACCGGCGGCCGATACGCCCTCGAACACGACGATTCCCTGCAGTACCGCGGCACCCAGTCCGGCCTCGGACTCGCCATCCTCGACCAGCACACCGGACGGGCCCGCCCGACCCAGTCGCTCTCCGGCGGCGAGACCTTCCTCGCCTCACTCGCCCTGGCCCTCGGGCTCGCCGAGGTCGTCTCGCATCAGGCCGGCGGAATCGCGCTCGACACCCTCTTCGTCGATGAGGGCTTCGGCTCCCTGGACAGCGAAACGCTCGAGACGGCGATGAGCACCCTCGACGGCCTCCGGGCCGGTGGCCGCACCATCGGACTGATCAGCCACGTGGATTCGATGAAGGAACAGATTCCGGCGAAGCTCGAGGTCACCGTCACCGATCAGGGTTTCAGTGAAATCGGCAGCACAGTCCTCGTATGAAGCTGCGCCGGTTTGGACCTGTGTTCGTCTGACGCTGTGCTCGTCTGACCGGCCCGGCCTGCCCGGAGGGGCTCACAGCCGATGGGCGGGACCCTCTGGGCCAACACCACGACGCCTCATAGACATCCGATAGCTTCCGGGACTTGGGTGGGAACCAGTCGCGACGGTACGGCCGTCACCCGGAGGAAAAGGATCTCACAATGACTGGCACCGAACCCACGGGCACGGAACCCACTGGCACGGAATCCACGGGCAACAGCCTGGCCGCACCCGTCGTCAACCCGGCCTTCCACCGGCCGCGCTTCCGTGCCGGAGTGATCGTCTCGATGGGGCTCGCTGCAGCCCTCGTCACTGCGACGACGGGCGCCGGCCTGTACTTCTCCTCGATGGCCGTCGCCCAGGTCGTCGCCGCGGCCTCCTCCTCGAACAGCTCGACGTCGGGCACGAGCAGCTCGGGCTCGGTTGCGGGATCAACCGGATCATCGGGAACCTCAGGTTCCTCGGCGACCCTCGGTACCTCCGGCCTGCGCCCCGGCGGCCCCTCCAACTATGGGTCCGGCACCGCATCCGCGACGACGGCCACCGCGCTCGACACCACTGCGGCAACGGCCGCGCAGTCGGTCGGCGTCGTCGTCATCGACACCGTCCTCAAGTATCAGAGCGCCGAAGCGGCCGGCACCGGAATCGTGCTCACCTCGAACGGTGAGATCCTGACCAACAACCACGTCATCGACGGCGCGACGAGCATCAGCGTGACGGTCGTCTCGACCGGCGTGAGCTATGTGGCGGATGTCGTCGGTACGGACTCCTCGCAGGACATCGCCGTGCTGAAACTCGAGAATGCCTCCGGGCTGGTCCCCGCCACTCTGGACACGACCTCGACCGTCGCGGCGGGGGACGCGGTCACCGGGGTCGGCAACGCCGGCGGAACGAGCACCCTCACCGCGGCGGCCGGCACCGTCACGAGCGTCGACCAGACCATCACCGCCTCGAGCGAGGATGCCACGGACGCCGAAACCCTGACCGGCCTGATCCAGGTTGACGCGGACATCCAGTCCGGCGACTCCGGCGGGCCCCTCTACGACGCCGACGGGGAGGTCATCGGCATTGACACGGCGGCGTCCTCAGGGACCGCGACGATCAGTGGCTTCGCGATCACGATCGACGCGGCCCTCGAGGTCGTCACCCTGATCCACACCGGCGTCGAAACGAGCACTGTCACGATCGGCTACCCGGCGTTCCTCGGGGTCGCGGTCGGTTCGGGCGCCACCACGTCGACGGACACGGGCTCTGTCAACGGCCGCAGCTACCGCGGCAGCCTCGGCGCGGCATCCGGCACCACCGGATCGACGGCCACGACCGGTGACTCGGCCGTGATCACGGCGGTCGTCGCCGGTTCGGCCGCCGCCACCGCCGGGATCGTCGCGGGCGACACCATCACCGCCGTCGACGGCACGTCGATCACCTCGGCCGCCGCCCTCACCTCGACCCTCACGGCGTACAACCCCGGCGACTCGGTCACCCTCACCTGGACGGACACCGCCGGGGCACCCCACACCGCATCCGCGACCCTCACCGCCGGCCCCGCCGACTGACCCGCGCGCGTCTCCTCTCCGCGAGAGCGTAATTTTGGCCCTTAAACCGCCGGTTTAAGGGCCAAAATTACGCTCTCGCGAGGTGGGTGGACGCGTCGACGTGACGGGACGGAGCGGGAAGGGGCGGCATACTGTCGGCATGACCCGGAACTGGACCCCGCTCGCCCTCGTGTACCTCGGCTTGAGCATTGCCGGCCTGATCGGCACCTGGACGTACAACATCCTCTCGATCAGCCAGGCGCGCGACTACCTCGGCGACTGGACCGGAAGCGGCCCCTCGGTGTCATCGCTCACCGTCGACCTGCTTGTGACAGCCGTGGCCGGCAGTATCCTGATCATCGTCGAAGCCCGCCGGCTCGGCATGAAACGGGCCTGGCTCTACGTCGTCCTCGCGTTCGTTCTCGCCTTCGCGTTCAGCTTTCCGCTGTTCCTCGCGATGCGCGAGCGTCAGCTGGAGGCGACACGGATGCTGCCGGATCTTCCGCCAGAACAGCTGTCGAAGCCGTGACCCCTGTCGCATGCCCCGCCCGGCTCACGGAGATCGCCGCGGCAGCGAGGCCCGCGATGACGACGGCGATTCCGAGCACGTACCCGGCGACGCTCCCATACCCGCCGGGTCCGGTCGGGTCGAGGAACGGGTAGGTGTAGAACCCGGTGACGGCGCCGCGGATCACGGCGTAGACGACCCACACGGTCGGATACAGGAGGGCGAAGCCCAGGGCCTTCCAGGCGAGGGCCGGCCGCCCAGGGGCGAGGAGCCAATCGACCAGGATGAAGATCGGCGCCCAGACGTGCAGGACCTCGTTCGGCCAGGCGATCCCGGTGAAACCGTCGGACACCACGTTGCGCAACAGTGCGTTGTAGACGACCGCGGTCACGATCGCGTAGCAGAGCCCCGACATCCTGATCCGGGTGAAAAGCTCCGGGTCTGCCCGGAACCGGAGGGCGAGGGAACCGCCCCAGAGCAGGACGACCGCGTTGACCAGGCTCGACTGCACCGTGAAGTACCCGAAGTATTCCGTCGGCACGAAGGCGTCGTGCACAGCCTGGTCGACGACTTGAGTGAGCACACTCGCGAGGAGGAGCATCCCGATCGCGAGGCGGAAGACCCCGAAGACGCGTCGTTGCGTGGTCACCGCTGTTGTTGCCATGGCATCACGATAGCGGTGCGGACGGGCGGGATCGACGGACCGGGCGGGCGCGTTCAGAACGGGTTGAGCAGGCGGTGCAGGAACTGCCGGGTGCGTTCCTCGCGCGGGTTCCGGAGCACCTGCCTGGGGTCGCCGTGTTCGACGATCGTGCCGCCGTCGACGAAGGCGATCTCGCTCGCGACCTCCCGGGCGAACTCCAGTTCGTGGGTGACGATCACCATGGTCCACCCCTCGATCGCGAGTTCCTTGATCAGGCGCAACACGTCCCCGACCAACTCAGGATCGAGCGAGGACGTCGGCTCATCGAAGAGCAGGAGCTGGGGGCGGAGTGCGAGCGCCCGCACGATCCCGACCCGCTGCTGCTGACCGCCGGAGAGTTCGAACGGAAACGCATCCGTCTTGTCGGCCAGACCCACCCGGGCGAGGAGAGCGAGCGCCTCCGCGGTGACCTCCGCCTTCGGGCGGCGCTGCACGACGACAGGACCCTCGAGCACGTTCTCGAGCACCGTCTTGTGCGGGAACAGGTTGTAGTTCTGGAACACCATCGCCGACCGGTCGCGGAGGGCCGCGAGGCTCTTGTCGCTCGGGCCCTTGACGGCGCCGAAGTCGACCGTGATCGCGGTTCCGGCGAGTGAGGGGTCCCCGGGCGTGGCGGCGACCTGCGTGGCGTCTGCGACCTCGGCGGTGATCGTGATCGTGCCCCCGTCCGCGGTTTCGAGCCCGTTCAGGCACCGCAGAATGGTGGTCTTCCCCGAGCCGGAGGGGCCGATCAGGGCGAGCACCTGGCCCCGGGAGACGGTGAGGTCGATGGACTCGAGCACGCTGGTCGAGCCGAAGCTCTTGCGCAGCCCCCGAACGGTGAGCAGGGCGGCGGATGCCGCGGGCTCTGTCCCTTCGCCGTGCTGCGGCTCGGTCGGCGGGTCGAGCGGGGTATCAATGGGCGACATAACGGTCCAATCGCTTTTCGAGCCTGCCCTGCACGGTCGAGAGCACGAGGCAGATCACCCAGTACACGAGCGCGGCCTCGAGGTAGAGCAGCATGAATTCCTGGCTGAACGCCGCGACCTTCTGGGCCTGCCGGAAGAGTTCGGTGACAAGGATCAGCGAGGCGAGGGAGGTGTCCTTGACGAGGCTGATGAACGTGTTCGACAGCGGGGGGACCGAGACGCGGGCGGCCTGCGGCAGGATGATCCGGGTCAGTGCCTTGCGGCGGGACATTCCGACCATCCAGGCCGCCTCCCACTGGCCCTGGGGCACGGAGAGGATCGCGGCGCGGATGACCTCTGCGGCATACCCGCCGACATTGATCGAGAAGGCGATCACGGCGCTCGGCCACGGGTCGATCAGAAGCCCGAGCGAGGGAAGCCCGTAGAAGATCACGAAGAGCTGCACGAGCAGCGGCGTTCCCCGCACGATCGAGATGAACACCCGGGCGATCGCGGACAACCAGCGCTGCCGGGACAACCTCATGAGCGCGAGGACGAGCGCGAGCACGAGACCGAGCGCGAAGGAGACGAGCGCGAGCGGAATCGTGCCCTGGATGGCGCCCATCAGGATCGGACCCAGTGCGCTGAGGGCGAGGTCCCAGTTCGACTGAGTCATCTGCTGGTTACTTCGAGACGTCGGCCCCGAAGTACTTCTCCGAGATCGAGGTCAGGGTGCCGTCCGCGGCAAGATCGGCGAGGGCGGTGTCGACGGCGGTTGCGAGGGCGGTGCTGCCGCCGGCGAACGCGAGGGCGCTCTCCGACTTGTCGGTCGTGGTCGCGGCGACCTTGAGCCCCGAAGCGTCGTTGTTCTTCTTGTAGTCGAGGAAGGTCAGGTTGTCGTTGATCGTGGCGTCGACCCGGCCCTGCTCGACGAGGGCGACGGACTGCGCCCAGCCCTCGACGGCCTGCACGTTGGCGCCGCTCTGGGTAGCGAGAGTGTTCCAGTTGCTCGTGAGCGACTGGGCGGTGGTCTTCCCGGAGAGGCTCTCGAACGAGGTGATCGAGGTGTTGTCCGACTTCACGACGATCACGCCCGTCGAGTACGTGTACGGGGTGGAGAATGTGTACTTGGCGGTGCGCTCAGGGGTGATCGAGACCTGGTTGGCGATCGCGTCGAACCGGCCGGCCTCGAGCCCGGCGAAGATGCCGTCCCACTGGGTCTCCTGGAAGGTCGCGGTGACTCCGAGCTTGGCGGCGACGGCCTTGACCACGTCGACGTCGTATCCGGTGATGTCTCCGGCGCCGTTCTCGTGGAACGAGAACGGGCGGTATGTTCCCTCTGTCCCGACCGTGAGTGTTCCCGCCTTCTGCACCTTGGTGAGGGAATCGTCGGCGGTCGTTGCGCCGCTCGTGCTTCCGGCCGTGCCGCCGGTGGCGCACGCGGTGAGGGACAGTGCTGCGAGGGTGACGATGGCTCCCGCGACGAGCGCGGAGCGGAACGTGAGCTTCATGGGAATGCCTAACGCGAATGCAGGGAATCGAATCGCCGGTTTGACGCTTCGGAAGGTGAAAGACCAGGGTGGCGGTCCTTCACGCGAGGGAGTCTCCGGGCCGGGTGTGTTCACCGGGGACTTCCGAAGAATAACAAGGTGCAGGCTTCCCCGACTATTCCCGTGACGCACGATGACGCCCGCGCCGGTCGTTCTTGGCCATCGCGAATGCGCGCCACGGGAGGGGGCTGCCGCCTTGTCGGCCGTGCCGCCGGGACGTATGCTGCGCGCATTCGATGTCGTTGCTCCTGCCACGGAGGTCGCCGTGCTCACACCCGAACAGCATGATCGGTCCGGCGCTGTTTTGCTGGGGCTCGCCGCCGGGGATGCCCTCGCGTCCGGCGGTGACTTCGAGTGGTCCGAGCGGACGGCCGCGGCCGTGGACCTCGCGCTGCTCACGGCCGACGGCCTCGACCCCAGGGAGGCCGCGGTGCGGGAAGACCCCGGCCCGGCCGCGGAACCCGACGTCGGCGATCCGGATGCGGCCGGGCTCGCGGCCGGGCGGTGCCTGCTCCGGACGGCCCCGGTCGCCCTCGCCCTGCTCGACGACCCGGTGGCGCTCGCCGAGGCCGCGCGGTTGGTGTCGTCCGTGCGCGGCACCGCGCTGAACCGCACCGCACCGACCGACTCGGGACGCCCCGACGCCGACCCGGGCGCCGGCGACGCGGGCGTCCTCTTCGCGCTGTCACTCCGCGTGGCGGTCCTCGAGGGGCGTTTCGATCCCCGGGCCGGGTTCGAGACCCTGCCCGCAGAGGCGCGTGCCGCCTGGGAGGCCCACCTCGCCGCGGCCGGGCGGGGCCGCACCGTCGACGTGCAGCGTGTGGGTCCGGTCGGCTGGATTCTGCAGGGCGCGTGGGCGATCCTCGGCGACGCGGGCGCCGTGGATGCTTCCCGCGTCGAACCGGTCATCTCCGCTGCCGCGCACAGCGGTGCCGATCCCGCCAGCGTGGCCGCCGCCGGCGCGCTGCTCGCGGGACGGTGGGGACTCGAGGCGGTGCCGACCACCTGGCGCCGCCGCCTGCATGGACGGCCTGACCTGTTCGGCATCGACCTCGTGCGTCTCGGGATGCTGTCCGCCCGGAGCGAGGTGCCGCACGATCCCGACGACCCGGCCCGGATGGACGTGCTGCGCTGAGGTTCGGTAGCGCTGAGGGTCTGAAGCGCCCGGGGTTTTGTAGACTCGACTGGGCTCCGCTCGCCGAATTCCCTGGGCGTCCCTCGAGAGGACAGCAGTAATGAGCCTGATCAGGCTGAATGATGTCAGTGTTCGATTCGAGAAGACGCAGATCCTGCGCGACGCCTTCTTCCGGCTGGAGCCGGGCGACCGGGTCGGCCTGATCGGCAAGAACGGGTCGGGAAAGACCACGATCCTCAAGCTCATCCTCGACCAGGTGGCACCGGACTCCGGCACCGTCACGCTCGAGAGCGGTGTCTCGATCGGGTACTTCTCGCAGTTCTCCGAACTGGACGGCTCCTCCACCATCACCGAGGTCCTGCACGGCCTCTTCGCTCCGATCAAGGCCATCGAAGCCGAACTCGCGTCGATCGACGCGGCCATCGCCGTGGCCACGGACTTCGATGCCCTCCTGCACCGCCAGGCCGAACTGTTCGAGGACATGGACCGGCTCGGCGGCTGGGATTACCCGCGCCGGATCGACACGGCACTCAGCACCCTCGGTTTCAACGAGGCCCACCGCGTCTGCGCGATCGACGAGCTCTCCGGCGGCTGGCGCAACCGGGCGGCGCTTGCCAAGATCCTGCTCGAGGACCCCGACGTCCTGCTCCTCGACGAGCCCACCAACTACCTCGACGTCGCCGGCGTCGAATGGCTCGAGGCCTGGTTCCGGGACTTCCACGGTGCGGCGATCATCGTCTCGCACGACCGGAAATTCCTGGACGCCGTCGTCACCCGGATCATCGAGGTCGAGAACTTCCACCTGCACGAGTACCCCGGCAACTTCGGCGAATACGTCATCCAGAAGCAGTTCCGGCTCAAGACGCTCGAGCAGCAGTTCGTGCACGAGTCCGAGCTCCTCGCGTTCGAGTCCGAGGGGATCTCCGACCGCAGGGAGGCGGCGAAGGCGGCGAGCCGCACCCTCGACGGCCAGCTGGCGCAGATCAAGAAGGCGAGGGCGCCGCGCCCGGTCGACCAGATCATCACGGAGATCTATCGTGGCCTGCACGTGAAGGACGTGCTCTGCCGGGTCGAGGGCCTCAGCAAGTCCTATGGCGACAAGGCCCTGTTCTCCGACCTGAGCTTCGAGGTCCGGCGCGGGAACAGGATCGTGGTGCTCGGCGCCAACGGCAGCGGCAAGACGACCCTGCTGCGGGTTCTCGACGGCGAGGAGAAGGCCGACTCCGGGTCCGTGACCTGGGCGGGCGGCATCGCGCCGGTCTCCTACAACCAGGTCCTCGCCGAGCTCGACGAGAAGGACACCGTCACGCACGCGGTGAACGCCATGCCCGGCAGCCTCGCGTTCACCGCGACCCGCAAGTCGGTGAACCGCTTCCTCGCGATGTTCCAGTTCTCAGAAGCCGACCTCAAGCAGACGATCGGCAACCTGTCCGGCGGGCAGAAGGCGCGCGTCGCCATGGCGCAGTGCCTGCTCTCCGGGGCTTCGGTGCTTCTGCTCGACGAACCGACCAACCACCTCGACCTGTCGAGCACCCAGGTGATGGAGCGGGCCCTCGTGCACTTCCCCGGCGCTGTCGTCGTGGTCAGCCATGACCGGTTCTTCACCGACAAGATCGCCAACCGGTTCCTGGTCTTCGGCAGCGAGGCCGCGGAGCCTGGCGAGATCGAGGTCAGGGTCGCCTGACCCCGCCGGAAACGACCCGCTTACATCAGGCCGAGCGCCCCGAGGGCGAAGCGGATGGCCGGGGCGATGTGGGTCGAATACGCAGGAGTCATGTGCACGGTGTCGTACTTGGTCGGAATCGTGCCCGCGAACGCCGGGCAGGCCCCGTTGTAACAGCTGAACGGCAGCGAGGACACGAAGAAGCTGCCGGATCCGTTCAACGCGCTGGTCGCCGCCGCGAAGTCCTGCCAGGCCTGGTCGATGCCCGTGTTGCAGTTCTGCGGGCTCGACACCGGCGAATAGCACTGGCCGAGGCTGGCCCCGAGGGGCGGCGGTGCGAGGTAAACGATCCGGCCGGCGGCGTTGTACACGGCCGCCTCCGCGGCCGTCGACGCGACGAGGGTCTCCGCGGAGAGGGCGGTCCGGTCGGGCGTCTTGCCGAGGGCGTACGCGTTCGAAATCACGACGAGCCGCGGGTTGTCGGCCACGATGCGCTGGGCGACGTCCTGTTTGCGCTGGGGGCAGGCATCCATCACGCCGGCGCCGTCGTTCTGCACGGGCACGGCCGTGAACCGGCAGCCGTACAGGCCGATCGTGGTGATCTTCCACTGCCCGTTACTGCCCTCCGCGATCGCCTTGAACGCGGGGGCATAGGCAAGGGCCGTCGAGTCGCCCACGAGGTACATGTGATTCGGGGCGTCCGAACTGCCCCAGGTGCAGCCGTCGAAGCTCGGCGTGCTTCCGACATCGAAGCAGCCCCTGGCCGGGTTGTTCTTCGACGTCGTCGCGATCGCGTCGTCGAGGGTGGGGGAGAGGTTCCCCGGCCACTCGGTCGACGAGGCGGCCGCGCCGAGATCCGCCTGCAGCTGGGCTGTCGGGTCCTCCACCGGGCCGGGCGCCGCGATGGGTGCTGCCGGGGAACTCGTGCCGTGCAGGGTGACCTGGGCGCTGACACCGATCACGGTCGCGATCACGAACAGGCTCAGCCCGGCAAGAATGAACTGGGAGCCGAACTTCTCCCGCCAGGTGCGCCAGGCGAGGCGCCTGGATTCCGCTGAGTCGCCGAACCGGTGCAGCCACGGTGACCTGTGCAGTGGCTGCTCGATGAGGTAGTACGACACGATCGAGAGCGCGAGGATCATGCCGAGGATGACCTGGACGCTGAGCGTGGGGTCGGCCATCAGCAGGAACACCATCACCGGAAAGTGCCAGAGGTACAGCGAGTACGAGAGGTCGCCGATCCAGACGCTGAGCGGGTTCGTGAGCGGGAACAGGTAGTGCTGCGGGCCGGTGATGCCGCCGATGATCACGAGGGCGGTCGCGGCGACGGGGACGGCTGCCCAGGGCCCTGGAAAGGCGAGGGTGTCGTCGATCAGGAAGAAGCCGGCCAGGATCCCGAGCAGTCCAGCCCAGCCGAGGAGCCCGCGCAGGGCGACGGGGATCCGGTGGAAGACCGGGGCGGCCGCGGCGAGCAGGGCGCCGACGCCGAGCTCCCACACCCGGGAGAACGTGGACAGGTAGGCGGCGGACGGCGTGGTCGCGCTCTCACCGAGGGCATGACAAAAAGACACGACAATGACGACGACCATCACCAGGCCGAGGACCACCCTGCCGCGGCGGGCGCTCCGCAGGCGCTTCGCGCCCACGGTGAGCACGAGGAGCACCACGATCGGCCAGACGAGATAGAACTGCTCCTCGACCGAGAGCGACCAGTACGGCTGCAGCGGCGAGGCCGGGTCGGTCGCATGGAAGTAGTCCGTGCCGATGGCCGTGAAGTGCCAGTTCGCCGCGAAGACGAAGGCCCAGGCGGCATCCCAGAGCGTGGAGAGCGCCCGCGTGGTGTTGAACAGGAAGTGGGCGAGGACCGCCGTGGCGACCAGTACGGTCACCGCGGCCGGAGCGATCCGCCGGATGCGCCTGGCGTAGAAACGCCGGAGCGAAATCGTGCCCGTCGTCTCATGGTCGCGGAGCAGGATCCCGGTGATCAGGAATCCCGAGATGACGAAGAAGATGTCCACGCCGATGAAACCGCCGGTCGGCCACATGATCACGTGGTTGAGCACGACCGCGACGATGGCGACGGCCCGCAGCCCCTGGATATCCCGGCGCACGGTGGTTTCGCGTGGCGGCGCCGGAGCAGGTCGCTCGGTCTTGAGTGTCGATGTCACGGGTCTCCCTGGTTCTGAATGCCCGGGGAGTTTACCGGAAGGATGTGTCATCGCGGATGCGTGCGCGGCTCCCGGAACGCGCGCGGACTCAGGAACGCAGCGCCAGGGCGAACGGGAGCACCGCAGAGGTGCCCGCCCGGCGCAGCAGCCGCCCGGCGACGGTGAGGGTCCACCGGCTGTCGGCGAGGTCGTCGATCAGCAGGACCGGCTTGCCGGCGAAGGGCGCCAGGGACGCGGCGAGTTCGGGCCCGACCTCGAAACGGTTCCACACCGCGGCGAGGCGATAGGCGCTGTTCCCGCCGCTGCCGCCTTCGGGCCCGCCGCCGACGAGGTCCAGGGAGCCGAGCCAGGGCAGGCGCCCGGCCTCCGACAGGGCGCGGGCGACCGAGGCGACGAGAAGCGGATGCCGCCGCGACGGCATGCTGATCACCGCGGCCGGTCGTTCGTCCCAGTTCCAGTCGGCGAGCACCCGTACGCAGGCGCTTGTCATCGCGGCGGTCGCAGTGGCATCCGCCGCCTGGACGGCGAAGAGGTCACGGAGGGGTCCGCCCCAGCCGAGGTCGGTGAGCCGGGCGAGGGCGCGGCCCGGGGCGAGACGCTCGCCAACCGGGATGTTGCCGCGCACGTCGACCCCGAGGCTCGCGACCCCGGTCGGCCACTGGGCGCGGGGTTCGAGTTCCACGCCGACCCGGTCGAGCGAGGCGGCGGCTGCCGAGGCCGCCGCCACGGCGACGTCGGACGGATACCACGCGGTCGTGCAGGTGTCGCACCGGCCGCAGGGCACCGCGGTGTCGTCGTCGAGGGCGCGCTGCAGGAACTCCATCCGGCAGCCGGTCGTGCGTTCGTAGTCGATCATCGACTGCTGTTCGGCGAGCCGGGCGGCCGCGATGCGCTCGTAGCGCACCTGGTCGTAGACCCAGGGCTGCCCGGTCGACACCCAGCCGCCGGTGACCCTGCGCACGGCGCCGTCGACGTCGAGGACCTTGAGCAGCAGTTCGAGGGGGGACCGCTTGAGGTCGACGCGCGCCTCGAGCGCCGGCGTCGAGAGAGGGCGACCACCCGCGTCGCCGAGGGCGCCGAGCACGGCCTCAGCCTTATGCTCGCTCGGCATCGACGAGGTCGCGAAGTACTGCCAGATCGCCTCGTCCTCGATACCGGGGAGCAGGAGCACGTCGGCGTTCTCGGTCGCGCGCCCCGCGCGACCGACCTGCTGGTAGTACGCGACGGGGGAGGAGGGGGCGCCCAGGTGCAGCACGAAGCCGAGGTCCGGCTTGTCGAAGCCCATGCCGAGGGCACTTGTGGCGACGAGGGCCTTGACCTCGTTGCGCTTGAGCATCCCCTCAGACTCCTCGCGTTCCGCGGTGTCGGTCTGGCCGGTGTACGCGCGCACGGCATGGCCGGCCTCGCGCAACAGGCGCGCGGTGTCCTCGGCCGCTGAGACGGTGAGGGTGTAGATGATGCCGCTGCCGGGCAGCTCGTCGATGTGGCTGAGCAGCCAGGCGAGCCGGGCTCGCGAGTCGGGCAGCCGAAGCACGCCGAGCCGCAGGGAGGCTCGGGCGAGCGGCCCGCGGATGGTGACGACGCCGGGCCCCGCTGCCTGGCCTGTTGCCGGCGCCGCGGGTGCGAGCTGTTCCGCGACGTCCGTCACGACGCGGCTGTTCGCCGTTGCGGTCGTCGCGAGGACCGGCACCCCGGCCGGCATCGTCGCGATGAGGTCGCGCAGCCGCCGGTAGTCCGGACGGAAGTCGTGGCCCCAGTCGGAGATGCAGTGCGCTTCGTCGACGACGAGCAGGCCGACGCGACTGATGAGCGCGGGCAGCTGCTCGTCGCGGAAGGAGGGGTTGTTCAGCCGCTCGGGGGAGACCAGAAGCACGTCGACCTCATCCCTCCGCAGCTGTTCGAGCACCCCGGCCCACTCGTGCGCGTTCGAGGAGTTGATCGACACGGCACGCACGCCGGCGCGCGCCGCCGCGGCGACCTGGTCCCGCATGAGGGCGAGCAGCGGCGAGACGAGGATGGTGGGGCCTGCGCCCTGGCGGCGCAGCAGCAGGGTCGCGACGAAGTACACCGCGGACTTTCCCCAGCCGGTGCGCTGCACGACGAGCGCGCGGCGGCGGTCGTCGACGAGGGTGGAGATGGCCTCGAACTGCCCCTCGTGGAAGTCGGCGTCGTCGCGCCCGACCAGGGTGCGGAGAATCTCACGGGCGGATGCGCGGGTATCGGTCCGGGTGTCGGTCATCGTCCCAGCTTCGCAGGTGCCGCTGACAGTTCTGCGGGGACGCTCGGTAGGCTCGCAACGTGAAGGTCACCCAGGAACTCGAATCCCGCATGCACCCCGACGCGATCGCCGGCTTCCGGCTCATGCTCGCCGAGGCCCGCGTGAGGGACACGATTCTGCTGCCCGAGCGGGCGATGCAGCGGATGGTGGGACACGTGCAATGGATCCTGCGCCGGGTGGGTGCCGACGGCATCCGCCTCACCGATGCCGGCTACCTGCCGCCGGTCGATGTGCTCGCGGCGACGACGGAGCTCGACTGGGGCTGGCCAGTGACGGTCAACCGTGAGGTGCACATGCTTCCGTTGCAGGAGCTGCGTGACCACCTCCGTCGGGTCGGGCTGCTGCGGGTGAGCAAGGGTCGCCTCATGCTCACGAGCAGGGGTCGGGCACTCGCCGAAAACCCGCGTGAACTCTGGTGGCACCTCGCGCGCACCATTCGCACGAGCCGCTCGCCCGTCGAGGCGGACGCGACGAGCCTCCTCCTGGTGCTCATCGCCCGGCGGGGTTTCACCGAGGCCGCCCTGTTCAAGCAGGCGCTCGCGCTCGGTCTCGAGACCATCGGCTGGGGGCAGAAGAACGGCGAGCGCCTTTCCGCGGATGCCGCGTTCCAGGTCGTGCTCCCCAAGTGGCGCCTCTTCAACCACCTCGGCGTCTTCGAACGGAAGCCCCGCGACTACCTGAACTGGACGATCACCCCGGGCGGGGCCGCCTTCGCCCGCGCGGCCCTGCAGAGCGAGGTCTAGCCGCGGAACACACGCGCTCGCCGGCTGCCGCTCAGGCCACGATGCCCGACCCGATCGTCGTGAGGAAGAGCGGCACGAGGGCGGCGAACTTGGCGAAGGTGACCAGCGTCGTGACGACGACGATGCCGGTCCAGACCCAGATCGGGGTCAGGCCGCGGCCCGCCTGGTTACGCACGACGATCGAGCGGCCGATCACGTAGATACCGGAGGAGAGGAAGGTCCAGGCCCAGTGGAACGGGCGGGTGAACCCGTCGGCGAGCAGCCGGCGCCGGTCGAAGTAGGCGAGGGTGACCGACGCCGCGTAGACGGCGATGCTGAGGAGCTGGCTGAGGACATCCGTCGCCGACGTCGTCGTGCCGGTGGAGCCCTCCGACAGCCCCCGGTTGAAGTCCGCGGTGAGGTCGGTCGACGCCACGTTGATGAGCGACAGGAGCGGCAGCAGCGTGATGATCCAGATGGCCGCGGTGTAGACGGGCGTGTCCGGTGAGAGGACCCTGGTCGGAGCGAGGCGCCCGTAGACGGGAGGCTCGGGATAGTGCAGGTCCATGGTCCAGGCCGCGCCGTTCCACCAGCGCTGGCGAGGGGAGCCTGCGGGGTCCGGATACCAGCCCGCCGCGGGAGCCGCCGCGGGAGCCGCCGCGGGCATCGGAATGTAATTGCCTGATCCGTCGGTCATTGTGCCCCCACCTAGTCGATTGCGGTCAGTCTAGGGCCTCCGCTACGGGACCAGGGGGAAATCGCGGACCTGGCCCGGGGCGAGCCAGGCGTCCTGGCCCTCCACCCGTACCCGGATCGGCGGGGCACCGCCGGCGCTGAGTGTCACGCGCAGGTTCGTCGACGTGAGCTCGAGCCGGATCGGGTGGTCCCGGTAGTTGATGCTGAACGAGAACGCACCGAGCTCCGCGGGGAGTACGGGGTGGAGCCAGAGGATGTCGTCGCGGATCTCGAGGCCGCTGTAACACCGCACCATCATGTCCACGGACCCCGCCATCGCGCCGAGGTGGATGCCCTCGTGGGTGGTGCCGCCCTGGATGTCGGCGAGGTCGCTGTCCAGGGCCCTGGTCAGGAACTGCCAGGAGCGCTCCCGGTCGCGACGGGCCTCCACCCAGGAATGCACGACGTTGCTCAGGGTCGACCCGTGCGTGGACCGGGACCCGTAGAAGTCCACCGTGGCGACGACGGCCTCCGGCGGCAGCGGGTACCCCAGCCCGTGCAGCAGCCTCCGCAGTTCCTCGGCCGAGAACAGGTAGAGCAGCATCAGCACGTCGGCCTGCTTGGACACCCGGTAGTTGTTCGTGCTGTCGCCCTCCGCGTTGAGGATCAGGTCGAGCCGGCCGAGGTCGCCGTAGCGGGCGCGATACCCCGCCCAGTCGAACTCGGGGAGCGCCTCGTATCCGTCGAACTGGCTGGGCACCCCTCCAGCCAGGAACGACAGCCGGAGCCGGCTGCCGATGTGCCGCCAGCGGTCGACCTCGCCCGGGCGCAGGCCGAGCCGGTTCCAGAGCGGCCGGCAGCTGCGCCCGTTCAGCACGGCGACCATGTCGACGGCCCGCGCCATCAGCCAGGCGGTCATCACGTTGGTATAGGTGTTGTTGCGCAGCCCCGTTCCCGGCGCTCCGGGGGCTCCATCGTGGAATTCGTCCGGTCCCATGACGCCGGTGATGTCGAAACGGTCGGCGCTCTCGTCGTACGTGGCCAGGGCCGCGAAGAACCGGGCGACCTCCAGCAGCAGTTCGGCACCCTGGTGGATGAGGAAGTCGACGTCCCCTGTTGCCTGGTAGTACGTCCACACGCTGTACGCGACGGCCAGCCCGACGTGGCGCTGGTTGTGGGAATGATCGGGCATCCACTCGCCGGTGCGCGGGTTGAACAGTTCGGCCGGGGTCACCTCCCGCCCGTCGATGCCGCTCTGCCAGGGGAACATCGCGCCCTCGAGGCCGGCGGCCGTCGCGGCCGCCCTGGCCTCGGCGAGGCGCCGGTACCGGTAGCCGATGAGCGCCCGGCTCAGGTCGGGGCGGCGCAGGGTGAGTACCGGGTAGACGAAGACTTCGTCCCAGAACACGTGCCCCCGGTAGCCCTCCCCGGTGAGCCCACGGGCGGGGACGCCTGCGTCGAGGTCGGCGTCGACGCCGGCGAGGGTCTGCAAGACGTGGAAGGTGTTGAGGTTGAGCGCGAGGGACTGGTGCTCGTTGTCGTCGAGGTTCACCGCGAACTCGTCCCAGAGCCCGCGCCATTCACGTTCGTGCGCGATGAGAAGGTCCGCCGGGTCGGCAACCCGGCGCATCCACGCGGTCACGGCGAAGGGCGCCGACACGACGGCACGGTCCCTCGACGTGCCGACGATGACGGTCTTCTCCACCCGGACCGGGCGTCCAGGCTCGAGGTGCAGCTCGAACTCGTGCGCGACGGAGCCGGGTTCGCTCAGGAATCGTCGGGCCAACGTGATCTCCCGGGGTGGGCCTGGCCGATCCGCGCCCGCAGGGTCGGCCTCGAAGACCCGGGTGCGCGCGGCCATCGCTATGTGCACGCCCGAGACGGTGGTTTCCATTTCGAGCAGCACGGTGCGGTCATCGACCTCGGTGCGGGCACGTGGCATCAGGTGCCTGTTCGTGAGCGCGGCATCGGCCGCCACATTGCGGTTCGCGACGCGGCCGTCGACGGCCGAGCGCACCGTCACAGGGCCGGACCAGCCCTCAGCCTCAAAGGTCGTCTCGAGCACGGCGACGTGCGGGTCGGACTGGGACACGAAACGCCGCGAGGTGACCGTTGTCGTGTGCCGGTCGGCGTCCCGAAAGCGGATGACCCTGGTCAGCAGGCCGCGCCTGAGGTCGAGTTCCTGCCGGTAGTCCAGGACTCCGGGATCCTCTGGCCGGAACCAGTCCGCGGTGCCGATGCGGAACGACAGGGCGAGCCAATTGGGGGCGTTGACCATGTGCTCATCGTCGCGGGAATGGTTGCCGAGCTCGGTGTGAACCGGGTTGTAGACGCCGGCGAGGTAGGTGCCCGGGTAGTGCACGGCATCCGCCGAAGCCTCTGGGGCAGCGCCCCGGGTGCCCCAGTATCCGTTGCCGAGGGCGCAGAGTGCTTCGCGGACGCCCTCGGTGGCCGGGTCGAAGCCCTCGAAGCGCAGCACCCAGGCGTCGGCAGCCGCGTCGCCGCCCGCGACGGCATCCGCGACGGTGCTCGGCGGGCGCCTCGGAACGGTGCTCGCTTCGGCGGTGTTGCTCGGCCGGACGGTCGGGACCATGGCGCACCCTTCTGCGGTCATCCGTCCGGCGAAAGCCCTCGTGCATGCCCGTCGCCGGCCGGTGCTTGGATAGGGGGATGACCTTTGCACCGGATTCGCACCCAGAGTACATCGACGACCTCGCCGGCTTCATCGCAGCGTCGCCGTCCTCGTACCACGCCGCCGCGGAACTCGAACGAAGGCTCGAGGCCGGTGGATTCACCCGGCTCGACGAGCGCGATGAGTGGCCGGGCAGCGCGGTCGGCAGCGGCACGGACAGCGGCGCGACCGTGACCAGGCGGCACTTCATCGTGCGCGACGGCGCGGTCGTCGCCTGGGTGCAGCCGGCAGGGGTCGGCCCGGTGTCGCCGTTCCGCATCCTCGGTGCGCACACCGATTCGCCCGGCTTCAAGCTCAAGCCGAAGCCGACCATCGGCAACCGGGGCTGGCTGCAGGCCGGCGTCGAGGTCTACGGCGGCCCGCTGCTCAATTCCTGGCTCGACCGCGAGCTCGAACTCGCCGGGCGCCTCGTCACCCGCGACGGCACGGAGCACCTCGTGCGCACCGGCCCGTTCCTGCGCATCCCGCAGCTCGCCATCCACCTCGACCGTGACGCCAACAACGGCCTCACCCTCGACCGCCAGCGCCACCTGAACCCGGTCTACGGGGTCGGCGACCTCGATGCCGCGGACCTGCTCGCCCACCTCGCCGGCCTGGCCGGGCTCGAGGCGGCGGATGTGGCCGGTTACGACCTCCTGACCGCCGACTCCGCGGCCCCCGCGCGCTTCGGCCTCGGCAACGTGCTTTTCGCCGCCGGACGCCTCGACAACCTGTCGTCCGTGCACGCGGGACTCGTCGCGCTCCTCGCGGTCACGGACGACGACACGGCCGGTCTCGACGCCGCCGCGGGCGTGGTCCAGAGCACGAGTGTCCTCGCCGCCTTCGACCACGAGGAACTCGGTTCCCAGACCCGTTCCGGCGCGAGCGGACCGCTCCTCGACGATGTCCTGACCCGGATCGGGGCCGGACTCGGCGCATCCGCCTCGGACAAGCTGCGTGCGTACGCCGCCTCGTGGTGCCTCTCGGCCGACGCCGGACACCTCGTGCACCCGAACTACCCAGAGAAGCACGACCCGGTGAACCTGCCGGTCCCCGGCGCGGGCCCGCTGCTCAAGATCAACGCGACGCAGCGCTACGCCACGGATGCCGCCGGTGCCGCCCTCTGGGCCCGCACCTGCGCGCAGGCGGGCGTTGCCTACCAGGAGTTCGTCTCGAACAACACGGTCCCGTGCGGCTCGACGATCGGCCCGCTGACCGCGACCCGGCTCGGCATCCACACGGTTGACGTCGGCATCGGGCTCCTGTCGATGCACTCGGCCCGCGAACTCTGCCACGTGGCCGACCCGGTCGCACTGAGCGCGGCGATCGGCGCCTTCTTCGCTCCCGGGGAGTGACGGCGGTCCGACGAGGGGGTAGCGGATACTTCCACTATCGGATATTCTCACTATCAGATAGTTCATGTATCTGATCGGATGGTCGTGTGCCGTCCCGAAGGAGAATCCCATGGCCACCCAGCTTGTCGTCGGCGCCGGTTATCTCGGCAGTGCCCTTGCCCGTGCCCTCGTCGAGCGCGGAGACACCGTCACTGTCGCCACCCGTTCCGGCACCGCCGCTGCCGGCGCGACCGCCCGCATCCTCGACGCCGCGGACGCCGAGGCCTTCGCCGCGGCGGCCGAGGGCGCGGCCACGATCTTCCTCACGACCGGACCGCGTCAGTACAACCGTTGGCCGGAGCTCTGGCCGCCGATGTTCCGGGCCGCCATCGTTGCCGCGCGCCGATCCGGGGCCCGGCTCGTGCTGATGGGCAACCTCTACGGCTACGGAGAGGGCAGCCCGATGCCGATGACCGAGGCGACGCCGCAGCATCCGACCGAGCCGAAGGGCCGGGTGCGCACCGAGGGCTGGGAACTCGCCCTCGCCGCCGCGAAGCGCGGGGAGATCCAGGTTGTGGAGGTGCGCGCGAGCGACTACTTCGGCCCGGGCGCTGGCAGGACCTCCCAGCTCGGGAGCGCCTTTTTCGGTCCGCTGATCGCCGGAAAGACCGCGCGCGTCTTCGGAAGCCCCGACGCGCCGCACAGCTGGTGTTATCTGGCCGATATCGTCGCAACCCTCCTCGCGGCGGCGGACTACCAGGGGTCGTGGGGTCGCGCCTGGCACGTGCCGGCCGCCGAACCGCTCTCTCGCACAGAGCTCGCCGCCCGCGTCAACGCACTCACAGGCAACCGCGGGAGCCTGGCCAGGCTCAGCCCAGCGCTGCCGCGCGTTCTGGGGATGTTCGTGCCGTTCATCCGCGCCGCCAACGACTCCGACTACCAGTTCACCGCCCCCTTCGTCGTCGACGCCGCAGAGACCGAACGACTGCTCGGTGTGGCTGCGACACCCTGGGAGGAGTCCCTTCCCGAGGTCATCGCGAGCTACCGTGCCCTCGAGGCCGCCGGACTGCAGGCCCAGGACGAGCGATGAGAATGGCAGAGCTGAGCACCCGGAGCGGGACCGCCGTCGCGACGATCAAGTATTACCAGCGTGAGAACCTCCTCGCCGGCGGGGAGCGTTCCGGGCCGAACCAGGCGCTGTACGCGGAGTCGCACCTCGAGCGCATCCGCCTCATTCGCGGCCTCACCGAGGTCGGCGGGCTGAGCGTCGCGGCCGTCCGGCGGGTGCTCGAGGCCATCGACTCCGAGCTGTCGCTGCCGGAGACCTTCGAGATCGCCCAGCACTCGGTGTCGGCGACGATCGATGAGTCCGCGGTGAGCGCGAAAGCCCTGGCCCGGGTGGACGCCCTCACCGCCGGCTGGCATGTCTCGGCGGCGAACCCCGGCCGACTGGCCGCGGCCCGGGTCGTCGACACCTTCGCCGAGGTCGGCCAGACCGACGCTCGCGGCTGGTTTGACCGGTACGCCGCCGCCGCCCTGCTGGCCGCCGAGGCCGACATCGACGAACTGGATGCGCGGGTCGACCGGGCCGCGAAGGGCGAGACCGTCGTGGTCGGCACCGTTCTCGGCGACAAGCTCTTCTCCGGCCTGCGCCGCGCCGCGCAGGAACACATCGCCGCCCTTCGCTACGGCATGCCTCCCGAAGCGGCGCCCGAGCCCGCGCCGGGGTCCGCACCCGAGGCGGCACCCGACCACACCCCCTGAACATCGCACGAGAGCACGACAGCACGAGCTACCGCACCGCCACGCCCGACCGACAGAACAGGGAGCGCCCCATGAACACCCCCGAGTTTCCAGAGACCCCGGCGCCAGGCACCACGGCACCGCCGGCATCCGCTGACAACCGGCGAGAGATCACCGCGTGGCCCGCGCTGCACACCCTGGCCTGGCATCGACCGCTGCTCGCGGCGACCGCGGCCATGGCGGTGCTCGTGGTGGTCTGCCTGGTCGGCCTCCTGGTTGATCCGCGCAGCCTCACCGGCGCGCCGGTCTGGGCCAAGCCGCTCAAGTTCTCGATCAGCGTGCTCGTCTACGCGGCGAGCCTCGCCTGGCTGCTCGGGATCCTTTCGGCGCGTCGTCGCCGACTGGCCTGGTGGATCGGCACGGCGTCGACGATCGCACTTGTCATCGAAATGGTGATCATCGTCGGCGACGCCGGCCTCGGTATCACGAGCCACTTCAATGTGTCCACCCCGGTGTCCGCGACGCTCTGGTCGGTGATGGCATTCTCGATCGTGCTCGTCTGGATGGCCGCCCTCGTCACGGCGCTGCTGCTGTTCCGTACGGACCTCGGCGATCCGGCCCGGGCGCTCGCGATCCGGGCCGGTACCGTGATCGCCGTGATCGGGATGGGCCTCGCCTTCCTGATGACCGGGCCGACCGCCGCGCAACTCGACCACTTCCAGGGCATCGCCGGCGCCCACACCGTCGGCGTCCCTGACGGTGGCCCGGGGCTGCCGCTCCTCGGCTGGAGCACCGTCGCGGGGGACCTGCGGATTCCGCACTTCGTCGGCATGCACGCCCTCCAGGTGATCCCGCTCACAGCCCTGCTCCTCGAGGTGCTCGCCCGACGGGTGGCGCTCGTGCGCCCGCCGACCGTGCGGTTCCGGCTGCTCGCTGTCGTCATCGCGCTCTACGTCGGGGTTCTCGCGATCCTCACCGGCCAGGCGCTCGCCGGGGAGTCGATCGTGCGCCCCGATGCACTCGTGACGACCCTCACCATCGCGCTCGTCGCTGCCGTCGCCGTGGCGGCGACGCTCGTGCTGTCCGCAGCCTCCCGCGCCGCGATTCCGCCCACGGATGCCGCCGCGCCGTGAGGTGTCGCAGATCGAGGTTAACTGGGCCCGGGAACGTCGATCTGCGACACCTCAGCGTCGGGCTCTGGCGCGACGCGAGCACGGGCGATGCGGTCGATGCGGGTCCGGGCCGCGTCCTCCGACGTCGACGACGCGCCGAGCAGCATCCGCACGATCCCGAGAACCGCCCCGGTCGCCCACACGACGGGGAACACCGAGCGGCGCAGCCCGAGCAGCCGCCGGTACTCGCGGGGGAGCGATGCGACCGCACCGGCGAACATCACCCGGTAGAACGGCAGCATCCCGCGCCGCAGCGGCGGATTGCGGATGAAACGCACCGCCTCGGCGACGCGCTCGTCGCTCTTCAGTACCCCGGCATCCGTGAAGGCGGCCAACTGGGCGGCGAGCTCCGCCGCCGACCGCGGCGGGTGCTGCACTCCCACCAGCTCGCCGGCCTTCGCCCACTCGCGCACGTACCCGTCAGCGCCACCCGGGATGCTGCCTCCCCACAGCTTGTGGGACTCGAGGAAGGCATCCGTGAAGACGATGTGCACCCAGGAGAGCAGCTCGGCGTCCCCGGCGGCGTAGGGCCGCGAAACTCCCGCCGCATCGAGGTAGGTGCCCGTCACCCGGTCGTGGAAACGCCCGACCCGCGTCGACTCGTCGGTCGCGACGGTCGTGTCGGCGAAGGTGACCGTCACAAGCCACTGGATCGTCCCGGAGAGGCGCCCGAGCGGGTCCTCCCGGTACCGCGACCAGTCGTGCACCCCGGCCATCGCGCCCGGGTGCAGGGTCTGCATCAGCAGCGCGCGGATCCCGGCGACCATCGTCGCCATCCCGCCGTGCACCGCCCACGCGGCCGACCCCGGTCCGAAGAAACCGGCGTCCTCGCCGAGTTCCATCTTCTCCACCCACGAGGGCCGTCCCTCGGAGTTTCCGGACAGCGTCGAGAGGAGATGCGACCGCCAGCTGTCCGTGAACCTGCCCATACCCGAGGTTAACCGGCGCCGGCTGGGCATCCGCCCCGAACGGCACGACCGGCGGAATCTGATGCGCTTGCCCGGCTCTAGAATCACGACCATGCCGGTGACCCGATTCCTGTTCGCCGACCAGCTCGGACCGCATTTCGATGACGGCGGACCGATCGTCCTGGTCGAGGCCGTCGGGGTCCTTGGCCGCCGGCCTTCCACCGGGCGAAGGCGCACCTGATCCTCAGCGCACTGCGGCACCGGGCGCGGGAACTCGGCGATCGGGTGGAATTCCTGCGCGCGGAGCACTATCGCGACGTGCTCTCCGGACGCCCGCTCGAGGTGATCGATCCCACCAGCTGGGGGGCGCGGGCGCTCGTGGCCGAACTCGGGGCCGACGTGCTGCCCAGCAGGGGTTTCGTCACGAGCGAGGCCGACTTCGCGGACTGGGCGGCGGGCCGACCGGCCTCCCGGCTGGTGCTCGAGCAGTTCTACCGCTCGGTGCGCGCCCGGACCGGCGTCCTGATGCGCGGCCCAGACCCCGAAGGCGGCCGGTTCAACTTCGACCACGACAACCGCCGCCCGCCGCCCCGTGGGGCCGTCGGCCTCGGCCTGCCCGACCCGTGGACCCCGGTCGAAGACGAGATCGACGCCGAGGTGCGCCGCGACCTCGACCGGCTCCAGGCGGATGGCCGGATCACCCTGATCGGCCGGGACGGACCGCGACGCTTCGCCGCGACCCGGGCCGAAGCCCTGGCCGCCCTCGACGACTTCATCGAGACCCGGCTGAACGACTTCGGTCCCTTCGAGGACGCGTCGCTGCGCGGAGACGATGCGATGGCGCACTCCCGGTTGAGCGTTCCGCTGAACCTGGGGCTGTTGCACCCGCGGGAGGTGATCGATGCGGTCGTCTCGGCCCATGCGAGCGGCGCGGCGCCGCTGCAGAGCGTCGAGGCGGTCGTCCGCCAGCTGATGGGCTGGCGGGACTGGGTATGGCACCTCTACTGGCACCTCGGACCCGACTACGTCGGCGACAGCAATTTCCTGGGCGCCCACGAGCCGTTGCCCCGGTCGTTCCGTGAGCTCGACGGCTCCGGCGTGCGCGCGGCGTGCGTCAGCCACGTGCTGAACGCCGTTGCCGACACCGGCTGGGCCCATCACATCCAGCGCCTGATGATCCTGGGCAACCAGGCCATGCAGCGCGGCTATCACCCGGGCGAGCTGAACGACTGGTTCATTGCGGCGTTCGTGGACGGCACACCGTGGGTGATGCCGGCCAACGTCGTCGGGATGTCCCAGCATGCCGACGGCGGCATAGTCGCGACCAAGCCATACGCGTCGGGCGGCGCATACATCTCGACGATGAGCGATTTCTGCGGCGGCTGCCCGTTCAACCCGAAGAAACGACTCGGCGAGGATGCCTGCCCATTCACGGCCGGCTACTGGGCCTTCCTCGACAGGGTCGAGCCGCGCATCCGCGGCAACCACCGGATGAGCCAGCCGCTGGCCGGACTGCGACGTCTCGCCGACCGTGAGGCCGTCGTCGCGCAGGAGCGCTCTCGCACGGTGTGGTGAGCTCCCGGGTTCTTTCGAAGCGTTAGATTCAGGGGGAGGGCGCTCGTGGCCGGGGCGCGAGACGGAGGAAACCGGGATGAAGATCGAGAACATCGAACTGCGTCGGGTGCGCCTGCCGCTCGTCAGCCCGTTCCGTACCTCCTTCGGCTCGGTGTCCGAGCGCGAGGCCCTCCTCGTGCACGTGACAACGGCGGATTCCGAGGGCTGGGCCGAATGCGCCGCGGAGGCCGAGCCCCTCTACAGTTCGGAGTTCCTCGACGGCTGCGAACTCGTGATCCGCGACCACCTCGCCCCGCGGCTGAACGCGGCCGGCGAACGCCTCACCGCCGAGCGGGTCGCACCGGCGCTCGCCGCGGTCAAAGGGCACCGGATGTCGAAGGCCGCCCTCGAGACCGCGATCCTCGACGCCCAGCTCCGCACCTCGGGAGTCTCGTTCGGGGGCTACCTCGGAGCGGTGAGCGACCTCGTCCCCGCCGGGGTCTCCGTCGGGATCATGGACTCGATCGACCGGCTCCTCGCCGCCGTCGAGGGCTACCTCGACGAGGGGTACCTCCGGATCAAGCTCAAGATCGAGCCGGGCTGGGATCTCGCCCCCGTGCGTGCCGTGCGCGAGCGCTTCGGGCCCGACGTGCTGCTCCAGGTCGACGCGAACACCGCATACACACTCGCTGACGCCCGCCACCTCGCCAGGCTCGACCCCTTCGACCTGCTCCTGATCGAACAGCCGCTCGCAGAAGACGACATGCTCGGGCACGCCGCCCTCGCGACCCTCATCCAGACCCCGGTCTGCCTCGATGAATCGATCGAGTCGGCCAGGGACGCCGCCGCAGCGATCACCCTCGGCGCGTGCAGCATCATCAACGTCAAGCCCTCCCGGGTCGGCGGCTACCTCGAGGCCAGGCGGATCCACGACGTCGCGGCCGCCCACGGCGTTCCGGTCTGGTGCGGCGGCATGCTCGAGACCGGCATCGGCCGGGCGGCGAACGTGGCGCTCGCCGGGCTGCCCAACTTCGTTCTTCCGGGGGACACCTCCGCCTCGAGCCGCTACTACGCCCAGGACCTGACGAAGCCGTTCGTGCTCGAGGACGGCCACCTCCGGGTTCCGACCGGGCCGGGCATCGGCGTGGAGGTGCTGCCCGACGTGCTCCACGACCTCACCGTGTCGAGTTCGGACATCCGTTTCTGATCCAGCGGCACGAGAAGTCCTCGACCTGCGCGGTCAGGCGGAGTAGCGTGAAATCGGTGGCGGGTCCACTGCCCCAGAAGCCGGAGTCGCCATGTCCTCGCTCTCGAACTACGGGCAGGTGATCGCGGCCACGACTGTGGCGCTCCAGTCGATGCTCGCCGGGTCGCCCTTCGGACTGAACGTGACGGCGCGCAGCCTCGACGTCGCACGCACCGGGGTCACCGGGTCGTCGATCAACCTGTTCCTCTACAGCGACAGCCTGATCAGCTATCGCGAGGCGAGCGCACAGCATGGGCCCAGCCGGGTCATCGCGGAGTTGCGCTATCTCGTGAGCGCCTTCGCGGCCGACATCGAGGACACCGACGCGGCAAGCCACCGCGACTTCGGCACCGCACAGGCCGCGATCGAACGGCATCCGGTACTCACGGTTCCCGTGACGTCGAGCGAGAAACTCCAGGTCTGGCTCACCCCCTCTCCGCTCACGACCGAGGTGCTCACCTCGCTCTGGCAGGCATCCGCCGCCCCCCTGCGCGTTTCGTTCGCGGTGATGGCGTCATTCACACTCGACACGACGGAACGGGTCACGAAGCTCGGAACGATCCGGGACGTCGTGAAGCTCGCGGGCGCCGGGGCGATCGCCGTGTTCAGCGGCACGGATGCCGGTGCGAAGGCCGCGGCGGCGGCATCCGCTGCGAGCGAGCTCGGCAAGGCCCTCGTCACCGTCGGGCTCGACAGTGTCGTCGCGTCGTCCCCCGAGGAGACCGATGCGACGCTCGATCGGCTGTTCGAACGGGTGAAAGAAGAGGGCGCCGTACTCCTGGTCGACGACGCCGACGCCGTCTTCGGCGTGCGCCCCGAGGAACTCGACCCCGACGACCCGTACGCCGCGATCGACGTGGGAGCGGTGCTCGACCGGCTCGGGAACGCCCCGAGCGTCGTGATCATCGCGCTCACGGATCTCTCCGGCGACGAGCTCGCCGATCGCGCCCGGGTCGAGGTGCGGTTCCCCGCTCGCTGAAGCCCCGCTTACGCTGAGGGAATGCCCTCGTTCCGGATCACCATGACCATCGGCAGCCTGCAACCCGGGGTCGCCCCCGACTCCGTCCTGCCGGCTGCTGCGGCCGCCGCGGCCGAGCTCACGACCGTCGAGGCGTCCGACCTGGCCGTCGTGGCCGGTTCGGCGCGCGCGACCGTGCGCTTCACCGCGGACGATGCGGCCTCAGCGGTCCGAATCGGCGCGCACACCCTCGCGGGCACCCGCGTCCGCGCGGGAGTGATCACGTGGCAGGTCACCGAGCGCGTCCACGGCCGCTGGCTGCCCGTCCACTGACCCCGCTAGATCAGGGTGCGGAGCGCGTCCTCAACCGTCAGCCCGAGGCGCGCTGCGTGTGCGGTGAGGCGGGCGTGCTGCTCGGCGGTGAGCGTGAGGGAGACCTCATGTGCGGCGGCGGGGTCTGCGGCGTCGTCGAACGAGAACAACTCCGGATGCGCCGCGCGCGCGGGCGGAGCGGAAACGGCCCGGCGCACGGCCGGCTTCTGCTCTCGCGAGGCGGCACCGGCTGCAGGGCCGACCGCAGGAACCGCAGGGGCCGTCTGGGCCGCCGGCGCCGCCGGGGTGCCCGCGCGCACGAACCCGGGACCCTTCGGGATCGGCCCACCGCGCTGGTACGCCTCGGAGACGGCCCTGGCCCGGGCATCCGCTGCCTCGTTGAGCGGGTGGTTCGCGTGTCCCTTGACCCATTCGAACCGGTAGCGACGGCCGGCGAGCGCCGCGTCGATCTCCTGGAGCAACTCGAGGTTCAGCACCGGCTTGCCGTCGGCCTTGCGCCAGCCCTTGGCCTTCCAGCCGCGCATCCACTTGGTCACCGAGTTGATCACGTACTGGCTGTCGCACAGCACGAGGAGGTCCTCGTCGAGGTGCGCGGTCGCGCGGAAGAGCTCGAGGACGGCCTTGAGCTCGCCCTGGTTGTTGGTGGCGTGCTTCCAGCCGCCGGCGTCCCAGCAGGAGTCGTCGACGTACCAGGCCCAGCCGGCCGGTCCCGGGTTACCGAGGGCCGAACCGTCGGCGGCAGCGGTGATGGTCATGGTGGCCTCTCCTCGGGGAGCGGTCTCGCTCCCCGGTGTTCTTCCCTATTTTCGCATTGACCGGGTGAAGCTAGCCGACGACGCAGTGCCCGGGCTCGACGGAGTCTGTGAGCGATGCGGCCTCTGCGGCGACGGGGGTGACGGACTCCATCGCGAGGGCGTAGCCGATGTTGGCGGTGACCGTCGACTTCGCGAAGACGACGCCGACGACCTTGCCGTCCTGATTGAGCAGCGGCCCGCCGGACTCGCCGTGCTGGATGTCCGCCGCGAGCGTGTAGATCGACCGGGAGGTCGGATTGTCGCCGTAGATGTCACCGACGACAGCCGGTGCGACCGCGACGACCTCCGCGGGTCCGGTTTCGAACGGTCCGCCGTACGGATAGCCGTCGCTCACGGCCAGGCTTCCTGTCGCGAGGTCCGCACCGAGGCCGAGAGGTTCGGCATCGAGCCCAGCGACGGCGATGACGGCGAGGTCGGCCGCCGGGTCGAAGTACACGACGGTTCCCGCGCGGGCCGTGCCGTCAGCCGACTCGACGACGGGCTCTGAGACGCCCGCGACGACGTGCGCGTTGGTCAGCACCCGGCCCGGCGCGATGACGAAGCCGCTCCCGGACTGGTTCTGCCCGCAGGCATATGCCGTCCCGACGATCTTGAGCACGGAATCCTGCGCGGCGAGCAGTTCGGCGCTCGTGCCGGTGACGACGGGAACCGTGGGCACCGGCCCGTTGAAGGCCTCGATGACCCGAGGGATGCCCTCGGTGACGACCATCGCACGCAGCTGGGCGAGGAAGGCCTTGACCGGATCGGGCGTGAGCGAGTCGATCGACCGCACCACCGTCGACGAGGCGATCGCGGGCGACAGGACCGGCACCCCGAGCGACCCGATGCTGAAGGCGAGCATCGACACGATGCTCGCTGCGACGACGACGGCGATGCCGGCGCCGAACACCCGGTCGACGACGAGCAGCCGTCTTCGGGCCGCTCGGGGACGGAGCACCCTGCCGAGGGTTCCGCCGATCGACAGGCCGCCGAGCAGGAGGACGGCGGCGGTGGCGAGGGTCGCTGCGGTGCGCCACTCCGCTGCAGGCACCCAGGCTCCGACGAGCGGAACGAGGAAGTATGCGGCGATACCGCCGGCGACGAGGCCGGCGATGCCGCTCAGGCTGCCGATCAGGCCGCTGCGGTAGCCGGAGACGACATAGCCCAGCAGGAGCAGGACGAGGAGGACGTCCACGATGGTCGAAATGGGCATAGCTCCAAGACTACGTGGGGAGTTATGCACAGGTTGCGTTCCTTGCGCGAGTTATGCACCGATCCCCAGCGAGCGCACCCGGGGAGGGAACGCCCCGGGAGAGTGTCCGCATGACACCGACCATCGTGAAGACCAAGGAAGCCCACGACTTCCTCGCCCTCGTGCCACAGCTCGCCGGGTTCCAGCCCGAGCGCAGCGTGGTCCTCGTCGCCTTCCGCGGCAACCGCACCTGCGGAGCCCTGCGCTTCAACCTGCCGGAACCCGACCTCGCACGCACGGTCCTCCGCCGCGTCGCGACCACTCTCGTCGGCACGCTGTGCAAGATCGAGGGGGTGGACGCCGTCGTACCCGTCCTCTACACCGACGAACGGTTCGCGGACGTGCCGGGCATCCCCGGTGAGCGCTTCGCGGAAATCCTGGGCCGCCGGGCCGAACTGTCCGGCTTCCTCGTCCGGGATTCCCTGTGCGTCGCCGCAGACGGCTGGGGTTCCTATCTCGACCCCGCCTGCCCGGCGGGCGGGCGGCCGCTGTCCGAGATCGCGGAGTCCCCGGTGAACCGCGACCTGCCGCCGGAGGCCCGGCGTGAACTCGGGCACCTCGTGAGCCGGGCCGACCTGCCGAAGGTCGACCTCGCGCTCCGGGACCGCTGCGCCAGGAGGCTGACCCGGTACGAATGCCTCGGGTCCCAGGTTCCCGACGCGCCCGACCTGCCCGAACTCGTGGCCATGGTCGGGGACATCCTCGACCCGGTGTCGACAACGGAGGCCGCGCTCGAACGGGACCCCTCCGCTCTCGACGCCGAACAGGCAGCAACCCTGCTGTTCCTGCTGAAGAGCCCGGCCCGGCGCGACCAGGTCATGCTGCAGATCGCGTTCGGCGAGGAGATCGGGCGGGTGACGCACGAACTGAACGAACGGTATGCCGCGATCCAGCGCGAGACCGGCCGCAGCATGGACGACATCGTCGCAGAGGAGCAGGCCGGATCCGGCGCAACGGGGGACCTCGCGCAGACCGGCGACCTCATGCTCGGATCCGTCTCGCAACGTCCTGACCCTGAACGGATCGAACGCGGTATCGACCTCCTGAAGACACTGGTCGCGCTAGCTCCGAAACGAGTGCGCCCCGCGCCACTGTGCATGCTCGCCTGGCTGTCGTGGGCGCTCGGGCGCAGCTCGGTCGCCGGGATCTTCATCGACCAGGCCCTGGCGATCGACCCGGAATACGGCATGGCCAGGCTGCTGCTCACCGTCGTCTCCGCCGGGCACCTGCCCGAGTGGGCGTTCGCGGTGCCGGCGGATGACGCCGGTGACACCTGATCGACCACGCGAGCGGCACTGCGGGGTCGAACGCGGGTGCTCCGCCGTTCCGCCGGTGGTGCACCACAAGCGAAACGGCGGAACCCCAGCGCTCGGTGTCCTGCCCGCGACTCCTACAGGTACTTCGGGGCCTCCGCGAGCACACCGTAGAGGATGTCGCCGATCTCGCGGAACTCGGACGGACCGATGGTCAGCGGGGGAGCGAGCTGCACGACGGGGTCGCCGCGGTCGTCGGCGCGGCAGTACAGCCCGGCGGAGTAGAGCGCCTTGGACAGGTAGCCGCGAAGCAGGCGTTCGGATTCCTCGTCGCTGAACGTCTCCTTCGTGCCCTTGTCCTTGACGAGTTCGATCCCGAAGAAGTAGCCCTCGCCGCGCACGTCGCCGACGATCGGCAGCGCGAGCAGCTTCTCGAGCTCGGCGCGGAAGATCGGCGAGTTCGTGCGGACGTTCTCGTTGAGCCCTTCTTCCTCGAAGATGTCGAGGTTAGCGAGCGCGACCGCGGAGGAGACCGGGTGCCCGCCGAAGGTATAGCCGTGATAGAACGTCGTGTCGCCGTGCTTGAACGGCTCGTAGATGCGGTCGGAGACGATCGTCGCGCCGATCGGCGAGTAACCGCTCGTCATGCCCTTCGCGCAGGTGATCATGTCCGGTTCGATGCCGAAGGTCGTCGAGGCGAACATGTTCCCGATCCGGCCGAACGCGGTGATGACCTCGTCGGCGACGAGGAGCACGTCGTACTTGTCGCAGATCTCGCGCACGCGCTTGAAGTAGCCGGGGGGCGGCGGGAAGCATCCGCCGGAGTTCTGCACGGGCTCGAGGAACACGGCGGCGACCGTCTCAGGCCCCTCGAACTGGATCATCTCCTCGATCCGGTTCGCTGCCCAGAGGCCGAACTTCTCGATGTCGTCGCCGAAGCCGGAGCCCATCTCGTCCGCCCGGTAGAAGTTCGTGTTGGGCACCCGGAGGCCACCTGGGGTGACCGGTTCGAACATTTCCTTCATCGCGGGGATACCCGTGATCGCGAGGGCTCCCTGCGGCGTGCCGTGATAGGCGACATTGCGGGAGATGACCTTGTGCTTGGTCGGGCGGCCCTGAAGCTTCCAGTAGTACTTGGCGAGCTTGAACGCGGTCTCGACGGCCTCGCCGCCACCTGTCGAATAGAAGACGCGGTTGAGGTCGCCGGGAGCGAACGAGGCGAGCCGGTCGGCCAGCTCGATCGCGTTCGGGTGCGCGTACGACCAGATCGGGAAGAACGCGAGTTCCTCCGCCTGCTTGGCGGCCGCCTGGGCGAGGCGCTTGCGCCCGTGCCCGGCATTGACCGTGAAGAGGCCGCTCAGGCCGTCGATGTACTTCTTTCCGTTCGAGTCCCAGATGTGGTGTCCGAGGCCCTTCGTGATGATCGGAACGCCCGCGCCGGATTCGACGACCGACTGGCGTGAGAAATGCATCCAGAGGTGGTCCTTGGCCTTCTGCTGCATGGCCGCGTTCTCGGCGTCCGTGTAGACGGTGGGCCCGGCATCCTCCGGCGTAGCGGCGGCATCCGCACCGGTCGCGTCAGCGCTGACGACCGCGGGCGAAGCGGGAACGGATTCGAGCAAGGGTTCTGAGAGTGTCATTTTTTACCGTGTTCCCCAGTTGTAGAACTGTTTGTGGAGTTTGAGATAGACGAATGTTTCAGTGGACCTGACCCCGTCGAGGTTGCGGATCTGGGAGTTGAGCAGGTCGAGGAGCTCATCGTCGTCCTCGCAGACGACCTCGACGAGGATGTCGAAGGAGCCTGCTGTCAGCACGACGTAGTCAACGGCCGGCATCGCGGCGAGCAGTTCCGCCAGTATCCGGGTGTCTCCCGAGGCACGGATGCCGATCATGGCCTGGCGGAAGAAACCGAGCTGCATCGGGTCGGTGACGGCCACGACCTGCATGACCCCGCCATCCGTGAGCTTCTGCACCCGCTGGCGCACGGCGGCCTCGCTGAGTCCGACGGCCTTGCCGATCTCCGCGTACGACCTGCGCCCGTCGACCTGCAACTGCTCGATGATTTTCTTCGAGACGTCATCGAGGGGTACCGGCTTGCCCGGCGTGGTACGTCCGTTTGCGACCATCCAGCGATTATGCCAGCGAGACCCTCCCCCGGCAAGCGATTCCGCAGCTTTTTACGGCAAATGCTGCGGATTCCATATCTCGGAGGGTTTTGCCGGTGCGTGGGGTCTCCCCGCGCCGCACGGCGGATCCGCGTACTCGGGATACGGTGAAGATCCTAGGAGGACGAAGGGAGTCCCATGGACCCAGAGTGGATGTTCGTGGCCGGCCGCTCCTTCGTCGCCGCGGTCCCGACCGACGCGCCCCGTGGCCTCGTCACGGCGCTCTCGAGCAGGGCCGGAGACGCCAGCGTCTCGGCAGAGGCCCTCGTCGGACTGTTGCCGCTCGGTGGCTCCGATGCACTCGAGTCCTTCGCGCTCGTGATCCGTGCAGCAGCGGATGAGTCCGCCGTGACCGTCGTCGTGCGCGGACAGATCGCCGTCGACGTGTTTTCGGTCGGCGGATCACGACGCTTCACCGACCAGGGCATCCGGCCCTGGAACCTCGCCGATTTCTCCGCAGTGACCGTCGTCGTGATCGGTTCCCCGGACACGGCGGCGCCCGCCGCCGTACCCGCTGGAAGCGGAACCGGGAACGAACAGGGCACAGTGGTCGGCCGGACGGCGCGCTGGTCGCCAGGCGGCCTGGCGGCCGAAACGGACGACACCGCGATGCGCCTGCCGAATGACACGGTGATCCGCAGGCCGGACGACACGGTGATCCGCGGGGCGGACGACACGGTGATCCGCAGGCCGGACGACACGGTGATCCGCGGGGCGGGTGACACCGTGATCCGCCAGCTCGAGGACACCGAGGACACCGAGGACACCGCGACCGGCGCAGCCCTCCGTCCGCCACTCGCCCGGTTCCGGCTGTCCGACGGCCGTGAGTTCCCTCTCGACCGTCCATATCGGCTGGGCAGGCGCCCCGCACAGCCGCGCATCCCCGTCGGGCCGGGCATCACTCTCGTGGCCGTCGTCTCTGCCGGCTCGCTCGTGTCCGCGACCCACGTCGACATCCGGCAGGTGGGGGACGTCATCGTCGTCACTGACGCGGGCTCCCGGAACGGCACCATCGTGGTCTCCGCGGACGGGCGCAGGGAGCGGCTCCGTCCCGGCGATTCCCGAACTGTGCCTCCGGGTACGAGAATAGACATCGGGGACGATAACATCATCGAGATCATCCCGGCGAGCGGCACCGAGTCGGCTCCGTATTTCCCAGCACATCGTGGAAGGCACCACCCGTGACCCAGATTGGTCAAGGCTCAGGCGGATTCGAGGTCGCTTTCCCCTCGGTGAAGAAGACGGTCTCGCTCGCGTGGGCCGCACTCACCGACACCGGGCATCGCCGCGAAGTCAATGAAGACAGCCTGATATCCGCGCCGCCCATATTCGCGGTCGCGGACGGCATGGGCGGGCATTCCGCTGGCGACGTCGCGAGCGCGGCCGTCGTGCACCGGCTCGCCGAACTTGCCGGGCGGGACTCGCCGCAGAATGCGGCCATCAACGCGGCGCTCGGCCTCGCGGTCACGGACATGGCGTCCGGAGTCGGCGTGACCGACCTCGGCACCGGGACCACGGTGACGGGAGCCGCACTCACCCTCGTGTCCGGCGCTCCCCAGTGGGTCGTGTTCAACATCGGCGACTCCCGGGTCTACCTGCTCACCTCCGGTGTGCTCGAACAGATCACCATCGACCATTCCGTCGTGCAGGAACTCGTCGACGCGGGCCGGATCACCCGCGACGAAGCGGATGTCCATCCGCACGGCAATATCATCACCCGCGCCGTCGGGTTCCACGAGGCGCCGATCCCCGATTACCGTGTGCTGCCTGTGCACCCGGGGATGCGCCTCCTGATCTGCTCCGACGGGTTGACCAAGGAACTCACCGCATACGGCATCCGGCATTTCCTGATCTCGAACCCGGACCCGGACGACGCCGCGAAGGCGCTCGTCGAGGCCGCGCTCGAGAACGGCGGTCGTGACAACGTGACGGTGATCGTCCTCGACGTCCTCGATATCGAAGACAGCGAAGACAGCGAAGACCGTGAAGAGGACCTGGGAACCGGCGGCCCGTCCGCCTCGCAGGACGCCGACACCGGCCCGCTCGACATCGGCCATCTCGACACGCACTGATTTCGACACCCCCTGAGTTGGGGGAGCAGCATCCCGGACACGTGCGGGGCAACTGCCTAAACTTGAGTGACGCCAGTCGTGATACCCGTTCGATGCGCGTTCACGGACCAGTCCAGGGACCATTGGCGAGAGCGAGACGGGGAGGCCGCGATGCAGCGACGATTACCGTCGACGCCCCCGAACCTGCCGGGGTTCTCCTACCTCCGGGTGCTCGGCTCCGGAGGCTTCGCCGACGTCTTCCTCTACCAGCAGGACCTTCCGCGCCGACAGGTCGCGGTCAAGGTGCTCCTCGCCGAGGTCGTCAACGACCAGGTCCGGCAGCTGTTCCAGGCCGAGGCCAACCTGATGGCCTCGCTGAGCTCGCACCCGTCGATCCTGACCGTTTTCCAGGCCGGCGTCTCGGCCGACGGACGCCCATACCTCGTGATGGAACAGTGCTCTCCGGCGCTCAGCCAGCGCTACCGCACAGAGCCTCTCGGCGTCCCTGAAGTGCTCCAGGTCGGCATCACCATCGCGAACGCCGTCCAGGCCGCGCACCAGGCCGGCATGCTGCACCGGGACCTCAAGCCCTCGAACATCCTCGTCACCCGCTACGGGCATGCCGTTCTCGGCGACTTCGGCATCGCGGCCACGGTGAGCGAGGCCAGAAACGTCGAAGCGGTCGGGCTGTCCATCCCCTGGTCCGCTCCGGAAGTCCTCCTCGACGAGGTCTCCGGCTCCGTCGCCTCCGAGGTCTGGTCCCTCGGCGCCACTCTGTACTCCTTCCTCGCCGGTCATTCGCCGTTCGAGATTCCCGGCGCCGAGAACAGCTCGGCCCAGCTCATCTCCCGCATCAACAAGGCCAGGGTCCCGGCGATCGGCCGCTCGGATGTCCCGGGCAGGCTCGAGCTCATCCTCCAGCGCGCGATGTCCCGGCGTCCGGAGTCGCGCCAGGGCAGCATGCTCGAGCTCATCAGGGAGCTGCAGTCCGTCGAGGCCGAACTGGGCCTCCTCCCCACCCGGCTCGAGGTCGCCGACGAGGACTGGGCCGCTGAGAACGGCGTCGACGACGACGACCGCACCCGCATCTCCGCCGTGAATTCGATCAATGCGTACCAGGAGCCGCGCCGCCGCCGGGTGCATCAGGCGCCACGAGGGCGCCGTTCGGCGGCCGGCGCGCTCGCCGACACCTCCGGCGCGCGCAGCCCCTCTGGGTTCGATGGTTCGGCGGGGACTGCGGGCAGCGCGGGCACGGCCAGGGGCAGGTCCCGCGGCACAGCCAGGGGCTCGGTGCCGGGGGTCTGGCGGCGTTCGGTGCTCGTCTGGGCGCTCGTTGCGGCATCCGTCGTCATCGTCGTTCTCGCCGTCGTTACGGCGTCGGCGCTCTCGCACCAGGCGACGCCAGGGCTGCCGACCGTGAGCAATGTCTCCGGGGAGCTGCGGGACGGCATGGTCGTGTTCGGCTGGGCTGACCCGGGCATCGCCCGGGGGGACAGCTACGTGATCACCCTCCGCACCGGTGAGAGCAGCATCCAGAAGGGCACTGAGTTCAGCGTCGACCCGCACGGACAGGCCAGGGTCTGCGCAAGTGTCGCCGTGAACCGGGACGGGCGCACCGGGGGCGCGAGCGGCGAGAAGTGCGTCGACGCCGGCGGGTCCGTGACCGGAAGCACGCGCGGTGACCTGACCAGAGGCGGCGACGCTTCGTGATCCGTCTCTGGGTCTCCCGCCAGTTCGCTGCGCACCGCTCGGCGTGGGCGACGGCCCTCGGCGGAACGCTCGTACTGGCCCTCGTCGTGACGACCGCTGTCGTGTCCGGCGGGTACACCGCCCAGCGTCTTGACCTCGGCGATGCCGCCGTCTGGGTCACGAACGAGGCCCGCCAGGCTGTCGGCCGGGCGAACACGGCGGTGATGGAACTAAACACGGTCGTGACGAGCGAGAGTTCCAATCTCGACGTGCTCCAGTCCGGAGCGACGGTCCTCGTGCTCGACACCGGCAACAGCTCCCTCGACATCCTCGACCCGGCCACGGCAACGATCGTGCGCAGCGTTGCACTGCCGCCCCGGGCGCCCGCCGTGTTCCTCGCAGGAACCCGCACCCTGATCGCCTCGAACGGCGAGGTCTGGGAGACCCCGACGAGCGGGCTCGCGAGCTTCGACACGGCGACCGCGCCGACCCTCTCCCTCGGCGCCGGCTCGGTCGTGAGCGTTGACGACACCGGAACCCTGGTCTCATTCACTCCCGCGACGGGCGCCCTCGCCCAGGCGCCCTCCGGAAGCGGAACGGTCACCTCGAGCCAGACGCTCAGCGCGGGGTCGCCGGGCGACGATTATCAGCTGACGAGCGTGAACGGCGCCTGGGCGCTCCTCAACGCGACCTCGCGGCACCTGTTCCTCGATGGCAGGGACGTCGACCTGTCCGGGTTGATCGTCGACGGCGGCGCCCCCGCCCTGCAGCAGCCGAGTCTCTCCGGCTCCCGCGTGCTGATCGCCCACGAGCAGGGGCTCGTCGCCGTCCCGCTCTCCGGCGGCGCCCCGACCGTGCTCGTCAGCGGCCGGAACGGCACAGCGGCGGCCCCGGACACCGCCGGACAGTGCGCCTATGCCGCCTGGTCGGATGGCACGGCCTGGCGCGACTGCGGCGACGCCGGGTCCGGCGGCTCGGCGTCGGGAGCGTCCGGAGGCTCCCGTGGAACGCAGTCCGGCACGACGACGACCCTCACCGGGCTCAACGACAACGCCAGGCTCGCCTTCCGGCGCAACGGCACCGGGCTCGTGCTGAACGATGCGCACAACGGTTCGACGTGGGCGGTCCAGCGTGACAACCAGCTGATCGACAACTGGGCCGACCTGATCGACACGACCCCGGACACCCAGCGCATCGAGACCAACGGCGACGACACCCCTCCGGTCTACGACAAGGTGCAGGCCCCGCCCGTCGCCGTGGACGACTCCTTCGGAGCCCGGCCCGGCCGGATCGTGACCCTCCCCGTGCTTCTCAACGACTCCGATCCGAACGGGGACGTGCTCGTGATCGAATCGGTCACACCGATCGACGCGACCGACGGCCGGCTCGACCTCGTCGGCAACAACCAGCAGGTGCAGCTCACCGTCGCGGAGGCGGCAACCGGTCAGCTTCGCTTCGGCTACACGATCAACGACGGCCGTGGCGGGAGCGCATCCGCAACCGTCACCGTCACTCTCAGGGCGCCGGGGGAGAACTCCGCTCCCCAGCAGGTGCGAACCACCCACGCGACCGTGCGTGCCGGCGGCCGGGTGACAAGCCAGGTGCTCGGCGACTGGATCGACCCCGACGGCGACCCGGTCTACCTCGCCTCAGCGTCCGCCGCGGGCCCCGACCTGCTGAGCTTCACCCCCGCGGGCGCCGTCGTGTTCACGGATGCCGGCACGAACGACGATGACAAACGGGTCGGCCTGAGCGTCTCCGACGGCCGCCTGCTCGGCACGGGCTCGCTGACCGTCTCCGTGCGCGCGAGCGGCGCCGTGCCGATCGTCGCTGACTCCTTCATCGTGCTCGCGACTGCGGGGGCCGAAGTCTCGGTGTCCCCGCTCGACCACGCCCGCGGCGGGTCGGCGCCGCTGCGGCTTTCGAGCGTCCCCGCCAAGCCGGATGCCACGATCACCCCCGACTTCGCCTCCGGTGCGTTCCGGTTCCTGAGCAGCACCCCGGGGGTCCACGAGATCGAGTACTCGGTCACCGACGGGCAGCTCACCGCGACGGGAAGGGTGCGCGTCGACGTCGCTCCCGCCGCCGACGCCAACAGCACCCCCGTCACCGTTCCCCACACGGCCTTCATCCGAGGCCAGCAGGCCACCCTCGTCGACGTGCTCGCGAGCGACTTCGACCCTGCGAACGGAGTGCTGCTGATCACCGGGACGATGAACGTGCCGGCGTCCAGCGGCATGCGGATCGAGATCCTCGACCAGCGGATCCTCCGGGTCACCCTGACCCGTCCGCTGCCGGACGGCGGGCTCAGTTTCGGGTACCGGATCAGCAACGGGCTCGCCGATGCCGAGGGCACCGTCACTGTCGTCGAAATCCCCGCGCTCGGTCAGAAACAGGCCCCGATCGCCGTTGCGGACACCGCGACCGTCCGGGTCGGCGACACCATCGACATCCCGGTCCTCGCGAACGACGAACAGCCGGACGGTGACTCGCTGACCCTGGACCCCGTCCTCGCCTCCGGCCTGCCCCCGGGCGCAGGCCTGCTCTTCGCCGCGGGAACCGTGCTGCGTTACCTCGCGCCGGCCACCCCCGGCACGTATACCGCGGTGTACCGGGTGAACGCCCCCGACGGCCAGTATGCCAACGCGGAGGTGCGCATCTCGGTGCGCGAAGCCGACCCGAGCACCAACAATCCGCCCGTCCCGAAGACGGTGACCGCGCGGGTGCTCTCCGGCGGCACCGTCGAAGTGTCGATCCCGCTCACCGGGATCGACCCTGACGGCGACTCGGTCCAGCTCGTCGGCCAGGAGACCAACCCGGAGAAGGGATCCGTCACCGCGGACGGGACGGACACGTTCCGGTACCAGGCCGGGGAATACTCCGCAGGAACCGACACGTTCAGCTACGCCGTCGTCGACGCCCTCGGCGCTCGGGCGATCGGCACCGTGCGGATCGGGATCAGCCCGCGCCTCGACGGCGCCCGCAACCCTGTCGCGGCCCCCGACGACGTCGTGGTGCGTCCGGGAAGCACCGTCTCCGTTCACGTGCTCGCCAACGACTCGGACCCCGACGGCGGCCGGCTCACGATCAGCGCCGTCGAACCGAGCGGCACCCCTGCCGACCTCGCGGCCGACCACGGCACGGCCATGATCGCCGGGGACACCATCGCGGTCACGGCTCCCGCGACACCCGGCCGGTTCGGCTTCATCTACGAGATCAGCAACGAGCGCGGCGGCACCAGCTCGACATTCCTCACCGTCGTCGTGCGTGCGGATGCCCCGCGTGCCAGGCCAGAGGCCAGGGACACCCACCTGACCCTCTCCGACGTGCTCGCGGGCGGCACCGTCGACGTCGACGTTCTCGCCAACGTGACCTTCGCCGACGGGCCGGCCCGCGGCCTGGCGCTGAGCGTCCCCGAGTCCTGGGCCGACTCCGCGAGGGTCACAGACGCCAAGCGCGTCCGGGTGACCGTGCACGCCACGAGCCAGATCATCCCGTTCCAGGTCGCGAACCCCGACGACGCGAGGATCACCGCCCTCGCGTTCATCTGGGTGCCGGGGTACACCGACGCCCTGCCGCAACTGCGGAAGGGCGTTCCCGCGCTCACCGTCGCGAGCGGCGCCAACCTCACCATCCCGATCAACGACTACGTCGTCGCCGTCGGCGGCAAGCAGGTGCGCCTCACCGACCGGAGCCTCGTGCACGCCACCCGGTCCAACGGTGCAGACCTCGCCACCTCGGACACGAGCATCGCCTTCACGAGCGCGGACCAGTACTACGGTCCGGCCTCGGTGTCGTTCGTCGTCACGGACGGCACCGGCGCAGGAGACCCGGATGGCCACACGGCCACGATCGTTCTCCCGATCACGGTGACGCCGCAGGCGAACCAGCCGCCGGCCTTCGACGGCGCCGTACTCGACTTCGAACCCGACCAGACCAAGGTCATCGACCTGTCCAAACTGACGTCCTACCCGTACCCGAACGACCAGGCCTCCCTCGTGTACTCGGTGCTCGACCCGAAACCGGTCGGATTCGACTACTCGCTCGATGGCCAGCAGCTGACACTGCACGCCAGGACCACGACGCTGCCGGCCTCGGGTGGGCAGGGCGGCCACGGGTCCATCACGATCGGCGTCTCGGCCGGCGGTACGCCCGGTCGGGCCGGGCGCATCGAGATGAGTGTCGTCGCGTCCACCCGGCCGCTCGCCATCCCGGCGGCGGATGTCGCGATCGCCCCCCGCGGCCAGACGACCGTCGTCGACGTGCTCGCCAACGACGGCGCGGCCAACCCGTTCCCACAGGTCCCGCTCCGGGTCGTCGCCGTGCGCGGACTCGGCGGTGCCGGCATCCCTGCCGGGGTCAGGATCACCCCGAGCGCCGACAACAGCACACTCAGCGTGCAGGTCGCAGCGAACGCCGCTGCGGCGGACACGAACCTCGAGTACGAGGTCGCCGACGCGACGAACGACCCGAACCGGTACGCCTGGGGCACCGTGCGGATCTCGGTTCAGGACCGGCCGGACCCGGTGACGAGCCTCTCCGTGACCGGGTTCTCGGACACCCGTCTCGCGGTCGCCTTCAACCCCGGCGCCGCCAACAACTCCGCCGTCACCGGCTACGAGATCACCCTCGTGAATGCCGTGACGGGCGCAGCGATCAGCACCACCACCTGCCAGGCGACCTCGTGCACGGTCCCGACCGGCGGCAACGGGCGGGCCAACGCTGTCCGCGTCTCTGTCGCAGCGCGCAACGGCCTCGGCCTCGGCGCGACGACCGCGCTCGCCGACACCGTCTGGTCCGATGTCGTGCCGTCGGCGCCCGGAAATCTCGCGGCCGCGCCGCTCAACGGCGGCTTGACGATCAGCTGGGCACCCGTTCCGAACGGTGCGGGTTCCCCGATTACGGACTACCTGGTCACCGTCAACGGCACGGCCCAGCCCGCCGTGAACGCGACGGGTCCTGGCTGCGGGGCCACCCGGTGCTCGCTCACGGTGAACGGCCTCGCCAACGGCGCGTTCGTTCCGGTGAGCGTGAGCGCCCGCAACGAGTCATATCCCGCCCTCTCAGCGTGGACATCCGCTTCGACCCAGGGCACGCCTTACGGTGCGCCGACGGCCGGCGCGGTCTCCGCATCGGCCGGTGCCGCCGGCACCGTCCACGTCGCGTGGGATGCCTTCTCCGGTTCCGGCGACCCCGTCGGCGGATACTTCGTGCAACGCCTCACGAACGGAACGGTGCCGACGGGGAACCAGGCGTGCACGGTCACCTCCCCGGCCCCCGGCACCGTCGTCGTTCCCCACACCGGCGCGAACGTCGCCGAGCTCAGGAACCTCGGAGCAGGCGCCACGAGCGTCGACTTCACCGGACTCACCTCGGACACCGCGTCGTACTCCTTCGTGGTCTGGGCATACAACAGGGCCGGCTGCACCAACAGCCAGGTCACCACCGTTCAGGTGCAGTCGACTCCCGGCGCGGTCACCGACCCGGGAGCCTCGATGGGGATGCACGACACGGCATACGACCTGCAGATCACGCCGGTCAGCCCGGGCGCCGGCGTCACGGGCTATGAAGTCCGGGCCGTCGACGCCGCGACGGGGACCCCCGGCGCGAGCGCGACCTTCACCGCGACCGCCCTGCCACGCCAGCTGCTGACCCCGACGGTCTTCGGCGCACCGTTCAGCTACCAGGTGCGCGCGTGCGACACCTCGGCCACCTGGGGCACGTGTGGGGCCTGGTCCGCGACGATGACGGCACCGGCGGCATCCGTCAGCCTCGCCGTGACCGGCCTGGCCTACGACCCGGCAACCGGCGTCTTCGGCTGGACGAACGGCCCGGACAACGGCGCATACACGACCGGATACAGCTGTTCGGTGCCGACGGACCCGGGTACGGCGCCCGTGGCAGGTGGCCCCACCAGCTGCACTCTCGCCGCTCCCGCAGCAGCAGGCACGGCCCGCCTCGCTGTTTCCGTCGACCTCGGGCTCGGCACGGGCAACCCGGTGTACAACTACGACCGATGAGATCGATGAAACTGTTGAGACTGTTCCCATGAAGACCCGAAAGACACTGAGATGACTATCCCAAGGACCGGCCCGATGAATGCCCCGACGAACTCGACCGAGCAGGCGGCCGCCGCCACGATGACCGCAGGGGAGGCCGCGCAATTCGCCGAGGTCTTCGAACGGCTCGTCTCCGGGGTCGAACGGGTGCTGCTCGGCAAGCACCACGTCATCCGGATGGCTTTCACCGCGCTGCTCAGCGGCGGTCACCTGCTGCTCGAAGACGTGCCTGGCACCGGCAAGACGAGCCTCGCCAGGGCGATCGCGCAGAGCGTCCAGGGCACCAGCAACCGGATCCAGTTCACCCCGGACCTGCTCCCCGGCGACATCACCGGTGTCAGCATCTACGACCAGCGCAACGGCGCCTTCGAATTCCACCGCGGTCCCGTGTTCGCGAACATCGTGCTCGCCGACGAGATCAACCGCGCGAGCCCGAAGACCCAGGCGGCGCTGCTCGAGGTGATGGAGGAGGAGCAGATCACCGCGGACGGTGTGACGCACCCCGTTGCCGAACCGTTCATGGTGATCGCCACCCAGAACCCGATCGAGCAGGCGGGCACCTACCGGCTGCCAGAAGCCCAGCTCGACCGGTTCATCATGAAGGCCTCGATCGGCTATCCCGACCACGCCTCGACGATCCGGATCCTCGAGGGTGCCGGACGGCGTGCGCACGCGGTCGTCATCCCCGCCGTCGTCTCTGCCGCGACGGTCGTCGAACTCGCCGCGCTCGCCAGGACGGTCCACGTCGACCCCTCGATCAACGACTACGTCTCCCGCCTGGTCGACGCGACGCGCACGACCACCGAGGTGCGCCTCGGCGCGAGCGTGCGCGGGGCGCTTGCCCTCATCCGCACAGCGAAGACCCTCGCCGCGGCCAACGGGCGGCACTACGTCATTCCCGACGACGTGAAGCAGCTCGCAGAGGCGGTCCTCGCGCACCGGCTCCTGCTCGATCCGGAGGCCGAGTTCGACGGTGTCACACCCTCGAGCATCGTTGCGCGCATCCTGATCGAGACGCCTCCGCCGGGAGACCGGCAGGCCGCGTGAGCGATCTGGGCGGCGCACGTCCGAACGGCCTCGGCGAGGACACCGCCGACGGTCGTCTCGCCGTGCTGCTCGTGCACTCGGTCCGTGCCGTCCTGGCGACCGGTGCGCTGCTGACGACGACCTGGCGGCTCGCCACTGCCGTCGTCACGGTCCTCGGCTGGAGCGTGCTCGCATCCGCCGCCGTCGCCCTCGCGACCGGCTACCTGCTCGGCTGGACCGAACTCGTGGTGCTCGGCTGGGCTGGACTCGCGCTCGTCCTGGCTTCCTTCGGCTTCCTGTTCGGGCGGACCGCGTACCAGATCCGGCTCAGGGTTCCCGTGGACCGGGTCGTCGTGGGGGAACGGGTTCCCGGTGAACTGATCGTGCGCAACCCGACCGGCCGCCGGCTGCCTGGCGTCGGGGTCGAGGTTCCCGTCGGCCTCGGCCTCGCCGAGTTCGCCATGCCCGGGCTCGCCAGGGGCGCAAGCTTCGAGGACGTCTTCATCGTCCCGACCGTGCGGCGCGGGATCATCCCGATCGGGCCGGTGCGGACGGTGCGCGCGGACCCGGTCGGCCTCGTGCGCCGGGAACTCGTCTGGGCGGAACGTGTCGATCTCTTCGTGCACCCGCGCACCCTCCCGATTCCGAGCATGAGCACAGGGTTCATCCGTGACCTCGAGGGAAACCCCACCCGTGACCTCACCAACCTCGACATGTCCTTCCATGCCCTGCGCGAATACGTGCCGGGGGATGAACGGCGCAGCATCCACTGGAAGAGCACCGCGAAGACCGGCCGCCTCATGGTGCGCCAGTACGAGGAGTCCCGGCGCAGTCACCTTCTGGTCGCACTGAGCCTCGCCGCAGACGACTACGCCGACGACGAGGAATTCGAACTCGCCGTGAGCGTCGCCGGTTCGCTCGGGGTGCGGGCGATCCGCGACGCACGCACGGTGTCCGTCGTCACGAGCACCGTTGCACCCGCCGCAGCCCGCACGGGTGCGGCCGGCCGGGACCAGGTGCAGCACCGGCCGAACCGGGCAGGCACGAAGCGGCGTCCCGCCGCCGAAAGGCTCAGCACCCTGACGATCACCCGCCTGCTCGACGACCTGTGCCGAGTGGATCGCACGGCGGACGCGTTGCCGCTCGGCGCGCTCGCCCAGTCCGCAGCGGATGCCGTCGCCGGTGTTTCCGTCGCCTTCCTCGTGTACGGCTCAACGGTGAGCCTCGCCGAGCTGCGCGCAGCGGCGACGCATTTCCCCGGCGGGGTCGAAGTCGTGGCCGTCGTCTGCGCGACAGAGTCCGTGCCGAGCCTCCGGCGCGTCGCCGAGCTCAGCGTTCTCACCATCGGCTTCCTCGAAGACCTGCAGCAGAGCCTCGCCAAGGGGGTTGCCGCGTGACCGGGAGAGTGCAGCCCCGCGCATCCGCCGCCTTCATCGTCGGGAACACGGCCGCGCTGCTGCTCGCGACGATGGTCGCGGCCGTGACTCTCTGGCCGGTCTACGGGAACCGCGAATTCGTGGTGCTCGTCGTCGTCACCGCGTTGCTCGGTTCCGGCATCGCGATCCTCGGTACGGTGTTCCGCTGGCGGGCGTGGCTGGTCTCGCTCGTCACGATCGCGGTGTATTTCCTGGTCGGCGTGCCGCTTGCGATCCCCGGCGAGGCGACCGGGGGCGTCCTGCCGACCCTCGCCGGGCTCGGGGACCTCGCCGCGGCGACCGCACTGAGCTGGAAGGAGCTCGTCACGATCGTGCTCCCGGTCGGCTCGTACCAGGCCCTGTTGGTTCCGGCCCTCATCCTCGTCCTGTCGAGCACCGTCGCCGGACTCTCGATCGCCCTCAGGGCACGGGTCGGCGAGCTCGGCGCGTTCGGTCCGATCGCGCTCTATGTCGCCGGGATCGGCCTCGGACCGACCGTCGGATTAGCGCCGATCGAGACCGGTCTCGCTCTCTTCGTCGTGCTGCTGTTCTGGCTGCTCTGGCAACGCGCGGCACGCCGGCGGGCGCTCCTCGCCCTCTCCGGTGCCCGGCAGTCCGCGCGCACCCGCGAATCGCGGGCCGGTCGCCGGCTCACCGCGGCCCGCGGGGTGCTCTCGGCCGCGCTGATCGCCGCCCTCGCGATCGGGGTCGGCACCGCGGCGGCCGTGGCCTTCCCTGTGCAGGTGCCCCGGGATGTCGTGCGGGCCCGCGTGCAGCAGCCCTTCGACCCGAATGATTACCCGAGCCCGCTGAGCGAATTCCGCAGTTACCTGCAGCCCGGGCGGTCCGATGCCGTGATGCTGTCGGTGACCGGCCTGCCGGCCGGGGGACGGCTGCGACTCGCGGCCCTCGATTCCTACAACGGAATCGTCTATTCCCTCGACGGCGCAGCGAACTTCTTCACCCGCCTGCCCGACCGGCTCGACCAGAGCGGGGTCTCCGGCGACCCCTCGTCGATCGACGTGACCATCGACGATTACGCGGGCGTCTGGGTCCCGGGTACCGGGCAACTCGAACGCATCCGCTTCAGCGGGGAGACCGGGACGGCCCGGGCCGATGCGTTCTACTACAACGACGGCACGGGGACCGCTGCCGTCCTCGGGGGACTCGCCTCCGGCGACACCTACACGGCCACCGCGGTCGTGCCACGGGTTCCCGGGTCGCTCGCGACGCTGACGCCGGGCACGGCCGCCCTCCCGGCCCTCGAAGCGCTACCCGACTCCGTCGAAGGGGCGCTCGCGGGATACGTTCGCGCCGGGGACCCGCCCGGCGTGCAATTGCAGGCCATGCTGGACGGGCTGAAGGCGAATGGTTACGTGAGTCACGGCATCGGTGAGGACGAGCCGGTGAGCCGGTCTGGCCACGGTCTGGACCGGATCAGTCAGCTTTTCACCGATGAGCCCATGCTCGGGGACGCCGAACAGTACGCCGTCGCGGCCGCGCTGTTGGCGCGGCGGCTGGGGTTCCCGGCCAGGGTCGTCATGGGATTCGCCCCCCAGGCGCTCGGAGCCGCCGACGCGTCGGAAACGCCGGTGATCGTGCACGGGGCCGACGTCTCCGCCTGGATCGAGGTCCAGACGGCAACGGAGGGCTGGGTGACGATCGACCCCACTCCCGCCGTGCGCGACGTGCCGGAGAAGCAGCCGGACCGGCCCCAGATCGTCTCGCGACCGCAGACCGTCGTGCCGCCGCTCGTCCCGAGTGTGACGGAGCAGCGGGATCCCGCCGCTCCGGAGAATGCCGCGGAGACGCCGCCGGCACCGCTGTCGCCGTTGCTGGCGCTGCTCGTCACCGTGCTGACGATCACCGGTTGGACGATGCTCGCCGCCCTCGTCATCGCCGGCCCGTTCCTCGTCGTCATCCTCGCGAAGGCCCGTCGGCGCAGGCTCCGCCGCGGGAGGGGCTCAACGCTCGACCGGGTGCGCGGCGGCTGGCGCGAATTCGCGGACACCGCGGCGGACTTCGGCATCGATGTGCCGGTCGGCGCGACCCGCCTCGAACTGGCCGAGGCGGTCGGCGGGGAGCCGCCTGTTGCGGCGGCGGTCGCGGTGGACCGGGCTGTTTTCGCGCCCGGACGGCCGAGCGACGGCGTCGCTGACCAGATCTGGAGAATGGTCGAAGACCTGCGGTCCGCGCTCGCCGCGGGACGCACCCGCAGGGACCGGTTCCGAGCCCTCATTTCGCTGCGCTCGTTCGCTCGCTACGCTGGAAGGGCATCCGTTCCACCTGCGAATCGGGGCACGCCGAGCGGGCACCGGGTTTCCACACCCGACCGGGACCGGCGAAAGGAAGGAGTCGTTTCGTGAATTGCCTGATCTGCGGGGCACCGCTGAGCGCGGGCGCCATGTTCTGCGGTGAGTGCGGCAGTTCTACGAAGGCGACCCCGAAGACCCGCAAGCGTCACGACCCGCGTCCGAACGACACGACGATCATCCAGCCGCTGCGACCCCGCCCGACCGTTGTCTCGATTCCGGTGACCACCGCTGCGGCCGGTCCCGGCGTGCTCGGTGAGCCTGGGGCGTCCGGCCCGCCCGTCGCCGTGCCGGCACCCGAAGCCGAAGCCGAAGCCGAAGCGGAAGCCGAGATCGAATCGTCGTCGCCGTTCGCGCCGGGCCGTCGCCTGCACCCCGTTACCCCCACGCGTCCGTCCCGACAGGGCGCGCACACCCACGGTTCCCACGTCGCCCTCACCGGCGGTGGCGCCCCGACAACGGGCGGTGCCTTCGTGCTGCAGTTCAGCACAGGGGAGGACCTCGAAGTGCGCGGCACCGGCCTGATCGGACGCCGGCCGATGCCGCAACCGAGCGAGCACTTCGACCGTCTTGTGCAGATCATCGATCCGGGCATGTCGGTGTCGAAGACCCACCTCGAGTTCGGCCAACATGACGGCGAGCTCTGGGTCAGCGACCGCTTCTCCGGCAACGGCACCATCATCCGCCGCCCCGACGCGACGATGGTGCGGTGCGAGCCCGGCCGCCGCTATCTCGTGCCGCGCGGATCGCGCGTCGAGATCGGTGACCAGTACTTCCAGGTCAGCTGAGACGTCCGGCCAGTCCGGCCTCTCCGGCCTCTCCGGCCTGTCCTCGACGCTCCTCACCACCCGGGCCATCCGGTCCCCGGTGCACGGATGCGGTCGGCCGCCTGTCCTGATCTCGTTCCGGTGCTCTGCTACCCGGGTGACCGACTTCTTCCTCGCCGACGAAACGCTGTCGCTGCCCGCGTCCCCGACGGAACCCGTTCCCGCCGCGTTTCCCCTGCTCGCCTCTCTGGCACCCCTCGTGGCGGCCGGCGTGATCTGGCTCGTGACCGGTTCAGCGTTCGTGCTGGTGTTCGCCGTGCTCGGCCCGGTGATCGCCGTGGCGAGCGTGGTCGACGGGCGCCGAGCCGCACGCCGCACCCGCCGCCGCGATGCCGCCGCGCACTCCGCGGCCCTCGCCGAGCTGCGGAACGCGGTCACCGAGCGCCACACCGAGCTGCGGCTGCGGCGCTGGCAGGAGACCCCGTCGGCGGCGCAGCTCCTCGAGACGCCGGACCGGGCATCCCGCTGGAGATCCCGGGCCGGGGGCGCAGTACCCGTGGTGCTGGGATCGGGTAGCACGGCGAGCGGTATCCGTCTCGAGGGAACCGGCTCGGAGCGGGAGCTGCGAGCCTGGGCCGCCACGCTCCTGGACGCACCCGTCACAGCGGATGCCTCTGGCGGCGTCGCGCTCGTCGGGCCCACCGCCCTCGTGTGCGCGTTCGCCCGGGCGCTGCTCGTGCAGCTCGCATTCGCCCTGGCACCCGACCGTTTTGCCCTGGAACCGGTCGTTTCGGATCAACCGGACGACGACTGGGCGTGGACAGGGGCCCTGCCGCACACGACCCGGGCGGGCGGCGTGGCAGACGCGGGTCCCGCGGAGACCGTTGGGCCCGCGGACCGCAGAGGCCCCGGGGAGGCAGCCCGGAAGGTCGTGCTGCTTCGGTTCACCGACATGCCGGTCGCAGGCAACCACGCTCCCACCGTCGAACCGCGACAGGGACACCGGCGGGTGCCGTGGCTGCTGCTGGCCACGGACCTCGTCGACGTGCCGCCCGGTTGCGCGACGGTCGTGCGTCTTCACAGTGCAACGAAGGCCGAGGTGCTCTTCCTTGCGGAATCCGAGCACCCGGGGATCCCCGGGAGCCCGGGGAGCTCCGCGGGTCAGGGGTCTCGTCGGGGGTCGTCCCAGCGCCCGGACTTCCGGCCGGAGTTCGTCACGAGGGAACAGGCGATCGGCTTCGCCCGGCTGCTCCGAGAGCGTGCGGCAACGGCGGGTCTTCTCGGTGGGCATCGTTCGCTGCCCGCCCGGGTGACGCGCGCCGAGCTGGCCGCGATCACCGGGCATCCGCTCGCCGCGGTGGCGGCGGACCGGGACGGTCTCGCGTGCGCGATCGGTATCGGCGCCGACGGGCCGGTCACGCTCGACCTCGTCGGCCAGGGTCCGCACGCCGTTGTCGGCGGCACCACCGGGAGCGGCAAGAGCGAACTGCTGGTCAGCTGGGTCAGCCAGATCGCCGCGGATCGCTCGCCGGACGAGGTCACCTTCCTGCTCATCGACTTCAAGGGCGGTGCCGCGTTCCGCCCGCTCGCTGTTCTCCCGCACTGTGTCGGGCTGGTCACCGACCTCGACGGGCACCGGGCGGAGCGCGCCCTCGCGAGCCTCGCAGCGGAGCTTCGTCACCGCGAGCGGGTGCTCGCCGCAGCGGGTGCGAGGGATCTCGCCGAATGGCGTTCGCTCGGCGGGCCGGCGTCGCCGGAGAGGCCCGTGTTGCCGCGGCTCGTGATCGTCGTCGACGAGTTCGCGACCATGCTCGCGTCGTTTCCGGAACTGCACGCGCTCTTCGTCGATATTGCGGCCAGGGGACGCTCGCTCGGTGTGCACCTCGTGCTGTGCACGCAGCGCCCCGCCGGAGTTGTGCGGGACGCGCTGCTCGCCAACTGCACGCTCCGGATCTCCCTGCGCGTCAACAACGCGGCGGACAGCCAGGCGGTGCTCGGGACGGATGCCGCGGCCGCCATCGCCGCCGCCGTTCCCGGTCGCTGCCTGATCGCGCTGGGGGATGGCGGCCCAGAGGCCTGCCAGGTCGCCGTCACCTCGGGCGCGGAGATCGAGGCCCTGGCTGCGGTCGCGGGCTCAGCCAGGGACGGAGGAGTCGTGCTGCCCCGGCACCCTCGCCGACCGTGGCTCGATCCGCTCCCCGCCGTGGTGGCCCTCGCTGACCTCGAGGGGCTTCCGGACCTCGGCAGGCCCGATTCGGAGCTCCATGCGCCGGACAGGACCCCGGGCGGCGAACCGGAATTCCGCTTCGGACTGGTCGACGAGCCGGACCGGCAACGGTACGGCGTGGCCCGGTATGGTCCAGGGGACGGCAACATGTTCGTCCTCGGCGGAGCGCGCAGCGGCAAGACCTCGGTGCTCGCCGTTTTCGCGTCCCAGGCACGCGCCGCGCACTCGTGGGTCGGTTGGCCGAATCCCGACGTCGAAGCGGTCTGGGACGCCCTCACCGAGGCGCGCCGCTGGATCGACCGGGGAGGCGCGGGCCGGGTTCGCACCGCTCAGGCCGGTGCAGGCCCGGACCGCCGCGCCCGCTCGAGGCTCCTGTTCCTCGACGATTTCGATTCGGTCTGCGCCCGCTGGGAGCCCGACCACCGGCAGGCGGCGCTCGAATGCCTCGCGAGCCTGCTTCGCGACGGACTGCCGGTCGGACTGCGCGTCGTGGTCACGGCGCAACGCCTCACCGGGCCGCTTCAGAACCTGGCGGCGCTGTGCCAGGAACACCTGTTGCTGCGCCTGCCCGACCGGGCCGAACACCTCGCCGCAGGGGGACAGGCGGCCCAGTTCGACCCAACCCTCCCTCCCGGCGGCGGACACTGGCGTGGCCGGCGCATCCAGGTGCTCGCTCCACAATCTCCTGTCCCGCACACGGCTGCATCCCCGGTCGCCGGCAGACCGGACCGCGCAGTCCCCGGCCCTGACGCGCGCCCGACCGCGACCGTACTCGCTCTCGCAGCGGGCACATCGATCATCCACGTGAGCGGGTCCCCGGCCCGCTCGGCCGCTCACCTTCGAGCGGATGCCGCGCACCCGGACGTTGTGGAGCTGAACGCCGGTGCCGGTGTGGCGAAACCGGAGGCAGTCCTGGCCCGGCATGGCGCGGCGACCGTTTTCATCGGGGATCCCGAGACCTGGCAGGCCAACTGGTCGCTCCTGGCCGCGCTTCGGGTTCATTCGCCCATCGTCTTCGACGGCTGCACCCTCGCCGATTACCGCATGCTGACCCGCAGGCGGGATCTCCCGCCACCCCTGGCACCCGGCCGCGGCCATCTCTGGTCCCTGTCGCCCGAAGGCGACCTCAGCAGGGTGGCCTTCGGTGCGGCGTGATTCCGGTCGGGCCTCGGGCGCCACCCGACCAGCGCAAGCGCCCATTTCGAGTGTCAAACGACGCCGAGACCACTGATTTCGTGACAAGTGCGTTACGTAATCGATGATTTGGTCACTCAGCCGTGACTAACGGCCCGCGCTGTGCGAGTATCTAGCAACTCACCCGTCGTCGTGTGGGTGTTCGCTCGCTGAAACGCAAGGAGACCCCAGACATGATGCCGAGGCCGTTGCCCGCCGACCCGATGATCCGCCAGCTCGTCCGCCAGGCCCAGCATGCCACCCTGGGTCGTCGCACCCTGCTCGCCGGAGCGGGCGCCGGGGCCGCGGCCCTCGCCCTTGCTGCGTGCTCCACCGGTGGAGCAGCCAAGCCCTCCGCGGCCGCCGACGTCTCCGATTCGGACAAAACCATCCGCTGGGACAACTGGGCGCTCTACATCGATGTAGACGACGCCGGCAGCTACCCCACGCTCGCGGCGTTCACCGCCGAAACCGGCATCAAGGTCGCGTACACGGAAGCCGTCGACGACAACAACACCTACTACGGCAAGGTCAAGGACCAGCTCGCCCTCGGCAAAGACATCGGCGCCGATGTCGCGTGCCTCACCGACTGGATGGTGGGCCGGCTGATCCGCTTCGGTTACACCCAGGGCCTCGACCACGCGAACATCCCCAACCTGAGCAACCTGCTCCCGTCCCTCAAAGACGTCGACTTCGACCCGGGTCGCGCGATGAGTGTGCCGTGGCAGGGCGGCTTCGCCGGGATCGCCTGGAACAAGGAAAAGCTCCCCAACGGCTTCACCTCGGTCTCCGAGCTGTGGGACCCGAGCCTCAAGGGCCGCATCGGCGTCCTCTCCGAGATGCGGGACACGATGGGCCTGATCATGCTCGACCAGGGCGTCGATATCTCCGGGAAGTGGGGCGACTCCGAATTCGGCGCCGCGATCGACGAGTTCAAGAAGCAGGTCGCCAACGGCCAGGTCCGCAACATTAAGGGCAACTCCTACAAGGAAGACCTCGTCAACGAGGACACCCTCGCCGCCATCGTCTGGTCGGGCGACATCGTGCAGCTCAACGCCGAAAACGGCGACAAGTGGGGCTTCGCCGTGCCCGAGAAGGGCGGAACGCTCTGGAACGACAACTTCATCGTTCCGATCGGGTCCCCGCGCAAGAAGAACGTCGAAAAGCTGATCAACTACTACTACGAGCCAGAGGTCGCCGCAGAGGTCGCCGCGTACGTGAACTACATCACCCCCGTCGCCGGTGCGAAGGAAGCCGCGATGGCGATCGACCCCGAGCTCGCGAACAACCAGCTGATCTTCCCTGACGCCTCGACCCTCGCGAAGGCGCACGTGTTCCGCACCCTCGACGGGACAGAGGAACAGAAGTACGGCGCCGACTTCCAGTCGATCCTGCTGGGAGCCTAGGGTGGCATCCGGCACCTTCGCCGATTCGGGTGCCGACCTCGAACTGGTCGGAATCCAGAAGCGTTTCCCCGGCTTCACGGCCATCGAACACCTCGATCTCTCGATCCCGGCCGGCTCCTTCTTCGCCCTGCTCGGCCCGTCCGGCTGTGGCAAGACCACGACGCTCCGGCTCGTCGCCGGCCTCGAGGAGCCGACCGCCGGCAGCATCCTGATCGGCGGGGCGGATGTCACGCAGCAGAAGGCCTTCCAGCGCCCGGTCAACACGGTGTTCCAGAGCTATGCGCTCTTCCCGCACATGACGGTCCTCGAGAACGTCGCCTTCGGACTCCGCCGCCGGAAGATCGCCGACCCGGTCGGCAAGGCGCACGAGGCGCTCCGGCTCGTCGAGCTCGACCACCTCGCCGCGCGCAAGCCACAGCAGCTGTCCGGCGGGCAGCAGCAGCGGGTCGCCCTCGCCAGGGCGATCGTGAACAAGCCGGCACTCCTGTTGCTCGACGAACCGCTCGGCGCCCTCGACCTCAAGCTGCGCCGCCAGATGCAGCTCGAACTCAAAACCATCCAGGAGGAAGTCGGCCTCACCTTCCTGCATGTCACCCACGACCAGGAGGAGGCCATGACCATGGCCGACACCATCGCGGTGATGAACAAGGGCCGGATCGAACAGATGGGCGCGCCCGAGCTGCTCTACGAGCTGCCGAAGACGGCGTTCGTCGCGAACTTCCTCGGCCAGTCGAACCTCTTCACCGGGCCCGTCATCGGCAGCACGAGCACCTCGATCACCGTCGACATCGCCGGGCACCGGGTACTGGTCCCCGCCGACCGGGCGCACCGCCACGCCGGCGAGGTCACGATCGGCGTCCGGCCGGAGAAGATGTGGCTGCATCGCAAGGCGCCCGTCGAGGCCGCCGACCGCAATGTCATGGGTCCCGGCCGGGTGATCGACGTGTCATTCAGCGGCGTGAGCACCCAGTATCTCGTCGCCGTGCCGTACATCGGCACCCTGATCGTCTTCGCCCAGAACATGGCCTTCGGCCCGGTGGCGGATGTCGGCGACGAGGTCTGGCTCGACTGGCACGTCGAGCACGGCTTCGGCCTCGAAGACGAACCCGTTCCGGGAGCCGGGCCCCGGTTCGCCGCGGACACCGACACCCGGAGCATCGCGGCGCAGCGCCGCGAGTCCCTCGTCACGGAGCTCGAGGAGGCCTAGTGGCGTTCGCGGCCTTCGCCACCACGACTGCGCAGGCAGACCCGGCCCCGCGGCGACGCAGCCGGGTCGCCATCCTGTTGCTGTTGCCCGGCATCCTCTATCTCGTTCTGTTCTTCCTGACCCCGCTCGTCTCGCTCCTGATCACCTCGTTCCAGGCCCCTGCGGAATTCGGGGACATCGGCCAGTACACCTACGCGTTCAACTGGCAGAACTACGTCGACGTCGTCACCGATTACTGGCCGCACATCGTGCGGTCCTTCGCCTTCGCCCTCGCCGCGACGGTGCTCGCCCTGCTGTTCAGCTACCCGCTCGCGTACTTCATCGGTGTGACCGCGCGGCGCTGGCCGCTGCTGCAGAGCCTGATGCTCGTGCTCGTGATCGCCCCGTTCTTCATCAGCTTCCTGCTGCGCACCCTGGCCTGGAAGCAGCTCCTCTCCGACGAGTCCTTCGTCGTGACGAGCCTCAAGGCCGTCTCGCTGCTGGCACCGGATGCCCACCTCACCGGGACCCCGATCGCCGTCATCTTCGGGTTGACCTACAATTTCATCCCGTTCATGACACTTCCGCTCTACACGACTCTGGAGCGGCTCGACCTGCGCTACCTCGAGGCGGCGAGCGACCTGTACGCGCACCCGTTCGAGGTGTTCCGCAAGGTGACGATTCCATTGTCGATGCCAGGGATCGTCGCGGGCACCCTGCTGACCTTCATCCCCGCCGCCGGCGACTATGTCAACGCGAGTCGCGACTTCCTGGGCGGACCGGACAGCCAGATGATCGGCAACGTGATCGAGGCCAACTTCCTGGTCCTGTTGAACTACCCGGCGGCCGCGGCGCTCTCGATCATCCTGATGAGCGTGATTCTCGTGATCGTCGGAATCTACGTCAAGCGCGCGGGCACGGAGGAACTGCTGTGAAAATCTCCCTCGGCAGATGGCTGCTGCCGGTCTACTCCGCCCTCGCCCTGCTGTTCCTGATGGTTCCGATCGCCTACACGTTCGTCTTCTCGTTCAACGATTCGCTGAAGTCGAACATCACCTGGCGCGGGTTCACCTTCGACAAGTGGCTCAACGTCTGCGCCGTGCAGAACGGCGCGGTCTGCGAGGCGTTCGGAAACAGCCTCGTGATCGGCTCGGTCGCGACCGTGCTTGCGACCGTGATGGGCACCATGATCGCGATCGCCATCGTGCGCTACCGGTTCCGGTTCCGCTCGGCGACGAGTCTCCTGCTGTTCCTGCCGATGGCCACCCCCGAGGTCGTGCTCGGCGCGGGACTGGCCGCGCAGTTCCTGTCGCTCGGCGTCGCCAAGGACATGACCACGATCATCCTCGCGCACACGATGTTCTGCATCAGCTTCGTCGTCGTGACCGTCAAGGCCCGCGTCGCGAGCCTCGACCCCGCGCTCGAGGAGGCCGGGCGGGACCTCTACGGCTCGTCGACCCAGGTCTTCCTCAGGGTGACGCTCCCGCTGCTGGTCCCCGGCATCCTCGCCGCCGCCCTGCTGTCCTTTGCGCTGAGCTTCGACGACTTCATCATCACGAACTTCAACTCGGGCGCGGTGACGACCTTCCCGAAGTACATCTACATCTCAGCGGCCCGCGGCATCCCGGCCGAGGCGAACGTGATCGCCTCCGCCGTCTTCATCTTCGCGCTCGTCGTCGTCGTCACCGCGCAGGTGTCCTCCGCGGCACGGGCGAAACGGCTCGCCCGGCAGGGGTAGTGGGTGAGTCGTCAGCGGTAGCTCGCGTGAATGCGCCCGACCGGGTGGCCGCCGCCGTACACGGCGAGGCCGAGGTCGGGGAGCAGCGCCTCGACATCCGTGTGTGCGATCGCGCCGGCGTCGGCGAGCAGGTTGAGCGCCACGAGCGTCGCCGCGCGCAGGCTGCCGTCCAGGATCTTGAGGGCGACCGTCGTTCCGTTCGGGGCGGCCGCGACCATGATGCCTTCAGCGCCGCCCTTCACGAACAGGCCGAGCCGATCGATCACGAGGGTGTCCGACTTGCCGGGGCCCGCGACGACCCAGCCGTTCTGGCGAACGGCCTCGGAGAGGAAGCCGGCCTCGCGGTAGATCGCGAACGGCGAGTTCGACTTGGACGAGGCGATCCGGCCGATACCGCGCGCCAGCCCGGCGAGGGAGAGCGCGTGCACGGGCGCGCCGCAGCCGTCGACACCCGAGGCGGCCGGGCGTTCGCCGGTGAAGCGTTCGACGACATCGAGAATGCGTTTCTGCAGCGGATGCTCCGGCTCGAGATACCCGGTCAGCGGCCACTCGTTCTGCACGCACGCCACGAGCATCGCCGCGTGCTTGCCCGAGCACTCCATGTAGATGGGGGCCTGGCCGGCGCCGAGGCGCACGAGCGCGTCGCGGGTGGCGTGGTCGATCGGCCAGGCCGGCGGGCACGCGAGCGCGGTCTCCGGGATTCCGGCCCGGGAGAGCAGGCCGCGCACGAGGTCGGCGTGCCGCTGGGTGCCGGTGTGGCTCGCCGTCGCGATCGCGGCGTCCTCGCCGCGCAGGGTGACGCCGCTCGCCATCACGGCGACGGCCTGGAACGGCTTCATCGACGAGCGCGGGAAGACCGGACTCGTCACGTCGCCGAGGGAGCGGAGCACAGCGCCCTCAGCCGTGAGCACGACGGCGGAACCGGCATGCCTCGATTCGACGAAGCCGCTGCGTTCGACGACGGCGAGTTCGACGGCATCCGTCACGGCGAAGGTCTGCACGGGGTGCGGGAGCTGGGTGTGCCCGATTGTGTCCGCGAACGACACTAGAGCGCGGCGATCGCGTCGTCGATGACCGAGAGGGCATCGAGGAGCAGGACGTCGGTGACGGCAAGGCTCGGCAGGAAGCGGAGCACGTTGCCGTAGGTGCCCGCTGTCAGCAGCAGAACGCCGTGCTGGGCGGCGTATGCGGCGATCGAGTTGACCGCGGCGGCGTTGGCGACCTTGGTCGTCGCCCCGGTGCCCGGCTGCACGAGCTCGATCGCGATCATCGCGCCACGACCACGGATGTCCCCGATGATGTCGTACTTGTCCTTCAGCTTCCCGAGGCCCGCACGAAGGGTCTTCTCGATCCGCTGTCCCTCCGCGAGGAGGTTGTTCTTCTCGATGGCCTCGAAGACGGCGATCGCGGCTGCGCAGGAGACCGGGTTGCCGCCGAAGGTGCCGCCGAGGCCACCGGTCTGGGAAGCGTCCATGATCTCGGCGCGTCCCGTGACCGCCGCGAGGGGGAAGCCGCCGGCGATGCCCTTGGCCGTCAGCACGAGGTCGGGGACCCAGCCGAAGTGCTCGTTCGCGTAGTAGGCGCCGGTGCGGGCCATGCCGCTCTGGATCTCGTCGGCGATCATGACGACGCCGTTGGCGGTGCACCACTCCTGCAGGGCGGTGAAGTACCCCTCTGCGGCGACCATGAAGCCGCCTTCGCCCTGGATCGGTTCGACCACGAGGCAGGCCAGGTCGGACGCGCCGATGACCTTGTCGAGGTAGGCGATCGTGCGTGCCGCGGCATCCGCCCCGCTGAGGCCGTCGTGATAGGGGTAGGAGCTCGGCACGTGGTAGACGTCGCTCGCGAGCGGGCCGTAGCCGGTCGCATACGGCATGGCCTTGTAGTTCATCGCCATCGTGAGCACGGTGCGGCCGTGGTACGCGTGGTCGAGCACGGCGACGGCCCGGCGGCCGGTGAACTTGCGGGCGATCTTCACGCCGTTCTCCACGGCTTCTGCACCCGAGTTGATCAGCACCGACTTCTTGGCGAAATCACCAGGGGTGTGCTCGGCGAGGAGCTCGCAGACGCGCACGTATTCCTCGTACGGCGTGACCGTGAAGAGGGTGTGGATGAAGTCCTCTGCCTGCCCGACCGCGGCGGCGACGACGCTCGCCTCGGTGTGGCCGATCGTCGTGACGCCGATGCCGGCGCCGAGGTCGATGAACTGGTTGCCGTCGACGTCGACGACGATGGCACCGTGGGCCTTCACGATGTACACCGGGAGAGCGGAGCCGACGCCGCCGGACACCGTCGCGAGGCGGCGCTTCTGCAGTTCGACCGAACGTGGGCCCGGGACGGCCGTGACGATGCGTCGCTCCTGCGTGACCGAGGGAGCAGTGGACGTGGGGGTCGAGGGCGTCAGCGTGTCAGTCATGATGCGTCCAGTTTACCCAGTGTCGTTTCCCGGTTGGGGTAGCGCCCTGAGAGAATCGGGGAATGAAAATCGAGCACCACTACGACGTGCGGGTGGCCTGGACGGGCAACCGCGGAACGGGAACGAGCGACTACCGGGCGTACGGTCGCGACCATGTGGTTTCGGCGGAGGGCAAGCATCCGCTCGAGGGGTCGTCTGACCGAACGTTCCACGGTGATGCCGACCGCTGGAACCCCGAGGAACTACTGCTCGCGGCCCTGAGCCAGTGCCACATGCTGTCCTACCTGCACGTGGCCGCGCGGAACGGTGTCGTCGTGGTCGGCTACACCGACGACGCGACCGGCACGATGGTACAGACGAGGGATGGCGGCGGTCACTTCACCGAGGCTATGCTGCGTCCGCGGGTCACCGTGGCCGATCCCGGCCAGGTGGAGCTCGCGCACTCGCTGCACGCCGAGGCGGCCCGGGAGTGCTTCATCGCAGCTTCCGTGAACTTCCCGGTGCGCCACGAACCCGAAACCGTCGCCGTTCCCTGACCCTCGGGCCAGGGAACGGGCGAGGTTCACACGCCGGAGAGGGCGCGGAGGGTTTCCTCGATGACGGATGCCGCGTCGTCGATGAGTTCCTCGGAGATGACGACGGAGGGCATGATCCGCAGCACGGAGTCCCAGCTGCCGGCATCGAGCACGATCACGCCGTGCGAGGTCGCGTGCTTGAGGATCGCGGTGAGCGCCTCGGGGTACGGCGTGGTCGTTCCGGGGTGCACCAGCTCGACGCCGAACATGGCGCCCTTGCCGCGTACCTCGCCGACGACGGAGAACTTCTCGGCCCAGTCGCCGATGCGGGCCCAGAGGGCCTTCTCGACGCGCCTGGCTTCGCCGAGCAGGTCGTCGCGTTCGATGATCTCGAGCACCTTGAGCGCTGCCGCGGTCGAAACCGGGTTGCCGCCGAAGGTTCCGCCGATGCCGCCGGGCTGGACGGCATCCATGATGTCGGCGCGACCGGTGACGGCGGCGAGCGGGAAGCCGCCCGCGATGCCCTTTGCCGTGGTGACGAGGTCAGGGACGACGCCGTGGTGCTCGATCGCGTACCAGACGCCGGTGCGGGCGATGCCGGCCTGGATCTCGTCGGAGACGAAGACGATGCCGTTCTCGGTGCAGAACTCGCTGATCCGCTTGAAGTAGCCGGGGGCGGGGATGACGATGCCGCCATCGCCCTGGATCGGCTCGACGAAGAACGCCGCGATCTCGGTGGCGCCGATGTGGGTCGTGATGTAGTCGATCGTCTTCTCGGCGGCTTCCTCGCCGGTCAGGCCGTCGCGGTACGGGTAGCTCGTCGGGACGCTGTAGATCTCGCCGGGGAACGGGCCCATGCCGGCGCGTTCCGGCCAGGGCCGGTACGTCATCGTCATGGTCAGGTTGGTGCGGCCGTGGAAGGCATGGTCGAGCGCGACGATGGCGCGGCGCCCGGTGAACTTGCGGGCGATCTTGACCGCGTTCTCGACGGCCTCGGCACCGGTGTTGACCAGGATCGACTTCTTCGGGAAGTCACCGGGGGTGATCTCGGCGAGCTTCTCGGCGACGGCGACGTAGTTCTCGTACGGCGTGACGGTGAAGAGGGTGTGGGTCAGCTTCGCGGCCTGCGCGGCAGCGGCCTCCGCGACCTCGGCGTTCGCGTGCCCGATCGTGGTGACTCCGATGCCGCAGCCCATGTCGATGATCTGGTTGCCGTCGACGTCGACGAGGATCGCGCCGGCTCCGTGGTCCATGTAGATGTTGACGAGCGTGCCGGCTCCGCGGGACACCGAGTTGACCCGGCGTTCCTGCAGTTCAATGGACTTGGGGCCCGGCAGGGCGGTGACGAGTTTACGTTTTTGGGGGACCGAGTACGAAGCAGACATGGGTCCAGCTTAGTTTGCGGCGATTTCCCCGGTGTTTCCGCGCGCCGGTAGCTGCTGAACCCGGCTAGACGCGTTCTCGCGGGAAGACCTTGTCTGCGAGCCCGTGCAGCCCGGGGCGGGGTGATTCGTTGTACCGCCCGGCGAGCTCCTGGCCGGAGAGCTGGTGGATCGCGGCCATGATCTCGTCGGTGGCCTGGCGCCTGGCCCGGCCTGAGGTCGCGGGCCCGTGGCGGCTCACGTCGATCGGTTCGCCGAAGTTCACGGTGATCTTCCGCACCCGCGGGATCCTGGTGCCGACGGGCTGGATCTCCTGGGTGCCGATCAGGCCGACCGGCACGACGACGGCACCCGTCGTGAGGGCGAGCCAGGCGACGCCGGTGCGCCCCTTGTAGAGCCGTCCGTCGAGGGAGCGGGTGCCCTCTGGGTAGATGGCGAAGGCGCTGTCCGACTCGAGGATGCTGCGGCCCGCGTCGAGCGCGTCCTGTGCGGCCTGGCCCGCGCCGCGTTCGATCCCGACAGCACCGATTGACTCGAACCAGGTTCGGGTGAGATAGCCCTTGATTCCCGTCCCGGTGAAGTACGTCGACTTCGCAAGGTACTGCACCCGACGCGGCGTCACGAGCGGGATGACCATGCTGTCGATGAAGGAGAGGTGGTTGCTCGCGATGATGACCCGGCCGGAGCGGGGGATGTTCTCGGTCCCCGTGATGACGGGCCGGAAGATGATCCGGGCGATCGGCGCCATGACGCCGTAACTCAGGTAGTAGACGAATCCGGGACGACGGGTCCTGGGGAGATCCGAGGCGGTCTCCGCGACCTCGTCGGGCTCCTGGATAAGGGGTTCCTGGGGTTCGTCCTTGGCTCCGGTCACTGCTCGACCCTACCGCCGTGACACCCGGTACCACGAAAGCTAGCATGAGGGAATGCGCAGACGAGTAGTAATTCTCGGGTCCACCGGCTCGATCGGAACCCAGGCCCTCGATGTGATCCGGGCGAATCCCACCCGGTTCGAAGTGGTCGGACTCTCGGCAGGCGCCAACCGGGAGATGCTCGCGCAACAGGCCGAGGAATTCCAGGTCGACGACACCGCGCTCGGCGCCGACGAATCCGAACAGCTCGTGACGGATGTCGACGCCGACGTCGTGCTCAACGGCATCACGGGCTCCGTGGGGCTCGGTCCGACCCTCGCGGCGCTCAGGGCCGGGCGCACCCTCGCCCTCGCGAACAAGGAATCCCTCATCGTGGGCGGCGACCTCGTCACGGCGCTCGCCGCACCCGGGCAGATCGTGCCGGTCGACTCTGAGCATTCCGCGATCGCGCAGGCGTTGCGCTCGGGGACGGCACGTGAGGTGTCCCGGCTCGTGCTGACGGCATCAGGTGGCCCGTTCCGGGGCCGCACCCGCGAGGAGATGCGGGCCGTCACCCCCGCCCAGGCGCTCGCGCACCCGACCTGGGACATGGGGCTCGTCGTCACGACGAACTCGTCGACCCTCGTGAACAAGGGCCTCGAGATCATCGAGGCTCACCTGCTTTTCGATGTCGCCTACGAAGACATTGACGTCGCCGTGCACCCGCAGTCGATCGTGCACTCGATGGTCGAGTTCATCGACGGCTCGACGATCGCCCAGGCCTCGCCGCCCGACATGCGCCTGCCGATCTCGCTCGGCCTCGACTGGCCGAACCGGGTCGCCGCCGTCGGTGTTCCCCTCGATTGGACGAAGCCGCAGACCTGGACCTTCGAACCGCTCGACACCGTTGCGTTCCCGGCCGTCGCGCTCGCGAAGCAGGTCGGCCGTGCCGGTGGCACATACCCGGCCGTGTTCAACGCGGCCAATGAGCAGGCCGTCGCCGCGTTCCACGCCGGCAGGATCGGATTCCTCGACATCGTGGACACCATCCAGCGGGTCGTCGAGACCCACGAGCAGGACGGCCCGCTCACCCGGGAGTCCCTCGCGGCAGCAGAGACCTGGGCGCGCGCCGCCGCAGACAAGCTCCTCGCCCGATCTGCATAACCCCCGGCGGCCCGGGGTCAGGCGCGGTAGCTGTCCGCCGTCGTGGTGAGCGCGTCGAGCCACGGGGTGGCGACGACGCCGAGCTCGCGTTCGGTCTCCGCAGAGTCGATGATGAACGGCGACGTGAACTGGTAGCTCGAGGCGTAGACCTCACGCATCAGGGGGTTGGCCAGGCCGATGCTGCGCAGCACCCACTGTGGGTAGCCGGAGACCGAGCCCGCGCAGTCGTAGCGTTCGTTCAGCTCGGCCGCGATCTCCACGCGGCTGGCCGACGCACTCGGCACGTGCCAGATCCGGCCCCAGTCCCCGGCGTAGTCCGCGGCGGCGATCAGGGTCGAAACGATGTCGGGCAGGTAGCTCCAGCTGTGCGGGAGCTCGGGCCTGCCCACGACGCGCGCGGTCTTCGAAGCCAGGATCGCGGTGAAGAAGTCCGTGCCGAGGTGCGCGGTACCGGTCGCTCCCGGCCCGAAGTAGTCGCTCGCGCGCACCTCGACCGCCCGGATCTGCCCGGCCTCGTGCGCCGCACGCACCCGGCGCCACCCCTCCCTGCGAACCAGGCCCTTGCGCTCGGTCGTAGTCTCCGGCGTGTGCTCGGTCATCGCGCCGCGCGGTGTGCCGTAGGGGTAGAGGTTCCCCATCACAACGAGGGAGGCGCCACTCGCCGCGGCGGCTGTGATCGCCGCGCCGATGATCGGCGGCCACTGCGCGGCCCAGTCCGTGTATGGCGGGTTCGTGCAGAGGAAGATCGTCGAGGCCCCTGCCGCCGCGGCGGAGAAAGCGTCCGGGTCGCTCGCGTCGAGTACCAGCGGGGTCGCGCCGGCCGCTGCTGAGCCTGAGCGCGTCGCGATCGTGACGGTGTCCCCGCGCGCCGCGAGCCGTTCGGCGACGGGACGGCCGATCAGGCCGGCCCCGACTACAAGATGGTGAGTCATATGTCCTTCCGGCCCATGACGAGGGTCACCCGTCGCAGTTGTCCTTTTTCGGATTGCACTTGTCCTTCTTACCGTTGCCCTTGTCGTTGCCGCTGTCAACGGAAGGAGCCGGGACCGGGACGGCGGACGGAGGAGCGGAACTGAGCCTGGCCGCCTCCTCGAGCGCGGCGAGGTCTGCGGTCACACTGTCGATCGCAGCCTGGATCTCTGTCGCGCGGGTCCCCGTGACCTGGCCGGTCGCGGCCGCCGTGAGCAGGTCGGCCTGCACGGCGTCGAGGGCGGCAGAGGCGCCCGGGTAGTCGCCTGCCGCAGCGGCCTCCGTCACCGAGAGCACGCCGGACTGCAACTGGGTCGCCGTCGACGGCTGAACGGGGGAGCTGTCGGAGGCGCACCCCGTGAGGGCGGCGGCCACGAGCAGTGCGCCGCCCACGAGCGCGACGAGGCGGCCGCGGATGCCGTTGGCGCCGGTGCCGGTCCTGGTGCGCATGCCGATGCTCACGGTGCCACGCTTTCCTGGAGCTGTCGCAGGTGGTCGCCGAGGGTTCCGGCGACGTCGGGGTATGCCGTGGTGCTCGTGGACGGACCGGCCGGGGCATCCGCCTGCGCAGCGGGGCGCAGCGTGAAGCCGAGCACGACGATCGTGATCAGGGCGACCGCAGCGACGGCGAGCACGGCGAGACCGGTCCTGCCTGTGAGCACGCGAGGCCAGGCCGTCGACCGGGGTGGGCGAGCGGATGCGGCCGGCGCCCCGGCCGCCTGTCGTGGCTCCCCAGCACCGAAGGAAACCGTCTCGGCAGTGAACCCGGCACTGGCGAAGACGGTGGACTCGCCGGGAAGGACCCGGGTCGGGGTATCCGCCGGCGCGAAGGCGCGTGTCGCCGCATAGGCCGCCGTCGGGTCCAGCGCCTGCGTCGGGGCATCCGCCGCCGGGAGGACGCTCGCCGGGGTGTACGCCTCCGTCGTCGCGCCGGCATCGGGTGACACTGTCGCCTCCGTCGTTCCCGCGATGGTTTCCGCCGCCGCCTCGGACTGCGCCAGCAGTCGCAGCCGCACCGCGGCATCCGCCGGTCTGAGCCGCTCGTCCGGTTCGCGGCGGGTCATGCCGCCGAGCACGTCTGCCCAGGCCCGACCGAAGGTCGGGGAGATCTCCGGGTCGCGCTGCAACCGCGCCATCGCGGACTCGATCGCCGTTCCCGGGTATGCCCGCTCGCCGGTGAGGCATTCGAGCAGCACGAGACCGAGCGAGTAGACGTCGCTCGGCGCTCCGATCGTCGTGCCGAGCGCCTGTTCGGGGCTGAGATAGCCGGCCGTGCCGAGGAAGGTGCCGGTCGCCGTGAGGCGGGTCGCGTCGACGAGGCGGGCGATGCCGAAGTCGGCGAGCTTGGCGTGCGACGCGCGTCCGGGGAACCCGGAGGCGGCGAGCAGCACGTTCGCCGGCTTGATGTCGCGGTGGATGATCCCGCGTTCGTGCACGTAGTGCAGCGCTTCGGCGAGGTCTGCGCCGAGCGTTGCGACCTCCGAGCGCGGCATCGGGCCGGCGGCGATCCTCGTTCGGAGGTCGGTTCCGTCGACGAGCTCCATCACGATGAAGGTGCGCGCGGTCCCGTCGACGACCGCGGTGCCTGCGTCGAAGAGCGTGACGAGGGCGAAGTGGTTGAGGCTCGCCAGCACGGCGACTTCGCCGCTCTGCCGTTCCGAACCCGCGTCGTCCGTCGTGTCGAGCCGGAAGAGCTTGACCGCGACGGTGCGTCCGAGGGCGAGGTCGGTCGCCTCATAGACGACGGCCATCCCGCCGACGCCGATCAGGCGGTCGATCCGGAAGCGGTCAGCGAGGCTGACGCCGATGAGGCCGTCAACGGGGCGGGGACCGCCGGAGGAAAGCGAAGGCAGGGGAAACTCCATTCGGGTTCGGTACCCCCCAAGCAAACCACACCCCGCATAGCGAACCGCCAGCGGCCTGTCAGCTTCGGGTGGGTAATCTACGACTGTGGAAACCGTGCTGCTGTACATATTGGGCGTCGTGATCGTCGTCGTCGGACTCGCCCTGTCCATCGGCCTGCACGAAATCGGCCACCTGCTGCCGGCGAAGGCGTTCGGCGTCAAGGTCACCCAGTACATGATCGGCTTCGGCCCCACGCTCTGGTCGCGCCGCAAGGGCGAGACGGAATACGGCGTGAAGGCCATTCCCCTCGGTGGCTATATCTCGATGATCGGCATGTTCCCGCCCGCGAAACCCGGGGAGAAGCCGCACCCGAACAGCACGGGCTTCTTCAACCAGCTTGTGCAGGAAGGCGCTCCTGCCCAGGACCCGACAGCCCAGGACCCGAGCGCAAAGAAGCCGGGGGCCCTGACGAGCCTTGTCGAAGATGCCCGGCAGTCGAGCGCCGACACGATCGGCGCCGGCGAGGAACACCGCGCCTTCTACCGCCTGGCGGTGTGGAAGCGCATCATCATCATGCTCGGCGGGCCCACCATGAACCTGCTGATCGCGGTCGTGCTCTTCGCGGTCCTCCTGATGGGCTTCGGCACCGCGCAGGCGAGCACAACGGTCGGCAGTGTGTCCGCGTGCGTGCTCCCCGCGACGAGCACCCAGACGACCTGTGCCGCGACCGACGAGAAGTCCCAGGGCGCGGCGGCGGGCCTGCAGCCCGGCGATCGCCTCGTGAGCATCGGTGGCACCGCGATCACGAGCTGGGACCAGTCGACCGGGATCATCCGCAGCTCGCCCGGCACCCCGCTCGCCGTCGTCGTCGACCGCGCCGGAACCGACGTGACTCTCACGATCACCCCCAAACTGACCGAACGGTACGTTCTCGACGCCGCGGGGAAGGTCACCACGGATGCCGACGGTAAGGCCATCACGCAGGAAGTCGGCTTCGTCGGCATCGGCCCGGCAGGCGAACTCGTCCAGCAGCCCGCCACGGCCGTGCTGCCCGCCGTCGGCGACAACGTCGGCGCCGTCGTGCACATGATCCTGAACCTCCCGCAGCGGATGGTCGACATCGTCAACGCCGCGTTCGGTCCCGGCGAGCGCGACCCGAACGGTCCGATCAGCGTCGTCGGGGTCGGCCGCGTCGCCGGCGAGATCGCGAGCATCAACACCATCCCCGTCGAGAGCAAGGCCGCGAGCCTGATCGGCCTGCTCGCCTCCCTCAACGTTGCCCTCTTCGTGTTCAACCTGATCCCGCTGATGCCGCTCGACGGAGGCCACGTCGCCGGCGCACTCTGGGAGGGCCTGCGCCGCCGGGTCGCGAAGCTCTTCAAGCGCAAGGATCCCGGCCCCGTCGACATGGCCAGGCTGATGCCGCTCACCTTCGCGGTCGTCATCCTGCTCGGCGGCATGAGCCTCCTGCTCATCTACGCCGACATCGTCAAGCCGATCAACCTCTTCGGCTGAGCCCGGCACCTTTCCGGTCGAGAGTGACCTTTCCGCGGGTCACTCCCGACCGGAACGGTCACACACAGGGGCCGCCCAGGGCCTGAACGCGCACGGGCACGTACTCCCGGGGGCGGATGCCGCGGGTCGTTCCGGCACGTAGCATCGGAATATGCCGCCACACTGGGATACCGACGCGCCGTGGTTCGACCATGAGCGCTCTCTTCCCGGCGGCCCAGGCAGCCGGATGCCCCGCGCGGGCCGCGTGCTCTTCCCCGCGATCTTCTCGTTCCTGGTCCAGGTGCCCGCCACCGTGCTGCTCGCCCGCTACGGCCGCGACTTCGGCCATGCCGGCCACGACCTCGGTGGTGAGCTCGGCGCGCCCCGGCCCGGCTGGTTCCTCGCGGTCGCCCTCGCCCTGATCGGCCCGATCGCCCTCCTCGGCGCACGCCGTTTCCCTGGCCCTGTCGCAGCCGTGTGCGCTGCGGCGGCCGGCGCGCTCATCCTGCTCCGCCCGGACGTCGGCCTGCCCTACGTCGCCCTGGGTTTCGCGATCGTGCTCGGGATCGCGCGCGGCGCGCGGGTCTGGGTCTACGCATCCGTCGCCCTGGCCTGGACGGCGACGATCGCGCTCGCCGGGACGCTCGGAGTGCCGCTTCAGCCCGCCCGTGTCGCGCTCACGACCGTCGCCCTCGCCGTGCTCTGCGCGATCGGAGAGACGGTACGCACCCGGCGCGAGCAGATGCGCGAGCTGCGCCGCCGAGCGGATGCCCGCCGCCAGTCCGCGGAACAGCGCGAGCGGGTGCGCATCGCGCGCGAACTCCACGACGTGCTCGCACATTCGCTGTCCCTGATCAACGTGCAGGCCGGAGTCGGGCTGCACCTCATCGACAGCCAGCCCGCCAAGGCGGCAGAGGCCCTCGCGAACATCAAGCTCACGAGCAAGAACGCGCTCGACGAGGTGCGCACGGTGCTCGGCATCCTGCGCGCGGACGCCGAGGGGGAGACCGGTGAGCGTGCCGGGGGAGCCGTGCCGCTCACCCCCGAGCCCGACCTGTCCCGGCTTCCCGCCCTGATCGACTCGTACAGCGCCCAGGGGCTGCACGTCTGGCTGGTCGGGCAACTGGCGCCCGTGACGGAGGCCACGACCGCCGCCACCCAGCTCGCGCTCTACCGGATCTGCCAGGAGGCACTCACCAACGTGCTGCGGCACTCGCAGACGCTCTCCGCGACCGTCCGGCTCGAGCTCGACGACGGTGACGCCGTGCTCACCGTGACCGACGAGGGCTCGACAGAGCCGCTCGACCCGGCCATCGTTCCCGGCGGCGGCCTGCTCGGTATGCGCGAACGTGCGGAACTCCTCGGCGGGAGCCTGCGGGTCGAACGACCCTCGCCGGGCGGGTTCCTCGTCGAGGCGCGCCTGCCCCTGCGGAGGAGCCGGTGATCCGCGTCGTGATCGCAGACGACCAGCAGCTGATCCGGGCCGGCTTCCGTTCGCTGCTCGAGTCCGAACCGGATCTCGAGGTCGTCGCAGACGCCGCGACGGGGACGGAAGCCGTCGAGCAGGTCACCCGGCTCCGGCCAGACGTCGTGCTGATGGACGTCCGGATGCCCGGCGGCGACGGCCTCTGGGCGACAGAGCAGATCGTCGGCAACCCCGAGCTCGGGGGAACGCACATCGTGATCGTGACGACCTTCGAGCTTGACGAGTACGTCGTCCAGGCGATCCGGGCGGGCGCGAGCGGCTTCCTCGTCAAGGACACCGAACCGACCGAACTGATCCGGGCCGTGCGCGTCGCGGCGGCGGGGGACGCGCTGCTTTCGCCCGGCGTGACCCGGCGACTGCTCACCCGGCTCGAGACCGGGCTGCGGCGCCCGAGCGATCCGGCGGCGCTGGCCGTGCTCACGGACCGGGAGCGCGAGGTGCTCGCGCTCGTCGGCCGGGGGCTCACGAACACCGAAATCGGCGTTCGGCTGTTCCTGAGCCCGCTCACCGCGAAGACGCACGTGTCGCGGATCATGTCGAAGCTCGCCGCGCGCGACCGTGTGCAACTCGTGATCCTTGCCTACGAGACGGGCCTCGTCAGCGACGGCTGGTGACCTGCACCCCGGGGAGTAGTCCAAGTGCCTCCTCCGGGCCGATGCCCCGGCGAGCGGGGCCGGAAAGAATCGGATCATCGGTTCTTCCCCACCGAGGCCCCGCAGGGGGTCCTCACACAGATTGGACTCACCATGCTTTCGACAGCGGTTCTCACCGGGTTCGCCACCCATATGGGCTACGGCCCCGGCTGGGGCGGCGGGCCGGTCTGGTTGTTCTTCCTGATCCCCTTCTTCGGCCTGCTCCTCGTGGTCGCCCTGTTCGCGATCCTCGGCAGGCGCTGGCGTCGTCACGGCGGACCCGGATTCTCCGGCCACCCCGGCTGGCAGGCGTGGCAGGCGGCCCAGGCCGGGCAGGCCGACGGCACCCGCAGCGCCGAGAAGACCCTCGCCGAGCGCTTCGCCCAGGGCGACATCGACGAGGTCGAGTATCGGGCCCGCCTCGAGGTGCTCCGCGCCAACCGCGCGGACCCCACTCCCGGCGCCCCACTCCCGCCCCAGTAGCGGCGCGACCGGTTCCCGGCTCCTCCGGGCGAGCGCGCCACTCGCGCCGCTTTGCTGCAGGCACGCCTGTCGCGTAGCGGCGGAGCCGGCGCGCAACGGCCGGCCCGGTGCGGAAATCGCCTGGGCCGGGCATCCGCCCAGTCAGGGCACCTAAGATATTCGCGTGGCTGCAATCAATTTGGGAATGCCCAAAGTACCTGAAATCCTCGCTCCCCGGCGCAAGAGCCGGCAGATCAAGGTCGGCAAGGTCCTCGTCGGCGGTGACGCCCGTGTGAGCGTCCAGTCGATGACGACGACCCCGACCACCAACATCAACGGCACCCTGCAGCAGATCGCCGAACTCACGGCGAGCGGATGCGATATCGTGCGTGTCGCCGTCCCGAGCCGTGACGACGCAGAGGCCCTGCCGATCATCGCGAAGAAGAGCCAGATCCCCGTGATCGCGGACATCCACTTCCAGCCGAGTTACGTGTTCGCGGCGATCGACGCGGGCTGCGCCGGCGTGCGGGTCAACCCGGGCAACATTCGCAAGTTCGACGACCAGGTCGGCAAGATCGCGGCGGCGGCCAAGGCCGCCGGCGTCTCGATCCGGATCGGCGTCAACGCGGGCTCCCTCGAGCCGAGCATCATGCAGAAGTACGGCAAGGCCACCCCCGAGGCGCTCGTCGAGAGCGCCGTCTGGGAGGCGAGCCTCTTCGAGGAACACGACTTCCACGACTTCAAGATCTCGGTCAAGCACAACGACCCCGTGATCATGGTCAAGGCGTACCGCCTCCTCGCCGAGCGCGGCGACTGGCCCCTGCACCTGGGTGTCACCGAGGCCGGCCCCTCCTTCCAGGGCACCATCAAGAGCGCGACGGCCTTCGGCATCCTGCTCGGCGAGGGCATCGGCGACACCATCCGCGTGTCGCTCAGCGCCCCTCCCGCCGAAGAGGTCAAGGTCGGCCTGCAGATCCTCCAGTCGCTCAACCTCCGCGAACGCAAGCTCGAGATCGTCTCCTGCCCGAGTTGCGGCCGCGCCCAGGTGGATGTCTACAAGCTCGCGAACGACGTCACCGACGGCCTCGAGGGCATGACCGTTCCTTTGCGCGTCGCCGTGATGGGCTGCGTCGTCAACGGACCGGGCGAGGCCCGCGACGCCGACCTCGGCGTCGCATCCGGCAACGGCAAGGGCCAGATCTTCGTGCGCGGCGAGGTCATCAAGACCGTGCCGGAGTCCGAGATCGTCGCGACCCTGATCGAGGAGGCCAACCGCCTCGCCGCAGAGATGCCGCCGTCCGAGGACTCCCTCGGCGCCCCCGTGGTCACCATCTCGCGGTAGCGCGACCCGCCGCAACCGCCGCATTCCCGCGGAAACTGTTGCCGTTGCGGACAACTGAGCCTGCTCTGCCGGCCACGGTTGTCCGCAACGGCAACAGTCGTGTCCGGCGCGCGCCGTAAAGTAGGGGGGTGCCTACACGTCTGTCGTCTTATTTCCTCCGTACCCTTCGCGAAGACCCCTCGGATGCCGAGGTCACCAGTCACCGACTCCTCGTCCGGGCCGGTTACATCCGCCGCCAGGCCCCCGGCATCTTCGCCTGGCTCCCGATCGGCCTCCGCGTCAAGAACAAGATCGAGACCATCGTCCGCGAGGAGATGGCCGAGGCCGGTGCCTTCGAGGTGCACTTCCCCGCCCTGCTCCCGCGCGAACCCTACGAGGTCACCGGCCGCTGGGACGAGTACGGCGAGGGCCTCTTCCGCCTCCAGGACCGCAAGGGCAGCGACCTCCTGCTCGCGCCGACCCACGAGGAGGTCTTCACGCTGCTCGTCAAGGACCTCTACAACAGCTACAAGGACCTGCCCCTGTCGATCTACCAGATCCAGGACAAGTACCGCGACGAGGCCCGTCCCCGCGCCGGCCTCCTCCGCGGCCGCGAGTTCACGATGAAGGACGCGTACTCCTTCGATTACACCGACGCCGGCCTCGACCTGAGCTACCAGGCCCAGCGCGACGCCTACGAGCGCATCTTCACCCGTCTCGGCCTCGAGTACGTCATCGTCAAGGCGGATGCCGGTGCGATGGGCGGATCCCGGAGCGAAGAGTTCCTGCACCCCACCCCCATCGGCGAAGACACCTTCGTGCGTTCGGCGGGCGGGTACGCCGCCAACGTCGAGGCATTCACGACCCTGGTCCCTCCCGTCATCGACTGGACGGCGCTTCCGGCCGCCGAGGTGCACGACACCCCGGACACCCCGACCATCCAGACCCTCGTCGACAGCGCGAACGCGAACCACCCGCGCACCGACGGCAGGGAGTGGACCGCAGCGGACACCCTCAAGAACATCGTGCTCGCCCTGACCAACCTCGACGGCACCCGCGACCTCGTCATCGTCGGCGTTCCGGGCGACCGCGACGTCGACCTCAAGCGCGCCGAGGTCGCCTTCGCCCCCGCAGAGGTCGAAGCGGCGAACGCAGGCGACCTCGCCAAGCACCCGGGTCTCGTCACGGGCTACATCGGACCGTGGGCCCTGGCCGGTGCCGTGCTCGGCGAGAAATCGGCCACCGGCATCCGTTATCTCGTCGACCCCCGCGTCGTCGACGGCACCGCGTGGATCACCGGAGCGAACGAGAACGGTCGCCACGTCTTCGGCCTCGTCGCCGGGCGCGACTTCGCCGCCGACGGAACCGCGGAGGTCGCGAACGTTCGCGCCGGCGACCCGGCGCCCGACGGCTCCGGCCCTGTCGAGCTCGCCCGCGGCGTCGAGATCGGCCACGTCTTCCAGCTCGGCCGGAAGTACGCCGAAGCGCTCGGACTCAAGGTTCTCGACGAGAACGGAAAGCTCGTCACGGTCACGATGGGCTCGTACGGGATCGGGGTCACCCGCATCCTCGCGCTCCTCGCGGAGCTCAACAACGATCCGAAGGGCCTGATCTGGCCGGTGTCGGTCGCCCCGTTCGACGTGCACGTGATCGCGGCAGGGCGCGACGAGATCGTCTTCGAGACCGCGGCCGCGGTGGCCGCGACCCTCGAGGCGACCGGGCGGGAGGTCATTTACGACGACCGCCGCAAGGTCTCGCCCGGCGTCAAGTTCGGCGACGCCGAACTGATCGGGGTCCCGCAGATCGTGATCGTCGGACGCGGAGCCGTCGACGGCATCGTCGAGCTCTGGGACCGCAGCTCGGGAGAGCGCATCCAGTGCGCTGTGGACAACCTCGGGGCGCACTTCGCCTGAGAACCGCCCAGAAAGTCCGTCTGGAACAGGCGCCCGTCCCCTTCGGGGTGACGGGCGCCTGTTCCGTCGGGTACCGTAGATACCAGCCCGCTGCGCAGTTTCGCGGCGGCAGAATCTGAATAGAGGAGGCCGGCCATGGACATCGACCTCAGCGTGTTGCGGCAGTTGGAGCGCGAGAAAGAGATTCCCTTCGAGGAACTCGTGCAGATCATCGAGCAGGCGATCTTGACGGCATACGTCAAGCACACCCACCAGGGTGAGACAACGAAGCAGGCCGTCGAAGAAGAGCCGGAAGCGCGTGTCGTCCTCGACCGCAAGTCCGGCCATGTCGACATTTTTGTACCAGAGCTCGACGACGACGGCAACGTCATCGGCGAAGCGATCAACAACCCGACCGACTTCGGCCGGATCGCGGCCTTCGCCGCGAAGCAGGTCATCAACCAGCGTCTCCGCGACCTGGCCGATGACGCGGTGCTCGGAGAATTCAAGGGACGCGAGGGCGAGATCGTCGCCGGCGTCATCCAGCAGGGCCCGAACCCGCGGATGATCCACGTCGACCTCGGCACGATCGAAGCGATCCTTCCGCCGGAAGAACAGGTCCCCGGCGAGACCTACGTGCACGGAGCCCGGATCCGGGTCTACGTCACGGCCGTCGGCAAGGGCCTCAAGGGGCCGCAGATCACCGTGTCGCGCACCCACCCGTCCCTCGTCCGGCGCCTGTTCGCCCTCGAGGTCCCCGAGATCGCGAGCGGTGTCGTCGAGATCGTTTCCCTCGCCCGCGAGGCCGGCCACCGCACCAAGATGGCCGTGCGCGCGACCGAGCCCGGCGTCAACGCCAAGGGCGCCTGCATCGGCGAACTGGGCCAGCGCGTCCGGGCCGTGACGGCTGAGCTCAACAACGAGAAGATCGACATCGTCGACTACTCGCCGGACCTCGCGACGTTCGTCGCGAGCGCCCTGTCGCCGGCTAAGGTGACGAGCGCCTACGTGATCGACCAGTCGATCAAGGCCGTTCGCGCCCTCGTTCCCGACTACCAGCTCTCGCTCGCGATCGGCAAGGAGGGCCAGAATGCCCGTCTGGCCGCCAAGCTGACGGGTGCCAAAATCGACATCCAGCCGGACAGCATCCTGGAGGACACGGAATAGGGGGTACGATGGAACCCGTTAGAACGTGCATTGGATGCCGTTCGCGCGCTCCGCGTGCCTCTTTACAGAGGTTCGTAGCCCGAGACTCGGAACTCGTGGTGGATCAAACCGCCACTCTGCCCGGTCGAGGCGCGTGGCTGCATCCCAGCATCGAATGCTTCCAAGACGCACTGCGGCGACGCGCTTTCGGGCGTGCCCTTCGCGTGACCAGTCCTCTGGACGCGAAACAACTAGAGAACAGGCTGAACTGGCTAATGGACAACTAATGAGCGGCTCGAAATGAGACCCGTCCGTTACTAACGGTCTGCCCCTTTCCGGGTGCAGACCCGGAATTGGAGAATTGTGGCTGCGAAACCACGCGTACATGAGATCGCTAGCGAGCTCAATGTCGACAGCAAGGTAGCCCTTGCGAAACTGAAAGAGATGGGCGAGTTCGTCAAGGGCCCGTCCAGCAGTGTTGAACCCCCGGTAGCCCGTCGTCTGCGAGCGGCTCTGCTGGCCGACGCCGCTTCCGGCGCCGGAACCACCGCCCCGTCAACCACCCCGGGTGCCGGCGCAACGCCGGGTACCCCCACAGGCGTCAAGCCCGGCGCGCGGCCCTCACCGGCCCGCCTCGCGGTCAAGCCGGGTGCACGCCCGAGTGCGGCTCCTGCCGCGCCCGTCGAAGCCCCCGCAGCGGATGCCGCACCGCATCCCGTCGCGCCCCTCACCGTCGCAGAGCGCCAGACGGTCGCCGTCGAAAAGGCCGCAGCCGCTGAGAAGTCCGCGAGCATCGAGAAGGCTGCCGAACAGGCTGCCGCAGCAGACCCGACCGCCCCGAAGACGGCCACCCCGGCGGCCAAGTCCGACCGTGGTCCGTCCACGGGCGCCAAGCCCGGCGCGAGCGTTCCGCGCCCGCCGTCGGCACGTCCGGGCAACAACCCCTTCGCCAGCAACCAGGGCATGGGCAAGACCCCCACGCCGCGTCCGGGCAACAACCCGTTCGCGAGCGCACAGGGCATGGGCCAGCGCCCGCCGTCCTCGACGGCCCCGAGCAACATCCCCCGTCCCGCCGCACCCCGCCCCGGCGCACCGCGTCCGGGCGGACCCGGCCAGGCTCCGCGCCCGACCGGTTTCGGCCAGCGTCCCGGCGCGTTCCAGCGTCCGGGCGGCGCCGGAGCCGGCGGAGCACGTCCCGCCTTCCAGCGCCCCGGTGGCGCGCCCGCCGGTGCCCCCGGCTTCGGCCCGCC
>NZ_SOFK01000015.1:0-10500 GCF_004402675.1 Cryobacterium sp. MDB2-A-1 | reverse complement strand
CCTTACCGAACCCGAACATTGATCTCACACTTCTCGAACAGGACGCGGGCAGTGTGGACCACGTCGGATTCTCTTCGACATCCATGACCGAATTGGGAGTCCATTCCATGAACCGACCTATTACACGATCCAGCATCCTTGGTGTCGTTGCCATCACCGCATTCGCTGCCCTAGGCAGCGCACCCGCATTCGCCGACGCGACACCCAGCCCGTCGCCCACCTCCACGGCAACGCCCACGAAAACGCCACCCACGCTCACCAACGTGCAGGAATCAGCCGCCACCGCGACCGCGAAACGGATCACGTCCTTGAACACCGCGATCACAAAGATCACCGCCAACACCTTTCTCAGTGGCCCCGACAAGACTGCCCTCCTGGGCAACCTCAACAACGACCTCGCCGGCATGAACACCCTCGCGACGAAAATCGCTGCTGACACCGACCTGGCACAGGCCAAAACCGACTACGCCACCATCTTCACCACCTACCGCGTCTACTCGGTCTCCCTTCCCCAAGCCGCGTACACGGCACTTGCAAACACTGTCACCTCGAAGACGGCAGCGCAGCTCACCGCCGAACAGACCCGGCTCTCGGGCCTGCTATCAGGAAAGGACTCCTCTAAGTCCACCGCGGCGTTGCAGGCCAGCCTGACAGACATGACTGCCCAGATCGGTAACGCCGGCAGCGCTGTGGCCGGACTGGCCGCCGGTTCACTCGCCGCCACACCCGAACAGTACGATGGTAACCACGACGTCATGAAACCCTTCAAGGCATCTGCGACCACCGCGCGCGCAGCACTCAAACAGGCACGGACCGACGCCAAGACCATCCGCTCCGCACTCAAATAGCACCGGCCCGGCAGCGCGCCGGCCACTTCTGCCGTCGCGCTGCCGGTTCACAATAACTTGCCCTTCCGCGTTCTACGGATGCAGCGCCCGCATCGGAAGCCCTGCATTCTCGTTCGGCCCCGACTCGATCGCCCTCCGACTGGAATCGACCAGCGGTCGATGCCTGGGCGTTCCGTAGTCAACTGATAGAACCGAGACACAACCTGTGAGAATGAATTCAGGGCGCAGCAAGACCCTCATCGCGGGTGTCACTCTCCTCGTCCTGGGAGCCGCAGGCGGGTTCCTTGTCGTCCACCCGGCTTCCGCTGCCAGTCAGACCTCTCAGTCCCCATCGGACACGCCCCGGCCGGCGTCGGCCCTCGCCATCACGGGCACTATTGAGACGGTGCATATTCCGGCAACCGCATCCAATTTCACCGCCAGGGATGCCGAGGTATACCTCCCTCCGGCCGCCGTGGCCACCGACGTTCCGGCACTCCCCTTCGTGCTCATGATGATGGGCCAACCCGGGAACCCGGACGCGTCCTACATCGCTTCAGTCCTCGACACGTTCGCCCTCACCCATGACGGTCAGGCCCCCATTGTCGTGGTTGCGGACCAACTCGGTGATCCGAGTGTCGATTCACTCTGCCTGGACACTCCGGCGCACGGGAATGTGCAGACCTACATTGAGCAGGATGTCGTCAACTGGGCACGCGCGAACCTGCACATTGAAACTGATCGCGTCGATTGGACAATTGCGGGGTTCTCAAACGGTGGCCAATGCGCCATTTCCCTTGCTACCAAGTTCCCGGACGTCTGGGGAAACGTGATCAGCGCGTCCGGGACGACCTTCGCAGGCACGGAATCTGAGCCCACGGTTCTCGCCGACGTCTTCGGCGGAGACCAAGCCGCCTACGACGCGACAAAACCAGCGACCGTGATGTCGTCCACGCACTACCCCGATACCGAGGCCGTGTTCACCGTCGGGGCGGATGACTCCGTGATCGGTCCACCCCAGAAGGCGTTGAGTGCCGTGGCCCTGGATGCCGGCATGGTGACCAGCTACTACGAAGTTCCCGGCGAAGGCCACAGCGTCGGAGCGCTCCTCGGAGGACTCACGAAGGCGTTCGATGTTCTCGCCCCACGCCTCGGATTTCCGAACGCATCACCGCAGCCATAGTCCCGCACGCCGCTATCCGGCCAGCCCTGATCAGTGGACACCTGAGAGGAGGCGGATCCCATCACTCCGACCCGACGTAGCATCTCCGGCTCTGAGGGCACCTACCTATTGGGTCTTACGACCGCTTCGTCGAGAGTTCAAATTTCGCAAGCGTTGGTACCCTATTGGGGTTGGTACTGAGCACTAGTCCCAAATCCTCGGGTGGGCAACGCGACAGAACCTTCTCGGATCATGCCGCTGGCATCACTGGTCCTCACCAAGCCCCGTCCGCGGACAAAGGCACTACTTCAAACGCTCCAAACTTCAACCGCTCGATCGTCCCCAGGCCTTGAAACAGTGGATGGGGCACTCCGGTATCGCGATGCTGCGTTTGCGAGACCCGTCAGAAACTCCTGGATGGTCTCCGGGACCCGTTCGATTTTGCGGTGCGTGTCTGGCCCTATTTGCTCGAGTTAGTGGCTTCCGGGGTCAGTTGAGGATGTTCACCGCGCGGGAAATGACCAGGGCGAGCAGAATGAAGCCGGTCAGTGCCTGGTACGCCATCAGCATTTTTGCTCGGTGCGTGAGTGGCATAACGTCCGTGGGGCTGAACGCCATCATGTTTGTCAACGAGATGTAGGCGTAGTCCAAGTAGCTTGGCCGCCAGTTCTCGCCCCCTGGCGCCCCGTCATGTTGTGGGAAACGGAAGTCCACAGTCGCCGTCGCCCACTGGGCTGCGTCGCGACGCGCAACTGGACCTGACCGGTCCAGCTCCCAATACACCAACGAGAATGCAATCACGTTCGTAACCCAGACCTGCAGCGCGGTGAGGAGGACATCCGGACCGTTCACTCCCCCATAGAGAAGCTGTCGGACCGTGAAGACAACGGTGACTTGATTGGCCAGGGTCAGCAATGAGGCGAGCCCAATGGATAACCACCGGGACCATGTGGTCTCCCGCGATAGTCGGCGTGGGTTGAAGATCGTCAACGGGATCAGCAGAAGCAAACCCAACAACGGAATCACNGGTTGAAGATCGTCAACGGGATCAGCAGAAGCAAACCCAACAACGGAATCACCCACCGTGGCAGAATCTGCACCTTCTCGGGAATGAGCAGATACAGAACCAGGCTCAGGATGATTGCGGCCAGGACCGGCCAGCGGTGCTCGTGCCTCACCCTGGGCGTCGACGTTTCAGTCACAGTCGAGAGTGTAAGCGATCCCCAATCACGTCGACGTCGTCACCGGTGAAACGACTCTTCGAAGTGCCGACGCCCCGTTTGCTGTACTGGCGCAGGTTTCCGTGCGACTAGGTGAGGAATGGTGTTGAACTCAGTTCCCTCATCGCCACCGCGATAATCGTTGCTATTGCCAGCACTATCGTTGCCACTGTCAAACCGCGACCAGGAGCACCTACCGGGATTAAACGGTAAGCCCGGACCGAGAGCCCGAGCCCCACTACCGTGGCGATGAATGCGGCAAACGGGAACACAACTGCGAACAAGATGCTGGCAAGCGTCAACCAGAACCCGGACTTACGGCCCGGAGTGTTCGTCCAATCCCCGGGCGGCCGTCTCAGGCCACGCGACTCGTTCTCGTCCGCATTGACGTGTGCGTCGTTCACATGATGCCCCTCTCGTTTGTTCGCCGGCCAGTCTTGCACAATGCCCCTGGACCTCAGCAACGTTGGGCAGGAATCGGGCAACCCGGCAGGCGATCACTCATCTCCGGAGCGCCGCAAGCACGTCGCTACCAACGCACGGTGCACCCGGAGTGACGGGCTAATCGGTGCGGTTCGAGATGGGAGTTGTACGGTTCTCCTGGCTGTGGATCTAGTTGCCCTTCGTACAGGTTTGCTGATCAGCGGTCTGACCGGTGACGCTGGACGGGAGCACGGCATTGGCCCCAGCGGGAGCGGCCCCGGGGGTCGCCGTCGGCGTTGGAGCCGGTGTGGATGTGGAACTAGGTTTCACGGTCGCGGCTGGCGTGGGAACAGGGGCCACCGGGGCGCCACTCGGGAGCACGGCCGCCCGGCCTGGGGCCCCAGAGAGCTGCAATGGTTTATCCGCGACCAAAGCCGTGTTCAAGACTGTGGCGGCACTGGACTGGGCGATCACCCGTCCTGGCTCGGCCGGGTCAGTGACGGTGGGGTACTGGACAAAGACCATGTTCGCCAGCCCTGTGTCCTTGATAGCGAGAGCGATCTGGACCAAGGTCGTCGGATTCGTCAGCGTATCCGAGAGAACCATGTTGCCCGTTGCCGCTTTGGCCAGGGAGAACAACGCGATCGGGTTTCCGAGGACGCCGCCGCTTTGGACCTTCCGGGCCAGAGCAGCCATGAAGAGTTGCTGGTTACTGATCCGCCCTAGGTCACTGCCATCACCGATACCGTGCCTGCTCCGCAGGAACGAGAGCGCGTCGGCGCCGACGANAGGTCACTGCCATCACCGATACCGTGCCTGCTCCGCAGGAACGAGAGCGCGTCGGCGCCGACGAGGGTTTGCTGTCCCGCCGCCAAATGCAACGGAGGCGTCGTGTACAGATCGTTGACCGCCGAGGCCAGGCAGACGGTGACCCCGCCGACAGCGTTCGACATGGCAGTCACCCCGTCGAAGCTAATCTCCGCGGCGTAGGGAATCTGGACGCCGGTGAGCTTCTCGATCGTCAACACAACGCACGACAGGCCACCGCGAGATAGGGTCGTATTCAGCATCACCCGGCTGGAAGGCGACGCGGTCCCGCCATCGGCCTGAGGACACGCGGGAACGGCAAGCATCAGGTCCCGGGGGAAACTGATCACACTGACGCTCTGATGATTCTGCGCAATGTGCAGCAGCATGGTCACGTCGTTGTTACCCGCGCCAGAACTACCCGCGAGCTCTGCGGCCGTCCCATAGGCCCCGCCCTGGCCGGTCCGGGTGTCCGTGCCCGTCAATAGCAGGTTTACCCCGCCGGTGATCGCGCTCACGTCCGCGGCCGGGGCAGGAGCCGCCGTGTCGCCGGGCGTCTGATCAAGGTGGGCCAAATGAACACCGGGCTTGACGCTGCTGGCAACATCCCACGCGGCAATCGCCGCAAGGGAGCTCCCACTAACCAGGAGCACCGCGAGGGTGATGCCCAAGGTCTTCGTGACCGTCCGCCACGGCCCCCGAGGCGCCAACCGTCCATGCCGGATCGGCTGACCGGCATTCCGGTCACGCCCACGCAAGGGCCCAGCGTGCGTCACGGTAACCCTCTTCCGCCCGGTCGAACCAACCGGAACATCCACGAACAGTCGTTTCGACCGAACTGTATGCCAGCAGTGACCGGAGATTCCTGTGAAAGTGCTCCTCGACCAGCGCAATCTCACAGGAAGCCCGCCACGCTCACCAAACGGGGAATGACGCTCATCGCCGGACCAGGGTTAGCGTTGTTTCACTGCGTGTTCAGCAAGGAGTCCACAACTGCCATCAATGGCCGTCAGCCTGCATCTGCCCGACGGGACACAGACGCGAGTTCGTGTCGACATTAATCAGTACGGCCAACTACCCGCCGTGATCGTGGACCCCCGCACGGAGGACGGGCGCGTTCTGCCCGGGACGTGGCTGGGCGAAAGCCACAACAGCCGACCAGATGGAACCAGCTACCGCGCGGTGCCCAAACACGACCTCGCACCGACTGCGAAAGAATCCTCAAAGGACACCTGAAGCAGCCGAAAATCGCCCGTCCGCTTGTACGAGGCCGGAGCCCGGGCCCGGCAACGCAAACGAGTTTCTCTTCAACAACATCGACCCTGCCTATTCGAGTCAGAGTCTGGAGCTCCGTTACAAGTATCCGCGCTTGGGAAAAGAATGACGCTCTTGCGCAGTGGCCGGGCGCGCCGTCAGGGCACCATTGTGCTCCGGTAGCCGGTGGCCTATTCCAAAGCACGCGTGGCGGGCGCCAGCGGTCAATATCTCACTGAAGACACATGGCCGCTGCGCAACTCCCAGGCAATGGTATTTCACTCCTCCGACGGTGCAGCATCTGCCTAATCGACGCAGAAGACAGGGATCGGTCGGGGCCGGTCACAGGCCTGATCCCCGCGAACAAGACCGTTGATGCCGTTCAACTCAACTCACTGTTGTGATCGTCGAGCACGGCCGTCACAAAATGCGCAACCGCATCGTCCCAATTCGGGAAGACAAAATGCTCGACCGGATCCACAAACTCCATCACCTCGTAGCTACCCTCGGCTTTCGAAATGAACCCGACCAGTGAAAGCGCATTGTCGCGTGCGATGCGCCGATCCGTGACGCGCCACTCGCAGCCTGAGAGCGCTTTGACGTTGAGATCTTCACTCGTGCGCGTTTCCAATCGTCCCGTGATCATCTTGATTCCTCTCGTTCGATAGTGCCGAGGCTACGACCGACATCTGACAGTTCTCAGAACTGCTCATATGCAAGAGCTATGAACCCTGGCACCCGGCGCGAACATCATCCTGGATTCATTTGCGAGCGCCACTCAGGTGGCACCCAGTGCGGAAACGAAACGCTTCCAGGGGAGAATCCCTACTCCAAAAGATGGGAATCGCCGCGCGTGGGCAATCGCGAGCGGCAACACCACGAAAGACTTTCGCCTCGCTGCGAGTAGCTTGTTCATTCCGCTCTGCAGTGCATTGTCAAGTCGACGAATCGAAAGAAACGACCGCCAACGCCGTGAACTGTCTTGTCCAAGCCGGCGATACAGGCAGCCTGCGCACCTCCCCGGCCCCTTGTTGGTAGCGCTCAACGTCGACGAGGCTTTTCCAGCAACGATTTCCGAGCAGGCACAATCTGGGAGAGACATGCGACCCGACGCGACACGTGTGGGATGAACTAGCGGTTCGGGATTCCCTCAGTAGTGTCGTGGTGGCGCCCCAGCCCATTGCCGCGCACTCTGATCCGATCCCACACCCGGCAGGACACTCCCCGCAGATGACCGTATGTGAAGTACCGAGCAATTGTGGTCAATCCACAATAAAATCCACCTCCGCGGCGTCTCCTGAGAAGGGGCTTGGTTCGTGACGAGTCCGCGCAACCCGACCCGTGCGCCACGTTCAAAGACCGACCACACGGTTCCCTCAAATAGACCGTCACAGTCAACGCGCATTAGCGTGGGCCGTTTGATCCGCTCAGAATCCCCGAACTATTTTCTACTCCTGGGAACGACGCTGTTCTTGGTCATCTTGGGCTTGATCATGGTCCTGTCTTCGTCATCAGTAGATTCTTTTGTTGCTCACGAGGGTTTCTTCGGCGTTGTGCTTCATCAAGGTGCCATCGCCCTGGTCGGCGTCCCATTGATGCTCGTGCTCAGCCGGATGCCGTTGAAGTTCTGGCAACGTATCGCTTGGCCGACGCTCATCGCTACTTGCCTCGTTCAGTTGCTCGTCTTCACCCCGCTAGGTGTGACCGTGGCCGGAAACACCAACTGGCTATCCATTGGCAGTTTCCAATTCCAGCCATCTGAAGCCATCAAAGTCGCCCTCGTCATCTGGCTGGGCATGCTTCTGGCACAGAAGAAAGATCACCTCGACGACTGGCGCCACGTCCTCGTGCCCGTTTTCGGCATCGGCGGCACTGCCGTCATGCTCGTCATGATCCGCGGCGATCTTGGGACAACAGTAATCCTCGCCGGCATCCTCTTTGGCTCCCTCTTCTTCGCCGGCGTACGACTACGCATGCTCGCCATCCCCTTGGGCATCGGCGCCCTGGGCGCCCTGGCTGCGGCGATGGCCAGCGGAAACCGGATGGCCCGGATACTGAGCTTCTTCGGCACCGGCTGCGACGGCTCAACCGGCACGATTTCCGCCGCATGCTGGCAACCCTTGCACGGCACGTGGGCCCTCGCGTCGGGCGGTATCTTCGGCGTTGGACTCGGAAACTCCAAAGCGAAATGGTCCTGGCTTCCAGCCGCGGACAACGACTACATCTTCGCGATCATCGGCGAGGAACTCGGTCTCGTCGGCGCAATCGTAGTGCTCGCCCTTTTCGTCCTGCTGGCCATCGCCTTCCTCCGCATCATGAACGCCACCACCAGCCCTCAAGCCAAAGTCAGCACCGCGGCCGTCATGGTCTGGATCATCGGTCAAGCACTCGTCAACATGGGCGTCGTCCTCGGATTCATCCCTGTCCTCGGCGTGCCACTCCCCCTGATTTCTGCTGGAGGCACCGCCCTCCTCACCACCCTCATAGCAATCGGAATCGTGCTCTCCTTCGCACACAGCGAGCCGTCGCCGTCGCCTACGCCCCTAACCGGAAAGCCGAACGCCGAGCACCTATAACTCGTCCCGCTCGCTCTCGTCGCAACACGGCACGCTGATTGAAGTGGACACAGTACGGAAACGATTCTTGGTCGGCCCACGGTGTCGACGCTGTGAAATCCTCCGCCATTGTGGCCTCGATAAACCGTCCACCGAACGGGTCACGGCCACGACTCGGCGAATTGACGGGCGGGATCGTCGCCGGATCAAACACGCACGGATGCGTAAACACTTTCGACCAGCTGAAACAGTGCCCCCTCCACCGGGTGTGTGCGTCGCGTCCACGAGAACATCTGTTTGACGGGAACAACGCCTAGTCTTTCGAGCGTGCAGAATGCGGCTAACAGCTACGAATCGATCAACGCGGACCACCAGAAACGGCTGGATCGATCTCGCGAAATGACGCGGAACGACTGGACGAGCGCGCCCGACAAACGGTGGAGCAGCAGGGTCCTGCACCATATCGGCACAGTGAGCGAACACGCCGCAGCGGGATTGGTTGCCGGAAGTGCGCTCGTAGTGTGGATCGCGGTCGGGATAGCGGCGGGATTTCCTCCCTGGTGGGAGAACGTCCTCTACATTGCGAGTTCATCTGTGACAGTCGTGATGGTCTTCGCAATCCAACATACGCAAGCACGACAACAAGCGGTCACCCAGCGCAAGCTCGACGAGTTACTCCGAGCCCAGCCAACTGCCGACGACCGACTCATCGCGTTGGAAGGTGCGTCGGACGACGAATTGGAGGCCCTCACCGACCTCAGTCAAGAGAACCGAAAACGAGCCCTCGGTACGGATGCCCCGCCACCGATTGTGGATCCACCGAGGTAGGGAATCGAGGTAGCCCGGGTACCGACCAGATCGGGACCTGCCTAGCCAGACCGTCCCAGTCGTTGGATTTCGGTCACATTGATGAACACTGGACGTCATCACGGGCGGCGCACGCGGGCGCAGGTGACCGGAACCTTTAGCCTGTTCATATGATCACTTTGATTCAAGCGGCGATTCTGGGATTTCTCCAAGGGATCACAGAATTGTTCCCCATTTCCAGCCTTGGCCACAGTGTCATCCTGCCCACATTGTTCGGCTGGAACATCGACCAGAGCAGCGCCGCGTTCCTGGGGCTTCTCGTTGCCACCCATTTGGCTACCGCTATCGTTCTCTTCCTCTTCTTCATTAAGGACTGGATTCGGGTTTTCCGCGGGTTCGGACGTTCCATCCGGGATCGTAAAATCGGCCCCGATGACATCTACGCGAAACTGGCCTGGCTGCTCATCGCCGCAACAATCCCCGCGGGCATCGTGGGCTTGCTCTTGGAGAAGCCCCTCCGGTCCCTTTTCGCATCCCCACTGATCGCTGCCGCATTCCTTGTGATCAACGGTCTCATTCTTCTTACCGCAGAACGCCTCCGACGGCATCCGAACCGGGCTCAGACCGCTGGGGTGAGCGTTGATGCTGTTTCGAGCGGACGCCCCATTCCCGGGCGCTCGGCCAACACGCAAATGTCCGAGACCGAGAGGTCCGACGCGACGATCGCCAAGCTCACCTGGAAACAGGCGTTCGGAATCGGCGTCGCGCAGACGGCCGCCCTGCTACCGGGAATATCCCGATCAGGATCAACCATGGTCGGTGGGCTCCTCTCCGGACTCAACCACGAAACCGCTGCCCGATTCAGTTTCCTACTAGCCACACCCATCATCGGCGCCGCGGCTGCACTGAAACTCCCGGGACTGTTCAGCCCACAGATGGCCGATCAGAGCGGTGCGTTCCTCGTCGGTGCACTCTGCTCGGCCGTTGCCGCATGGTTAGCCACGAAGTTCCTGCTGCGCTTCTTCGAGACCAGGACACTTACCCCGTTCGCGATTTACTGCATCGTCGCTGGAACGGTCTTCTTCGTTGTCCTGCTCGCGTTCCCATAGAAGTTCGCAAGGACACCGCACGTCGAATCGGTTGAGATTCCCTTGCTGGGATCCCACACGGTCATCACTCCGTACGTCCTCGCTCGGCGGAGGAATCCTGGGCGATGACGTGCATTATGGCCGCATCACCCGCGCCGATCCGCACCTCGAGGTCATCACGGGGATCCAAACAGCCGATCGTGCAGCGGGTTCAGGATCTGTGATCGATGTCGACAGCAAGCCTCCCGCCCGATCACAGGGCGAGTTCAACCGGTCGTTGCAACACCGGGCTGTTTGAGTAACTGTAGTTGTTGGCTGAACACTTCGGCCGGAGTCTTCCAGCCGAGCACTTTGCGG
>NZ_SOFK01000030.1:0-158634 GCF_004402675.1 Cryobacterium sp. MDB2-A-1 | reverse complement strand
CCTCGCCGCGTGGCGCGAGTCCCGCGGGCTTCCGGCCGACCCTATGAAGGCGTTCGCGGCATCCGGTTACCAGGAGAAGATCTGCGCAGACCGCGTCGGCGGCACCCAGGCCGGCTGGGGCGCCTGACCCCACCCGCATTCGGCACCACCCGTTGCCGTTTCGGACGACAGTGGCCGGCACACCGGCCGCAGTCGTCCGAAACGGCAACTCCTTTAAGTTCTGACGAGCAGAGAGTACGAAGATGACCACCAGCACGGATGCCGCAGTCGTCGCGGCCGTCGACCTCGGCGCCACGAGCGGCCGGGTCATGCTCGGCCACGTCGGGCCGAACGAGCTGCGCCTCCGCCCGGTGGCCCGCTTCGCGAACGGGCCGATTCGCCTGAATGAGGACGGGCATCCCTCGCTGCACTGGAACATCGTCGAGCTCTACCGCAATGTGCTCGCCGGTCTCGGGACCGCCGCCGCGGAAGAGCCCGCCCTCGTGAGCATCGGCGTCGACTCCTGGGCCGTCGACTACGCGCTGCTGCGGCAGGGGCGGATGCTGCAACTCCCGTACCACTATCGCGATGCGCGCACCCAGCCCGCTGTCGATCTCGTCCACCGGATCGCCGCCCCCGCCGAACTCTATGCGGCCAACGGACTCCAGTTCCTGCCGTTCAACACGCTCTACCAGCTGACCGCAGACCTGACCGCCGGCTCGCTCGACCAGGCCGACCAGGTGCTGCTCGTGCCCGATCTTCTGAACTACTGGCTCACCGGCGTCGCCGTCGCCGAACGCACCAACGCATCAACGACCGGCCTCCTCGGCGTCGGCAGCCGAGAGTGGGACGAACCGCTCATCGACCGGCTCGGCTTCGACCGCCGGATCTTCCCGCGCCTCGTCGATGCCGGGACCCGGATCGGTTCCCTGCTCCCTGACGTCGCTGGCGAGATCGGCGCCCGCGCCCCGATCGACGTGACGGCCATCGGCTCGCACGACACGGCATCCGCCGTCGTCGCGGTGCCTGCCCTCAGCGACGACTTCGCCTACATCTCGTGCGGCACCTGGGGGCTCGTCGGCGTCGAGCTCGAGGCCCCGGTGCTCAGCGCGGCAGGCCGCGCGGCCAACTTCACGAACGAGGGCGGCGTCGACGGCCGCGTGCGCTACCTGCACAATGTGATGGGCCTCTGGCTGCTCAGCGAGTCGATCCGCACCTGGGAGCACGCCGGCGAGACGATCGTTCTCGCCGACCTGCTGCGTGCGGCCGGCGAGGTCACCCGGCCCGTCGCCGTGTTCGACGCCGACGACCAGCGCTTCCTCGCCCCCGGGGACATGCCGGGCCGCATCCGCGACTACTGCCTCGAGCACGACCTGCGCGTTCCGCGCTCGAACGCCGAACTCGTGCGCAGCATCCTCGAGAGCCTCGCGGATGCCTTCGCCCGCGGCGTCGAGACCGCAGCCGCGCTTTCCGGCACCGACGTACGGGTCGTGCACATCGTCGGCGGCGGCTCGCAGAACCGCCTGCTCTGCCAGCTCACGGCCGACCGGCTCGGCCTGCCCGTGCTCGCCGGCCCCGTCGAGGCGACCGCGATCGGCAATGTGCTCGTGCAGGCGCGGGCCCAGGGCCTCGTCACCGGTTCGCTCGAGGGGCTGCGCGCCCTCGTCGCCCGCAGCTTCGTACCCGAGCGGTATACGCCGGTCCGGACTCTCGTCAGCCGATAGCCGGCACGGGGAAACAGGGGAAACAGAAAGGAGCGGCCGGCGCACACGCGCCGGCCGCTCCTGTTCTCAATCCACCAACCCGAGGTCTCCCTTTCCGGTCGAGAGCGCCGTGTATACGGGTCACTCTCGACCGGAAAGGTGACTCTGGGATCAGTAGATCGAGGTGTACAGCGCGAGGATCTGCTCGACGGTCACGTCGCGCGGGTTACCGCCGGTGCAGACGTCGTCGAAGGCGGCCTGGGCGAGTGCCGGGAGGTCCTCCTCCTTCGCACCGATCTCGCGCAGTGTCGTCGGGTTGCCGAGGTCGCGGGCGAATGCCGTGACGGCCGTGACGGCCGCGGTGCGGGCATCCTCGACCGACAGGTCTGCGGCACCGGCAACCGCGAAGGCCACCGCGATGTCGCGGAAGCGGTCGCCGGTCGCGTCGGCGTTGAACGCCATCACGGGGGCGAGCAGGATGCCGTTGGCCACGCCATGCGGGGCGTTGTAGAAGGCGCCGAGCGGGTGGGCCATCCCGTGCACGAGGCCGAGGCCGACGTTGGAGTAGCCCATTCCCGCGCTGTATTGGGCGAGGGCCATCCGGTCCGCGGCAACCGGGTCGCCGTCGGCGGCGGCGGCGAGGGACTCGGCGATCATCGTGATCGCCTTGAGGTGGAAGAGGTCGGAGAGTTCCCAGGCGCCCTTGGTCGTGTAGCCCTCGATCGCGTGGGTGAGCGCGTCCAGTCCTGTGGCGACCTTGAGCGAACGTGGCGCGGATGACATCATCTCGGAGTCGACGACGGCGACGATCGGAATCGCGTGCGGGTCGACGCAGACGAACTTGCGGGAGCGTTCGACGTCGGTGATCACGTAGTTGATCGTGGTCTCCGATGCGGTTCCCGCCGTCGTCGGAACGGCGATGATCGGAACGGAGGCCCGCTTCGTGGCCGCGACGCCCTCGAGCGAGCGCACGTCCGCGAACTCGGGGTTGTTCGTGATGATGCCGATGGCCTTGCAGGTGTCCTGCGGCGAGCCGCCGCCGATGCCGATCAATACGTCTGCGCCCGAGGCCGCGAAGGCCGCGACGCCGCGCTTGACCGCTTCGATCGGCGGGTTCGGGGTGACGTCCGAATAAACCTCATAAGGGATTCCGGCATCGTCGAGGAGTGACGTGACCTTGCCGGTGACGCCGGTCGTGACGAGCACCTTGTCCGAGACTACAAAGGCCTTGGTGAAGCCGCGGGAGGCTATTTCACCGGGGATGACGCTAATGGCCCCTGCGCCGAAGTGTGCCGTTTGGTTCCAGATCATGCGAGTGATCATTGTCTGACTTCTCTCTGTGTGCGTTCAACGTTGAATCGTTTCACTTAGAGAAAGTCTACTCGCCGGAGGCACAGGGCATAGGCTTGTTTTGTACTCAGGCGCAGGCCCACCCCGGACCCGGTGGACACGCGTCGCTCGCGATCCTCGTCACCGCCGCCGAGATGTCGACACCCGGGCGAATACATCCCCCCACCATTCCCCGGCGCCTCCATTTTCAGGCATCTATCGAGAAGAGCTCCCGTCTATGACTTCTCCGACATTTCCCCTTTCGCCAGCCCAGGCCCGCGACCGCATCCTCGGTTTGCGTGGCGTGCTCTTCGACCTCGACGGCGTGCTGACTCCCACCGCGGACGTGCACATGGTCGCGTGGTCCCGGCTCTTCACCCCCTTCCTCGAAGACCAGGGGGTGAGTCCCTCCTATAGCGATGCCGACTACTTCAGGTATATCGACGGCAAGCCCCGCTACGACGGCGTGCGCAGCCTCCTCGCCTCGCGCGGGATCACGCTGCCAGACGGCGACCCCACGGATGCCCCGACGCAGGACACCGTGTGCGGCCTCGGCAACCGCAAGAACGCGGCCTTCAACGAGACCCTCGCGGAAGACGGCGTGACTCCGTACCAGGGTTCCCTCGACTTCCTCGACTACGTGGTCAACGCCGGGCTGCAGGTCGCCGTCGTCACGAGTTCCCGCAACGGCGAACTCACCCTCGGGGCAGCGGGCATCCGTGATCGCTTCGGTATCGTCGTCGACGGCAACCTCGCCGCCGAGCGTCGGCTCGCCGGGAAGCCCGCGCCGGACACCTATGAACTCGGCGCCGAGCTGCTCGGTCTCACGCCGGCAGAGTGCGTCGTGGTCGAAGACGCCGAGTCGGGAGTGCAGGCCGGCCGCGCCGGTGATTTCGGGCTGGTTCTCGGCGTCGACCGCGGCGTCGGACCGCAGACCCTTCTGGACGCCGGAGCCGATATTGTCGTCTCAGACCTCGATGAACTGGTGCCCCGCCCGTCCGAGCCCAGCACGTCACCCGAAACCGCAACGCAGGAGGCCACCGCATGAACCTGACCGAAGAGGTCATCCAGGACCCTCTCGACCGCAATCGCTTCCCGGTCGACGAATGGGCCCTCGTCGAGACGGCGTTCACCGGAGCCGACATCGGACGCACCGAGACCCTCTTCGCGGTCGGCAACGGCTACCTCGGCCTGCGCGGCAACGTCGACGAGGGCAGGGACGGCCACGTCCAGGGCACATACATCAACGGTTTCCACGAGACCTGGCCGATCCGGCACGCGGAAGAGGCCTTCGGTTTCGCCCGCGTCGGCCAGACGATCGTCAACGCTCCCGACGCCAAGATGATCCGCGTCTACGTCGACGACGAACCGCTCGTGCTGACCCTCGCCGAGTTGCTCAGCTACGAGCGCCGGCTCGACTTCACCACCGGCATCCTCTCTCGCTCACTCGTCTGGCGCACGCCATCGGGCAAGCGCGTCCTGATCCGGTCCCGCCGGATGGTGTCGTTCACCGACCGGCACCTCGCGATCATCGACTACGAGGTCACCATGCTCGACGCGGATGCGTCCGTCGTGATCTCGAGCCAGATCCTGAACCGCCAGGACGGCATCAGCGAGTACGACCGGCCCAAGGGCTCGATGACGACAGACTGGGACCCGCGCAAGGCGGAGTCCTTCACCGACCGGGTGCTGCAGCCACGCTTCAAGCGCGCTTCCGGCGGCCGGTACATCCTCGGCTTCCGCTGCACGAACTCGGCGATGACGATCGCCTGCGCCGCCGACCACCAGATCGAGACAGCCAACGAGTTCGTCGAGTCCTCCGCTATCGGCGACGACCTCGCCAAGCACGTGTACACGATCAAGGCCAAGCAGGGCAATTCGATCCACATCACGAAGACGCTCAGCTACCACACCTCCGCGGGCGTGCCCACTCACGAACTCGCCGACCGGTGCGACCGCACCCTGGACCGCGCGCGGGACGAGGGCATCGAATCGTTCATCGCCCGCCAGCAGGAATGGCTCACCGACTTCTGGGCGCGCACCGACGTGCAGCTTCCCGGGCAGCCCGTGCTGCAGCAGGCCGTGCGCTGGAACCTGTTCCAGCTCGCCCAGGCCTCGATGCGCGCCGACGGCCAGGGCGTCTCCGCGAAGGGCGTGTCCGGCTCCGGCTACGGCGGCCACTATTTCTGGGACACGGAGGTCTACGTCCTGCCGTTCCTGACCTATACCTCTCCGAACGCGGCCCGCAACGCGCTGCGTTTCCGGCACGGAATGCTGGACCAGGCCAGGGACCGCGCGACGGAGCTCAACCAGCTCGGCGCCCTGTTCCCGTGGCGCACGATCAACGGGCTCGAGTCCTCCGCGTATTACGCGGCGGGCACGGCCCAGTACCACATCGACGCCGACATCGCCTATGCGCTCAGCCAGTACGTCGCCGCAACCGGCGACGAGGACTTCCTCGCCCGCGAGGCCATCGACATCCTCGTCGAGACGAGCCGGATGTGGGCGGACCTCGGCTTCTGGCGCGGCAACGGGCACGGCAACGACGTGTTCCACATCCACGGTGTCACCGGGCCGGACGAGTACACGACCGTCGTCAACGACAACCTGTACACGAACATCATGGCGCGCTCGAACCTGCGGAACGCCGTGACCGCGGTCCGCCGGCTGCGGTACATCGACCGCGACGCCTACGACGCCATGGTCGCCCGGCTGAACCTCCAGGACACCGAGATCGCCGAGTGGGCCTTCGCCGCCGAGGCGATGCACATTCCCTTCGACAAGGGCCTGGCCATCCACCCGCAGGACGCGCAGTTCCTCGAGAAGGAACGCTGGGACCTGTCCCAGACGCCTCCGCAGAACCGGCCGTTGCTGCTGCACTACCACCCGCTCGTGATCTACCGCTTCCAGGTCCTCAAGCAAGCGGATGTGGTCCTCGCGCTGCTCCTGCAGGGGGACCAGTTCACTCCGGAGGAGAAGCTCGCCGACTTCGACTACTACGACCCGCTCACGACCGGCGACTCGACCCTGTCCGACGTGGTCCAGTCGATCATCGCGGCCGAAGTCGGGTACCACGAGCTCGCGCTCCGGTACTTCACCTCCGGCCTGTTCGTCGACCTCGCAGACCTGCACCACAACGCGGCGGACGGCGTTCACGTCGCATCCGCCGGTGGAGTCTGGAGCGCCCTCGTCTACGGATTCGGCGGCATGCGCGACCACAACGGCCGGGTCACCCTCGACCCGCGGCTGCCGGAAGGCTGGGAGGGGCTCACCTTCCGGATCACGCTCAAGGGCACCCGGCTCCGGATCGACCTCAGGCAGGACGAGGTCGAGGTGACCGTCGAGGCCGGCGTCGAGGCGAAGCTCGCCGTGCGCGGGGCGCCCGCTTTCACGGTGCGTCTCGGCCAGCCCGTCATCGTCCCGCTCGAGCACCAGGGCGCCCGCACTCCCGGGGCTCCGTCGCCGGCTGCGATCGAGGGCGGACGTCGCGACGACGGCACCGTGATCACCTCGTCGATCCCGACGATCGCGCACCTGACCGACTTCATGGACCAGGTCGACTGATCCCGCCTCTCGTGCGCCGCCGGTCAGAGAAGCCGGAGGCGCACGAGGCTCTCCGCGGTGGCGAGGATGGCCTCCTCGTTGGACAGAGGTTCCCAGCCGAGCATCCGCCTGGCCTTGTCATGGGAGGCGTTCCGCGTCGTGCCGAGTTGCGGGGCGACCTGCCGGAGCGGGGCGCTGAACGGGGCGAGGACACGGACGAGCCAGGTCGGCATCACCCGGCGGGGCACCCGACTCGCGACGTCGCCGAGGTTCGACCTCAGCAGGGCTGCGATCTCCGGAAAGGTCATCGGGGGTCCGGCGACGGCGAGGAACCGTTCGCCGGGCGCGAGCGGGCTCGTCATGGCGCGCAAGTGCAGGTCGGCGACATCGCGCACGTCGACGATGTTGGTCTCGATCCGCGGCACCGCGGGCACAGCACCCGTCAGGAGCCCGCGGAGGAGTTCGACGGAACTGGAGAGGTCTGTCCCGAGCACGGGTCCGAAGATTCCGACCGGGTTGATCACCGTGAGCTCGAGGGTGCCTCCCTCGCGATCGACGAAGTCCCAGGCCGCACGTTCGGCGATGGTCTTCGACCTGACGTATGCGCTCACTGAGGCGGTCGGGTCCGTCCAGTCGTCCTCGGTGAACGGGCGGTCCGGATGCTGGGCGCCATACCCGACGGCGGCGAACGAAGAGGTTAGCACGACCCGCCGCACGCCGGCGTCCCGCGCGGCCCGGAGCACCCGCAGTGCGCCGTCGCGGGCGGGGACGATGAGCTCGTCCTCGTCCGCCGGCTCACGTGCGGGGAAGGGTGAGGCGACGTGCAGGACGAAGGCGCAGCCGTTCACCGCTTCCGCCCAACCTGCGTCGGAGAGCAGGTCGGCGACGGTGAACGAGAGGGCGCTGCCGGCATCCGCCCCGCCCGCGGCGACCATCGCGCGCACCTCGGGCTCCCGGGTGAGGGAGCGCACCGTCGTGCGCACCCGGTAGCCGTCGGCGAGGAGCCGCACGATGCAGTGCGCGCCGACGAAGCCAGACCCACCGGTCACCAGAACCAGCTCACCACTCATGAGATCCTCTTCCCGTTGTAAAATCCCTGCACCGGCAGCTCGTCGACGAGAGGCAGTCTAGTGAGCGACTTCAACGAACAGATCATCTCGGAGTTCCGGGAGAACAACGGTCATGTCACCACGGCCGGGTTCGGGTCCAACCTCGTGCTCCTGCACACGACCGGGGCGCGCACGGGTGCCGAGCGCGTCAGCCCGGTGATGTCCATCCGCGACGGGGACGCCTGGCTCGTGGTCGCCTCCGCCGGCGGCCGGCCCCAGCACCCGGCCTGGTACTTCAACCTGCTCTCGCACCCGGAGACCTCCATCGAGACCCCGGAAGGGACGGTCGCGGTCACCGCGACCGATTTGGACGGCGACGAGCACGCCAGAGCCTGGGCGAAGATCATCGCCCTCGCGCCCGGCTTCGCCGGCTACCAGGAGCGGGCCGTCGAACGCCGGATTCCGGTGCTCCGGCTGGTCCGAAACGCCTGAGCGTCGCCTACGCCTGCAGTCGCCGCTCGAGATAGGGGGCCGTCCTGCTCTCGGCGTGGGTGGCGACGACCTCCGGCGGACCGGCCACGAGGATACGGCCGCCAGCGTCCCCTCCGGACGGGCCGAGGTCGATCACCCAGTCGGCCGCCGCGATGACGTCGAGGTTGTGTTCGACAACGACGACGGTGTTGCCTGCGTCGACCAGCCGGTTCAGCTGGGCGAGCAGGAGCTGCACATCCGCCGGGTGCAGGCCCGTTGTCGGTTCGTCGAGCAGGTACAGGGTGTGGCCGCGGCGGGCACGCTGGAGCTCGGAGGCGAGCTTGATGCGCTGGGCTTCCCCACCGGAGAGCTCTGTGGCGGGCTGGCCGAGGCGGAGGTAGCCGAGGCCGACCTCGCGGAGGGTCTCGAGGCTGCGGGCGGCCGCAGGCACGTCGGCGAGGAACCCGGCGGCATCATCGACGCTGAGCCCGAGGACCTCTGCGATGGTCTTGCCGCGGTAGTCGACCTCGAGGGTCTCCGGGTTGTACCGGGAACCGTGGCACGCCGGGCACAGGGCGTAGCTGCCGGGGAGGAAGAGGAGTTCAACGGTGACGGAGCCCTCACCGAGGCAGGTCTCGCAGCGGCCGCCGGCGACGTTGAAGGAGAAGCGTCCCGCCCCGAAGCCGCGGCTGCGGGCTGCGGGGGTGGCCGCGAAGGCCGCGCGGACCGCGTCGAACAGGCCGGTATAGGTGGCGAGGTTCGAGCGGGGGGTGCGTCCGATCGGCTTCTGGTCGACGGCGACAAGGCGGTCAACCGGGTCATCGGCGACGATCTGGCTGATCAGAGATGATTTTCCCGATCCGGAAACGCCGGTGACCGCGGTGAGGAGCCCGAGCGGGAACTCGGCGTCGAGATCCTGAAGGTTGTGCACGTTGACCCCGCGCAGGCCGAGCCAGGCATGTGGTTCCCTCCGCGCCGGCGCCGGGACCGCGGCATCCGTCGTGTCGGAAGCGGGGAACAGGAACCGCCGTGTCACCGACTCCGGGACCCCGGCGAGCCCGCCGACCGGACCGCTGTAGAGCACCTCGCCGCCGCCGGTTCCTGCGTGCGGACCGACGTCGATGACCCAGTCGGCGGCGCGCACGACGTCCATGTTGTGTTCGACGACGAAGACGGAGTTGCCGGAGGACTTGAGCTGCTCGAGCACGACGAGGAGGGGTTCGGCGTCGGCGGGGTGCAGACCCGCAGAGGGCTCGTCGAGCACGTAGACGACGCCGAAGAGTCCAGACCTCAACTGGGTCGCGATCCGGAGGCGCTGCATCTCACCGGGCGAGAGCGTCGGGGTGGAGCGCGAGAGGCTGAGGTAGCCGAGGCCGAGATCGACCAGCACCTCGATGCGCGCGAGCAGGTCGCGGCTGATCGTGGCTTCGACCCCGGCGGATGCCTCGCCGCGCCCTGCGGAACCGGCCTGCGTGAGCGGGCGGAGGGTCTCGGCGAGGGTGGTGAGCGGCAGCCCGGCCAGCTGGGAGATGGAGAGCCCGGCCACCGTCACGGCGAGGGCGGCCGGGGTGAGTCCGCTCCCGTCGCAGAGCGAGCAGGGTCCGGACTCCACGAACCGGAGCGCGCGCTCCCGCTGACTCTGGCTCTGCGAGTCGGCGAGGGTGTGCAGGACGTAGCTGCGCGCACTCCAGAACCGGCCCTGGTACGGCTTGGCGACCCGGTCGCGCTGCGGCGTTATCTCCACGACGGGCTGCTCCTCGGTGAAAAGGATCCAGTCCCTGCTCTCAGCGGGGAGGTCGTTCCACGGCACGTCGACGTCGTAGCCGAGGGCGATCAGGATGTCGCGGAGGTTCTTGCCCTGCCAGGCGCCCGGCCACGCCGCGACGGCGCCCTCGCGGATGCTGAGGGTCCCGTCGGGCACGAGGCTCGCGCGCGTCGGGAGGTGCGCGATTCCGAGCCCGTGGCAGCGCGGGCACGCCCCGGCCACGGTATTCGGGGAGAAGGAGTCCGATTCGAGCCTGGGCGCATCCGCCGGGTACGTGCCCGCACGGGAATACATCATGCGCAGTGAATTCGACAGGGTCGTCAGGGTGCCGACCGTGGACCGCGAACTCGGCGTGCCGCGCCGCTGCTGCAGGGCGGCCGCGGGAGGGAGGCCCGTGATCTCGTCCACCTGCGGGGTGTGGCCCTGCTGGATCAGTCGGCGGGCGTACGGGGCCACCGATTCGAGGAACCGGCGCTGGGCCTCTGCGAAGATCGTGCCGAAGGCGAGCGACGACTTGCCGGAACCGGAGACGCCGGTGAACGCGACGATCGCGTCGCGGGGCGCGTCGACGTCGACATCCCTCAGGTTGTTCTCCCTGGCTCCCCGCACCCGCACGAAACCGGGGGTGGGAGAGACGGAGGGGAGAGACGAGGTCGGAGTATGCATCCGTCCGACCCTAGTCGCCGCACCTGACTGCGCGCCGATTCGGACAGCAGGCCAGGCCTGGGAACGATCGACTCAGTAGAACTCGACCGTGTTGACGATGTTGCGGAGGGGGAGGCCGTCGAGGAACCGGGTCGCGTTGTCGGCGAAGAGCTCGGCGATCCGGCGTTCCTCCTCGGCGTCGAGGGCGGCGGTGTGGGGGCTGATCACGACGTTCGGGAAGTCCCAGAGCGCGCTCGCGGTGTCGAGCGGTTCCTTCGCGAACACGTCGAGGGCGGCGAAGCCGATCCGGCCAGACTCGAGGGCACGGATGAGGGCGTCCTCGTCCACGACGGTGCCACGCCCGATGCTGACGAAGGTCGTTCCCGGCCGGACCGCGCCGAAGACGTTCTCGCCGACAAGTTTCAGGGTCGCGGCCGTTCCCGGCAGGGCGACGACGATCGCGTCCGCGCTCGCGGCTCCGGCCGCGAGGTCCTCCGTTCGGATCAGCTCGTCGACGAAGGGAACGGGCAGGTCGTCCCTGCTCGTCCCGATCACACGCATCCCGAGCCCCTTCGCGAGCCGGGCGACCTCGCGCCCCACTCCGCCCAGCCCGATGACGAGCACCGTCTGGTCGCGCACCTGGCCGAGGGCCCTGCGCTCCGGCCACGCGTGCGCGCGCTGGTCGCTTTGGAGCACGGGCAGCTGCTTCGCTCCGGCCATGATGCCGAAGATCGCGAATTCGGCGAGCGGGCCGCCGTGCACCCCGGCCGAGGTCGTGAAGACCACCCGGTCGAGATCGGCCTGACCGAGGCCTGCGGACTTGACCTGCGAGCCGCCGCCCGCCGCCATCACCTGCACCCAGCGGAGTCCCGGATTCGCCTCAACGGTTCGGCGAAGGGCGACCGGGTTCACGTCGGGGATGCCGAAGAGCACGTCGGCCGAGTCGAGCATCCGCTCGAAGTCGGCCTGCTGTCCGGCGGTGCGCCGGAAGGCGGGGTCGCCGCGGTAGTCGGCAGGGCGGCGCATCGGCGGCAGCAGGGCCTGGTCACGCACGAGCTCGATGCGGGGTTCCGCCCGCTCGATCAGCCGGCAGAGCTCCTCGCTCAGCGGGGTCGCGACAACGACGCGGAGGGTGGCGGGTGGGACGGGTGGTGCAGTGGTCATGCTGTCAGTCTCCCTGATCAAATGGATGCCGGCGCATGCGCCTCGAGGAATGTAGCGAGTCCGGCCCGGTCGGGCAGGCCCTCCTGGTCACCGCGCGACGTCGTGGCCAGCGCGCCGACCGCGCCGGCACGGTGCACCCAGTCGGCGAGTGGGAGCCCGTCGAGGGCCGCACTGAGGAGTCCAGCGGAGAAGCCGTCGCCCGCGCCGACCGTGTCGACGACAGACACCGAGAACGGCGGGCAGCTCGCGTGCGTCCCGTCCGCGGCGAAGAGTTCGGCGCCGCGGGAACCGGCCTTGACCGCGACGACCTTCACGCCGCGATCGAGGTACCAGCGGGCGATTCCCGCCGGGGTGGTCTCCCCGGTGAGGATGTGCCCTTCGCTCGTGCCGGGCAGCACCCAGTCCGCCTGCACGGCGATCTCATTGATCGCGCGCACCATTTCCGCGGTGTCGGCCCAGAGGCTGGGGCGCAGGTTCGGATCGAAACTCACCGTCGCGCCGGTTTCACGTGCAACATCGACGGTCTGGGCGGCGAGGTTCCGCGGTCCGTCGCCGATCGCGAGCGGGATCCCGGTCAGGTGCACATGCCCGGCACGGCGCACGTAAGCGGCCGTCGCCTCGGTTGGCGCGAGCGTACGTGCCGCTGAGTGCGACCGGAAGTAGACCACGAGCGGGTCTTCGTCCTCGCCCGGCCGGTTCTTCAGCTGGAACCCGGTCGGTTCGCTCGCGTGCAGGTCGACCTGGCCGACATCGATGTCGTTCGCCTCGAGCTGTTGCAGGACGAATTCACCGAACGGGTCCGTGCCGAGACGCGTGATGAACCCGACGCTGTGGCCGAGCCGCCGCAGACCGACGGCAACATTGAATTCCGCACCCGCCAGCCTGCGGGTGAAGCGGTCGACCCGGGCGAGCGGACCGGACTCCTCCGCGACGAACATCGCCATGATCTCGCCGAAGGTGACGACGTCGAAGTCCCTCTGGACAGTGCTGGGCATGTGGTTCCGTTCAGTCGCTGGTCGGTTCGGCGAGGACCCGGCGGATCTTCGCCAGTTCGCTCGCCGCGGTGGCCCGATCGGGGATCGGGTATTCGAGCACGACGGGCACGTGGGTCCCGATCTCGCGGAGCACGGAACGCCAGTCGACGTCGCCCTCGTCGAGCAGCACGGAGTGCAGCCCACCGAGGCGGTCGATGTCCTTCAGGTGGAAGACCGTCGCGTAACGCCCGAGTTCCCGGGCGGCGGCGACCGGGTCAACGCCCGCCCAGAGCCAGTTCCCGGCATCGAACGTGTACCCGATCGGAACGTTCTGGGCCCGCAGGTCGCGGAGGAGCGCAGCCACGACATCCAGTCGCCCGTTCCGCGCGGTCTGGTCGTTCTCGATCGTGACCCGGGCGGATGCCGCCAGCAGGGCCGCGACCAGGTTCCCGAGCCCTGTCAGCTCGTCACCGGGCTCGCCGATGTTCAGCTTGACGCTGAGAGCTCCGAGCGTCGCCGCTTCGTCGAGGTAGCCGGTCAGGAGAGGAGAGGCCTCACCGTCCACGAAGAGCGACTCGGGAACGGAGTAGTAGACCTCGACTCCGGCCTCGGTCGCCAGGCCGGCGATCGTCAGGAGTTCTTCGCGCCGGGCCGCAGGCTCGGGCGAGAGGTACTCTCGGCGGATCTCGATTCCGGTGGCCCCGAGCGCGAGCACCTCGGCGACGAGGTCGGCCTGGACCGTGGTGGACGCGTCGAGGGCCTCTTTGTAGACCATGGTGTTGACGAACACCGGCCGGGAGCCGCTCACTGGAGTGCCGGTGCGCTGGGCGATGCCGCGGGGATGGTGCCCTGCAGTTTGAAGTCCGGCGTCGAGACGGCCTTCACCACGATCGTGAACACGACCGCGATGATCAGTGACAGGGCCATGAAGATATAGGACGCATCGTTCGACCCGGTGACGTTATTGAGGAAGCCGACGAAGTAGGCCCCTGCGAAGGATCCGAGTGCGCCGAAGCTGTTGACGAGGGCCATCGCGCCGCCCGCGACGTTCTTCGGCAGGATCTCGGGGACGATCGCGAAGAACGGCCCGTATGGGGCGTACATCGCGCCGCCGGCGATCACGAGCAGGATGAACGACAGCCAGAAGTTGGACGTCCCGACGAGGTAGGAGGCGTAGAACGCGACCGCCGCCACCAGGAGGAACGGCCAGATGAAGAGCTTCCGCTTCAGGAGCCGGTCGGAGAAGAACGAGGCGACCACCATCAAAACGGTCGCGAGCAGGTACGGGATGGCGGTGAGCCAGCCGATGATCACGATGTCGAAGGACGACGCGGTCTTGATGATCGAGGGGAGCCACATGACGAAGCCGTAGACGCCGATGCTCCAGAAGAAGTACTGGATGCAGAGCTGGATGACGGCCTTCTGCTTGAATGCCTCGCGGTAGTTCGGCACGGCGTGCAGTCCGACCTGTTCCCGGGCGAATTCGTCGTTGATGTCCTTCTTCTGGCCTGCGGACAGCCACTTCGCGTCGTTCGGGGAGTTGTCGATCATACGCAGCCAGACGAACGCCCAGATGATGGAGGGGAGACCCTCGATGATGAACATCCAGCGCCAGCCAACGCTGCTGACGAGGTAGGCCGAGACGACGGACATCCACAGCACCGTGACTGGGTTGCCGAGGATCAGGAAGGTGTTGGCTTTGGAGCGTTCGCCGCTGGTGAACCAGTTACTGAGCAGGATGAGCATCGCGGGCATGATGGCCGCCTCGACGATACCGATCGCAAACCGGATGACGAATAGCACCCAGATGTTCGTGACGATGCCGATGCAGCTGGCCAGGATGCCCCACAGGATCAGCGCGTAGAAGATCAGCTTCTTCGCGCTCCGCCGTTGCGCGTAACTCGCGCTCGGTACCTGGAAGAAGAAGTAGCCGAGGAAGAACAGGGCTGCAAGGAAGGCCGAGGCGCTGGCCGTGATGTTGAGGTCTTTCGCCATCCCCGCGGCGGCGCCCAGACTGTAATTCGAGCGGTCGAGGTACGCCAGGCTGTAGGTGATGAAGATGACCGGCATGAGCCGTGACCATCGGGATGACGCGAGTTTCTCGCTCATGAACTGAATCTCTTCCTTGAGAACTACCGCAGGGCACACCAACACATGTTCCATTGGGCGGAACACCGTTTGCCCTGACGGAATGAGCCTACGCTCAGGACTGCTCCGGCTGAGAACCCGCGCGACACACGGGCGCGCCGCCGTGAAATCCAGCTCGAGATCAGAGTTGAACGTTATATCGTTAGGTATCGTCGAGCTCTGGTACGGCGCTGAGGAGGTCATCATGAGTGGTTCATTTATGGGAGACGGATTCCCGGGTCGCAAGGGCGGACCGGGCGAAGGTTGGGCCGGAAACGCCATCTGGGAAGCGATGGAGCAGTTGCGCGGGCAGTTCGAACAGAAGGTCGGCACGAGGGTCGGGCGCGGCGACGTCCGTGCCGCGGTGCTCGCGCTCCTCCTGGAGCAGCCGATGCACGGCTACCAGATCATCCACGAGATCGAGGAGCGCAGCAACGGGGCGTGGAAGCCGAGCCCCGGCTCGGTGTATCCGGCGCTCCAGCTGCTCGCCGACGAGGGTTTCATCACGGCCGAGGAGGCCAACGGTCGCAAGACCTATGCGCTCACGGACGAGGGCCGCGCGGTAGCGGATGCCGCAGCCGAGACCTCCGCCCCCTGGGAGGCCCCGAGTGCCCGCGACAGCGGCCGGGCGACCGCACTGCCCAAGGCGGGAATCGGCCTGGCCCAGGCCGCCGCGCAGGTCGGGCGCTCCGGCAGCCCGGAGCAGGTGGACAAGGCCGTCGCCGTGCTCGACGAGGCGCGTCGCCAGTTGTACTCCATCCTCGCCCAGGATTGAACGAGTGCCCGAAGCACGCCGGCGTCAAGGAGATCCGATGACCGACGACGGGAACATGCGCGCCCGCTACCGCCGGATCCTGCGGTTCGCCGCGCGGTACCTGGTGCAGACCTGGTGGTACGAACTGTTCCTGCCCCGGATCGGACTCGCCCGGCTCTCGGCGCGCAACCGGTCGGCGCGGCTCCAGCGCATCGCGCAGCGCTTCCACGTGCTCGCGGTCGACCTGGGCGGCCTCATGATCAAGGTCGGCCAGTTCATGTCGTCCCGGCTCGACGTGCTGCCGCCCGAGATCACCAAGGAGCTCGAGGGCCTGCAGGACGAGGTCCCGGCCGTGCCGTTCCCGGCCATCCGAGCCCTCGCCGAGTCCGAATTGGGGGTGACACTCGAGCGCGCGTTCTCGTTCGTCGACCCGACCCCTCTCGCCGCGGCATCCCTCGGTCAGGTCCACCGCGCGCGGCTCTCGGAAATGGATGCTGCCGAGACCGGCCTGCTGGACGTCGTCGTGAAGATCCAGCGGCCGGGCATCGGTGCGATCGTCGACGTCGACCTCCGGGCCCTTCGCCGCGTCGCCGGCTGGCTCAGCCACATTCGCCTCGTTTCGGATCGGGTCGACATGCCCGTCCTCGTCGAGGAGTTCGCGGTGACGAGCCTCGAGGAGATCGACTACCTGCACGAGGCCGCGAGCGCGGAACGGTTCGCGGGGAACTTCGCCGACGACGCCCGCGTCAGCGTTCCCGAGCTCGTGTGGGAGCGAACGACGCGGCGGGTGCTGACCCTGCAGGACGTCACGGCCATCAAGATCAATGACGTCGATGGGCTCAGGGCGGCAGGCATCGATCCGGCTGAAGTCGCCACCGAGTTCGCGGCGGTCATGTTCGACCAGCTCTTCGTCAACGGCTATTTCCACGCCGACCCGCACCCGGGCAATATCTTCGTCACCCCCCTCGCCACCGCGGATGCGGCCACAACAGCGGATGCTCCAGGCCGGGCCTGGAAGTTCACGTTCATCGACTTCGGAATGATGGGCGAGGTACCCGACGCGCTGCGTCGCGGTCTCCGGAACCTGCTCATCGCCGCCGCGTCCCGCAACGGCAAGGGCATGGTGGACGGCATTCGCGAGGTGGGCGTGCTCCTGCCCTCCGCGGACACCGCGGAACTCGAGAGGGCGCTGACGGCGCTGTTCGCGCGTTTCGGCGGGATGGGCTTCGCCGAGCTGCAGGAGGTCGATCCGCGCGAGTTCCGCGCCTTCGCGAACGAATTCGGTGATGTGGTGCGCACCCTGCCGGTCCAGCTGCCGGAGAACTTCCTGCTCATCGTGCGCGCGATGTCGCTGACCAGCGGGATGTGCAGTTCGCTCGACCCGGCCTTCAACATCTGGAACGCCGTCGAGCCGTACTCCGCGCAGCTGATCCGGGCCGAAGGCGGAAACCTGGTGCAGGATCTCGCGAAGCGCACGGTGGCGGCCGCGGGACTCATCGCCCGGCTGCCCCAGCGGCTCGATACCCTGATCACGCGGGTCGAAGACGGCAACCTCACGGTGCAGACCCCACGGCTCGAGCGCCGCCTGGGCAGTCTCGAGCGAACGGGACGGCGGATCATCTCTGCGGTCCTCTTCACCGCCCTGCTGATCGGCGGCATCCTGCTCCGTGCCGACGACGTCGTCTTCGGAACGGTGCTCATGGCCGTGTCCGTGCTTCCGCTGCTCCACGCCACCCTCGCCGGCGCCGTCGCCCGCCGAGGACCCCTGCCCTAGGGAGCTGTCGAAGTCCCGGCCGACGTCACCGCCCGGCACCGAGGTGACGCCGGGCGTCGGAGTACGCGGACGACCACACCAGTTCGTGATCGGCAGGCGACGACGCTCCGCAGGCGAGTGACTCCTCGGCGATCAACAGCGTCGAAGCTAGCCCCGCCAGATAGCGGGATTCTGCGGAGAGTCGCGTGTCGGGGGCGAGGCTGGAGCTCACGACGGTCAGCTCGAGGACGCCTCGACGAATCGATCCGGCAGCATGGGCGACGACAAGGGTGCTCGCGACGTAAAACCCGATGCAGGACGTGATCACCAGGAGTCTCGGTGCGCCCGCCTCAACAAGCGTTACGAACTCTCCGAACACGGCCACTAGGCCGAGCACCGTCCAGCCGCGCCACACGCGAACCCGTCGGCGCTGCCGTGCGGAGATCCCCGCCGGATACAACACGAGCCGCTGGCTCGTGCTGCCGTAGCGACCGGCCGAAACCGTGTAGCTTCCCCAGCGGCAGCGTCCGTCGAGGAGTGGCGAGAGCCACCGACTGAGCGTGAGTTCCGAGAGGTCCATTCGAGCGCTGTTCACCAATCCAGCGTCATCCCGGGCGCAGGGGGGCCGCGCCATCCTTACGGAATCCATGCGCCGAAACGGAGTTTCCCTACGGATTCACTACGCTCGCGCTACTCCCGTCCAGGCAAGCAGCCGGATGTTGGGCGTGCCGTCATCCGCCACCACAGCCGTCTCGGCTCAATGGGTTCACCTTCGCCACGAATGCGGACGCGAGCGAGTCCTCCGCTCGGTGATGTAAGTTGCTGGTCGGACCGACAATATCGGCCGATGCCATGCTAGGTTTCCCACGAAGACTACAGCGTGGGTTCAAGCGGGGGGCTAGCCATGATTCGTCTCAGAGTGACCAGCAGAGCCTGGATCGCGGCAGCATTGGTCTGTGCATCGTGCCTCGGCCTGACGAGTTGTGTCGCCAACGACTCCACCACGGAGATCCGGCTGTTCCTTGCGCAGAAACCCGGTCCCGAAGACGCACTTCCCTCGGCGCTCAAGGCTGCAAGTGACGGCCTCGATGCCGCTTCCAGTCGGTTAGTCGGCACCACCAGAGATGTGAGCTATTTCGTCTCCAAGTACACGGATCCGCAACGAGGCACCCCGGGCTTCTGCCTGATGGTGGCAAAACTGCCGGACGGTCCTTCGAATTCGTTCTGCGGTTCCGCAGACGGAATGTGGACGTCTGGAAGCGGCACCGGCGGAGCACGGGTCATCGAGAGCAACGACGAAGTTCCCGAGGGGTGGACCCGTCTGAGTGACTTCCTCATCGTCAATCCGGACGCTAAACCTTAGGAATCAGCCGAGCTGAGCAATCCTCATGAAACTGTGGATCTCGTGTGGATCTACCCGATGGCTGCCTGAATTTCGGGATGTGAACCACAATTGAAGGCAGTTTTCGCACAAGACGCATCGCAGCACCGTCGTCACCTCCGGTCGCCCGATGAGGAAAGTTCCGCTCGTCTGCTCTCACCCTGGAGGAAGGACCATGACCTCAGTTCCGGCCCACCGGCGCACTCGCGGACCGGCTGCACCCCACCACCGAGTGAACGCCTCCCGCGTCTCCCGCAGCGCGTGGACCGCGCTGAACTGGCTTACGTCCCTTGCCGTCGTGGTCGTGATGACCGCATCGGCGGCGGCCATGGTCACTGCTGCTCCGGCGGTCTCCCCGGCTGCGCCGGCGATCGTGCCGGACAGCCGGCCGTGACCGGTCATCGACAATCGCCCCGGCCGCCCGTTGCGGCCGCGCTCATCAAGACACTGATCGTGATCGGCGCCGTCCTGTCTGCGGCACTCGCCTTCGTCGACGTCCGGTTTCCTGTCCAGTTCGACTCGGCCATCCTCGCTCACACCACCGGATTCCTGGCCGGATATGTCGTCACGGTGATGGTGGTCCTGATGTCGCGCGCACCGTTGCTCGAACGCTCGATCGGTGCCGACCGGCTCGCCCGCTGGCACGGCGTCGGCGGTCGCGCCTTCATCGTCCTCCTGGTGATTCATGCGGTCGCGGCCGTGCATTCCTGGATGCTCAGCCACTGGGAAGATGCCTTCACGGCATCCCTCGCCGTCCTGGGCATGCCCGGGCTGGTGGCCGCGACCGCCGGGACGGTCCTGTTCGGCGTGATCGCGGTCATGTCGGTGCGGGCAGCCCGGCGCTCGGTCTCCTACGAGACGTGGCACGGCATCCACCTGCTCAGCTATATCGCCCTGGCGCTCTCGTTCACGCACGAACTGGCCGGGCCCGACCTTGCCGGCAGGCCCGGGCTCCAGATCGCCTGGACCCTGTTCTTCGTATCCGCACTGGGCCTGGTGCTCCGCTACCGCGTTCTCAAGCCGCTGGAGCACGCCTGGCGCCACCGCCTCCGGATCGAACGCCTGGTGCCCGAGGCGGACGGCGTCGTGAGCGTCATTCTGCGCGGGCGGCACATCGACGAACTGCGCGTCGAAGCGGGTCAGTTCTTCCGCTGGCGATTTCTGGCGCCGGGGGTCTGGCGCTCCGCGCATCCCTTCTCGCTGTCTGCGCCTCCCGGCGATGACCTGCTCCGAATCACCGTAAAGGCGCTCGGGAACGGCAGTCACACGCTTCACTCCCTCCGGCCGGGCACGCGCGTGCTCGCCGAGGGGCCGTACGGGGCCATGACGCACCGGAAACGCACTCGTGAATCCGTTCTGCTCATCGCCGGCGGCGTTGGGATCACTCCCATGCGCGCACTCTTCGAAGAGCTCGAGGTCGGCGACGGCTCGCTGACCCTCCTCTACCGGGCCTCCCGGGACGATGACGTGATCTTCCGCGACGAACTCGAGGAAATCGCCCGGTTGCGCGGTGCCTCGATCGTGTGGATGATCGGGCCGTCCACAGATCCCCGGAACAGCATGACCGGTGCGAACCTGACTCGGCTCGTCCCCGACGTCGCTGCCCGCGACGTCTACGTGTGCGCATCGCGCGGTCTGTCCAGGGCTGTCCGGTCGGCGCTGAAGGACGCCGGACATCCGCCTGCCCGCCTGCACGAGGAAGTCTTCGCGTTCTAACGGCGCAGCCAGAGTCGCCTGCGTCCGCTCGAAAACGACGAAAGGCCCCCGGTTACCCGGGGGCCTTTCTTGTCCGACTGGATCATTCGACCCACTGTGCGCGAGGGGGGACTTGAACCCCCACGTCCTTTCGAACACTGGCACCTGAAGCCAGCGCGTCTGCCAATTCCGCCACTCGCGCGAACTTAGAGAGGCTAGCACTATTCGGGGTGCGAATGCCATTCGTGGGGCCGCCGGGCGGGGCGGAAGGAGGCGCGCAGTATCCGCCCCGTTTGCCGTCTCGTGACCCTCTCGGACGCGAGTCATGCGAGACTGCCTCCTGGCCGGACAGAAACGAACCCACCTCCGCGCCCATAGCCGCCTCCCGTAGGATGACAATTCCGGTTCCATGTGCCCGGCGGGCGAGTTAACACGCGAGGCAAGTAACATGCTGATAGCCGAAAGGATCGGATCGGGAGACCTGTGGGCATTCTGGATAACTTTGAAAAGGGCCTTGAGCGCGCCGTAAACGGCGCATTCGCCAAGACCTTCAAGTCGGGACTACAGCCGGTGGAGATCACCTCCGCGCTGCGTCGCGAACTGGACACCAAGGCAGCTGTGGTGTCCCGCGACCGCATCCTCGCGCCCAATCGCTTCACCGTCCGCATGAGCCACACCGACTTCCAGCGCATGACCAACCTCGGACCCGCACTCATCGACGAGCTCACCGACCTGGTCCAGCAGCACGGCAACGAGCAGCGCTACCAGTTCGCCGGCGGCATCTCGATCAGCCTCTCCGACGACCGCGGCCTCAGCGAGGGCATGGTCCAGATCGACTCGTCCACCGTCAAGGGCAGCGTCACCTGGACGCCCGTCGTCGATGTCGGCGGCAAGCGGTACCCGCTCCGCAAGTCGACCACGGTCATCGGTCGCGGCACGGATGCCGACATCACCATCGACGACACCGGCACCTCCCGCCGCCACGTCGAGATCACCTGGGACGGCGCCCGTGCGCAGGTGCGCGACCTCGGCTCCACGAATGGATCCCAGCTCAACGGTGTCGCCGTCAAGCAGGCGATCCTCGAACCGGATTCGGTCATCACCATCGGCCGCACCCGCGTCGTCTTCCGGGTGCTCGCCCAGGCCCACGCGGATGCTCCCGCTGCCGACCAGCGCTCCGATCTGCCGGCCGCACCGCACGAGCGCCACGACATGGGCGGATTCTGGGGGCCCTCCGCATGAATGTCAGCGAGCTGACCCTGCTCGTCCTGCGGCTCGGGTTCCTTCTCGTGCTCTGGCTCTTCATCTTCGGCATCGTCTATGCCCTCCGCAGCGACCTTTTCGGCCAGAGGGTCCGCAAGCAGCCCAAGGACGGCGCCCCCGCGGTGGCGTCCGCAGGACTCGCCGCAGCATTCCCGTCGGCCGTACCGGTCGCGGCACCGGTGATGCAGGCCGCTCCCGCCTTCGTCCAGCCGCCGGCGGCATCCGCTGCGGCACCGACGGAACAGTTCTCGGCGCAGGCCGCGAAGGACGACCTCGGCCCCGGCGACAAGGCCACCGCCCAGAACGCGACCAGGCTCGTGATCACCTCCGGCCCGAAGGCCGGCACCGAATTCCCGTTGACCGTGGATTCGGTCACGATCGGTCGCTCCGCCGATTCAAGCCTCGTCATTCGCGACGACTACACGTCGACCCACCATGCCCGGCTGATGCTGTGGAATGACAAGTGGATGATCCAGGATCTCGATTCGACAAACGGCACCTTCCTCGCGGGCGTACGCCTCGCGGTTCCGACACCTGTCCCCTTGAACACCACCGTCAAGATCGGCGCGACCAGCTTCGAGCTTCGGCGGTAGGTCCATGGCGACAGTCAGTCACAGCGCGGCCGCGTCCCACGTTGGAAAGATCCGGTCCAACAACCAGGACTCCGGCTACTCCGGCCAGCACCTGTTCCTCGTCGCAGACGGCATGGGCGGGCACGCGGGAGGCGACGTCGCCTCCGCGATCGCGACCAAGCGCATCATCGAGGCCGACCGGGACTACCAGAGCCCGCAGGACGCCGAATTCGCACTCCAGGCCGCTCTCATCGCGGCGAACTCCCTCCTCGCCGAGACGGTCTACGAGCACACCGAGCTGACCGGAATGGGCACGACCGTCAGCGCCCTGATCGTGCTCAACGACGAGGTCGCGATCGCCCACATCGGCGACTCACGCATCTACCTCCTGCGCCAGGGCGAGCTCTCCCAGATCACGATCGACCACACCTTCGTGCAGCGCCTCGTTGACAGCGGCCGCATCACCGAGCAGGAGGCGATGGTGCACCCGCGCCGCTCGGTCCTGATGCGCGTGCTCGGGGACGTCGAGGCCGCCCCCGAGATCGACACCTCGATCCTCGCGACCTTCGCCGGCGACCGCTGGCTGATCTGCTCTGACGGACTGAGCGGCGTCGTCTCCAACACCAGCATCGCGGCCGCACTCTCGAGCGAGCTCGACCCGCAGGGCGTCGCCGACCGACTCGTCAAGGAGAGCCTCGACGGCGGAGCCCCTGACAACGTCACGATCGTCGTCGTCGACATCGGCGCGCCGGACCAACGCATCGACACCCCCATCGTCGTCGGGTCGGCATCCGCACCGCTGGCCTTCGGCGAGGAACCCGGACGCAGCCGTGCCCTGCGGATGTCGAGCCTGCGCCTGCACCCCGTTCGCGAGACCCACTTCGAACCCGATTCCCAGGACTACCTCACCGAACTCATCGAGGAGGATGCCCGCCGCGCCCGCCGCCGCAAGGCCACCTGGCTCGCCGGCGTCATCCTGCTCATCGTCGCCCTCGTCGGCGGCGGAATCCTCGGCTACCAGTGGACCCAGACGCGGTACTACGTCGGCGTCGAGGGCAGCACGGTCGCGATCTTCCGCGGCGTGCAACAGGACCTCGGGCCCATCTCCCTCCACTCCGTCTACGAGGAGACCCCGCTCCAGGTCACCGACCTGCGCGTCTACGACCGACAGCAGGTCGAGCAGACCATCAGCGCAGCGTCGCTCGATGAGGCCCGCCTCGTGGTCGAGCGCCTGACGAAGGCGAAGAATGAGTAACGCGCGGGCAACGGATGCCCCCACGCGCGCTCCGAAGTCCAAGCCCGGCAGCACGCGGCGACTGCACCTGCCGCAGAAGATGCGGAACGTCGAACTGTTCCTGCTCATCGTCGCGTGCGGGATCAACGCCTCGGCCGTCGTGCTCGTCCAGCTCGGGGCGCTCGGGCACATCGATACGACCCTCGTCGTGCTGGGCGCAGGGCTGTCCGGCCTCGTGCTCTGCCTGCACATCGTCCTGCGCTTCGTGGCGCGGGACGCCGACCCGTTCATCCTGCCGATCGCCACGCTCCTGAACGGCATCGGAATTGCGATGATCTACCGCATCGACATCGCCAATGGAGACGCCGGCTGGGACAGTGCCGCGGTGCGCCAGACCGTGTGGAGCGGCCTGGCGATCGCCTGCGCCATCACGGTGATGCTCGTCATCCGCAACCACCGGGTGCTCTTCCGCTACACCTACGTGTCCGGGTTCGTCGCGGTCGTCCTGCTCCTCCTCCCGCTCGTCCCCGGCCTCGGCCGCGAGGTCAGCGGTGCCAGGGTCTGGATCGGAATCGGCTCCTTCGCAACCTTCCAGCCCGGTGAGATCGCAAAGATCGCCCTCGCGATCTTCTTCGCCGGCTATCTGGTCCGAAACCGGGACAGCCTGTCGATGGTCGGCCGCCGGGTGCTCTGGATGAAGTTCCCGCGGCTGCGCGACCTCGGTCCGATCCTGGTTCTCTGGGCCCTCTCGATGTCGGTCATCATCTTCCAGCGCGATCTCGGAACAGCGCTGCTCTACTTCGGGCTGTTCCTCGTCATGCTCTACATCGCGACCGGCCGGCTCAGCTGGGTCCTGCTCGGCATGACCCTCTTCATCGGCGGCGCGATCATCGCCAGCCAGACCCTCGATTACGTGCACGGCCGGTTCCAGAACTGGCTCGATGCGCTCAACCCCGACGTCTACAACGCAGACGGCGGGAGCTACCAGCTCGTCCAGGGCTTGTTCGGGCTCGCCAAGGGCGGCCTTCTCGGCACCGGCCTCGGCCAGGGACGCCCCGAAATCACCCCGGTTCCGCAGAGCGACTACATCATCGCGAGCCTCGGCGAAGAACTCGGCCTCGCCGGGCTGTTCGCGATCCTGGCCCTGTACCTGCTCTTCGTGGCCCGCGGCATCCGCATCGGCTTCGCCGGGCACGACGACTTCGGCAAGCTCCTCGGCGTCGGGCTCTCCTTCGTCGTCGCCCTCCAGTGCTTCATCGTGATCGGCGGTGTCACCAGGGTCATTCCGCTCACGGGGCTCACGACACCCTTCCTCGCGGCCGGCGGGTCATCGCTCGTCGCCAACTGGATCATCGTCGCGCTCCTGCTGCGCCTGTCCGACACCATCCGCAACCAACCCAGGCTGGTGGTCTGATGAATCGCGAACTCAAGCGCGTCAGCATTGTCGTCATGCTGATGTTCGTCGCCCTGTTGAGCTCGACGACGATCATCCAGGTCTTCCAGGCCGAAAGCCTGTCCGCAGACTCACGCAATACCCGCACGCTCTACGACAGCTACATGGTCGAACGCGGCGCCATCCTGGTTGCAGGCACCCCGATCGCACAGTCTGTCCCGACCGATGACAACTACAAGTACCTGCGCACGTACAGCAAGGCCGCGCTCTACGCCCCTGTCACGGGGTTCCTGCCCGTCAATGGCGCGGCGACCGGGCTCGAGCACGCGCTCAACGGCGAGCTCAGCGGCACCTCGGACTCCCAGTTCTTCGACCAGATGAACTCCCTCGTCACCGGCCAGGTCTCCAAGGGCGCATCGGTCGAGGTCACGATCGACCCGGTCGCCCAGCAGGCCGCCTGGGATGCCCTCGGGAACCTCACCGGTGCCGTCATCGTCACCGAGCCGAAGACCGGCCGGATCCTGGCCATGGTGTCCAAGCCGAGCTACGACCCGAACCTGCTCGCCGTGCACGACAGCGAGGCCGTCACCGGCACGTACCAGAGCCTCGTGAACGACCCGGGCAACCCCCTCATCAACCGGTCCATCGATGCCCTCAACCCTCCCGGCTCCGTCTTCAAGCTCGTCGTCGCATCCGCTGCCATCGAATCGGGCAAGTTCACCTCCGACAGCGCCTTCCCGAACCTGGCGACCTTCACGCTGCCGGGCAGCTCGTCGATCGTGATCAATTCCGGTGGCGGCACCTGCGGCAGCGGCGACACGGTCACGATCGCCACCGCGCTGCGCCTGTCCTGCAACATCCCCATGGCGGAGCTCGGGCTGCAGCTCGGGTCGACGGCCATCCGGGAGATGGCCGAGAAGTACGGGTTCAACACGAGCTACTCGGTTCCCCTCGACGTCGCGACGAGCGTGTACCCCACGGTCCTCGACGACGCGCAGACCGCACTTTCGGCATTCGGGCAGTACGAAGTGCGCGCAACGCCCCTGCAGATGGCGATGGTGTCTGCGACGATCGCAAACGGCGGAGTCCAGATGGCGCCGAACCTGGTGGAGGAAATCATCGCCCCCAATCTCAGCCCTCTCGAAAGCTTTACGCCGAAGACGGTGAAACAGGTGATCAGCGCCGCAACCGCGGCCACGATGACCCAGATGATGGTCAACGACGTCGCGGATGGCGCGGCGAGCAATGCAAGAATAGACGGGGTCAACGTGGCGGGAAAAACGGGTACGGCCGAGAACGGAACTGACGAGCCATACACACTCTGGTTCACCGGTTTTGCTCCCGCAGAAGATCCAAAATACGCGATCACCGTCCTCGTCGAGGATGGCGGAGGTCTTGGCCAGAAGGGGTACGGCAATTTGCTCGCCGCACCCGTTGCAAAGCAGGTACTAGAGGCGGTGCTGAACAAATGAGACCCACAGCAGGGCTCACCTTCGGGGGACGCTACGAACTGAAGTCCCGGATCGCCATCGGCGGAATGGGCGAGGTCTGGCAGTCCGTCGACCTCGTAATCGGTCGTACCGTCGCCATCAAGATCTTGAAAGACGAGTACCTCGGTGACCCGGGCTTCCTCGAGCGCTTCCGCGCCGAGGCTCGTCACGCCGCTCTCGTCAACCACGAAGGCATCGCCAATGTCTTCGACTACGGCGAAGAAGACGGAAGCGCGTTCCTCGTCATGGAACTCGTACCCGGCGAAGCCCTGTCGACGATCCTCGAGCGCGAGCACGTCCTGCCGACCGACAAGGTCCTCGACATCGTCGCGCAGACGGCATCCGCCCTGCACGCCGCGCACGCCGCGGGACTGGTGCACCGGGACATCAAGCCCGGGAACCTGCTGATCACCCCCGACGGCCGCGTCAAGATCACCGACTTCGGCATCGCCCGCATCGCGGACCAGGTTCCACTGACCGCCACCGGCCAGGTCATGGGCACCGTGCAGTACCTCTCGCCCGAACAGGCCAGCGGTCGCTCAGCGTCGCCGACGACCGACATCTACTCGCTCGGCATCGTCGCATATGAGTGCCTCGCCGGACGCCGCCCGTTCACGGGCGAGTCCCAGGTGGCCATCGCGATGGCGCAGATCAACGAGATCGCCCCTGACCTGCCCGACACCGTCTCCGAGCCGGTCCGCAACCTCGTCATCTCCTGCCTCGCGAAGAATCCGGCGGACCGCCCGGCATCCGCAGCCCACCTCGCCAGGGCCGCGACCGCCCTGCGCCGCGGTGATGTGGCCCTCGCGGCCGCTTCCGTTCCTGCCGTCATGAACGGGGTCACCCCCACCATGGCGACCATGCTCATGCCCGGTGCCGGCGCGAACGCGCAGGCGACCACGCTGCTTCCCTCCGGGCTACCGCCCGTCACGCGCGCGTCCGCGGCAGCGGCCGAGGAGGCCGCGAAGAAGAAGCGCAGCCCCTGGACCTGGCCTCTCATCGCCCTGATCGCACTGCTGGCCCTTGTTCTCATCGGTGGCATTGTCGCGTTCGTTTCCCAGCAGAACAGCGGAAGCACCCCCGTCACGACGTCGAGCACGTCGAGCACCCCGTCGCCCACTCCCTCGAAGACGCCGAGCGCCACTCCGACGCCCACGCCGACGCCGACTCCGACCCCGACGCCCACCACGGCGGAAGTAACCGAGTCCGATTTCATCGGTAAGACCAGCGGGGAAGCCCGCACCATGCTCCAGTCTCTGGGCTTCGTCGCCGACGTCGTCACGGGCAAGGCCTCGGTCGACCCGGCAACGCAGGTTGCAGACACGGTCTACTCGGTCAACCCCACCGGCCCGGTCAAGAAGGGCGAGAAGATCACGGTCACGGTCTACGCTCCGGCCGTCGTACCCGACGCCCCGAGCGCCGCTCCGACGACGACCACGACCACCGTCGCCAGCGGCAAGACGGTGACCTACACCTGGGTCGCGCAATCGTGCCCCAGTGGCCAGACCCTGGCCGGGTACAAGCTCGAGGTGACGGGCGGCACCGTGCAATCCGCGAACCCGACGGGCGCCGATGTCACCACGGCGACCGTCGTCGCCGGCCCGGTCGGATCGATGACCGTCAAGTACCTGTACTACTGCGGACAGGTCGCCTCAGCCTGGTCGCCGTCCTCCACCGCGGTGCCGATCACCGCTGCGACACCGTAAGACTGACGCAGGGACGTCAGCTAAAATAGCCAAGATCCGCGCAACCAGGGTTGCCTCAGCCGGGGCGATGCCTGGAGCCGAATGGTCGACAAGAGTGGGAGTGAGTCTGTGAGTGATGAAGGCCGCCTGCTCGCAGGTCGCTATCGAGTGGGGGCACTCATTGGTCGCGGCGGCATGTCCGACGTGCATATCGGCACCGACGCGCGGCTCGGCCGCACGGTTGCGATCAAACTCCTGAAGTCGTCCCTCGCGGCCGATCCCGCCTTCCGCACCCGCTTCCGCCAGGAGGCCCAGGCCGCGGCGCGGATGGCGCACCCCACGATCGTGCGCGTCTTCGACGCCGGCGAGGAGACCGTAGGAGAACCCGGCGGCCTCGAATCGCAGATTCCGTTCATCGTGATGGAATTCGTCGACGGACGCCTGCTCAAGGACATCATCCGCGAAGGCCCTGTCCAGGCCACCGAGGCCGTGCGCATCATCGACGGCGTCCTGACGGCGCTCGAATACTCGCACCGCGCGGGTGTCGTTCATCGCGACATCAAGCCCGGCAACATCATGATCACCAAGACCGGCCAGGTGAAGGTGATGGACTTCGGCATCGCCAGGGCCATCTCGGATTCCTCGACGACGGTCGCCCAGACCACGGCGATCCTCGGCACGGCATCCTATTTCTCCCCGGAGCAGGCCAAGGGAGAATCCGTCGACGCACGCACGGACCTGTACTCCACCGGCGTCGTTCTCTTCGAGATGCTCACCGGCCGCGCGCCCTTCCGCGGCGATACACCCGTCGCCGTCGCCTACCAGCACGTCAGCGAGACACCGGTCGCCCCGAGCTCGATCAACCCCAAGGTTTCCCCGGCACTCGACGTCGTCGTGATGCGCGCCCTTGAAAAGGACCGTTTCGCCCGGTACCAGAGCGCCGTCGAGTTCCGAACGGATGTCGAGATCGCCGGCTCCGGCGTGATCCCGCTGCACCGCCCCGTCGATGAAGCCACCGCGAGCCTTTTCGGCGCACCGCCCACGGCGACCTCCGGATCGGAGCTCGCGCTCAAGCAACTCGCCGAGGACGCCACGATGGTGCGCACTCAGCGACGGCCCCCGGTCATCTGGATCTGGGCCGGCATCCTCAGCGTGATCGTGATCGTGCTTTCCGTGATGATCTGGGCCTTCAGCCTCACCCCCAGCAGCGACCTCCCGGATAACTCCCGGAAGGTGCCCTCGTTGGTCGGCCAGAGCTACGAGACCGCCCAGAACACCCTCATCGAGTCCGACCTCGCTGCCACGATGGCCCAGGAGGCCAGCGCAACGGTCCCCAAGGACAAGGTCACCCGCACAGACCCGCCCGCTGGAACGATCGCCCAGCCGACCGATGTGATCAAGGTCTACGTATCAACGGGTCCGCAGCCCGTGACGGTGCCCGATGTCACGAACCTGCCGATCGCCGACGCCCAGGCCGCGATCAGCGCTCTCGGGCTCCTGCCAGGGTCGATCACCAAGGAGAACTCTGCGACGATCGCGCCCAACCTTGTGCTGCGCACCGACCCGGCGCTGCAGGGGAGCGCCCAGACCGGCGACACCGTCGATATCTTCATCTCCAGCGGCCTCGTCACCCTGCCGAACCTCGTCGGCCAGTCCCTTCAGGCGGCTAGCGAGCTCCTGCTGGCCCCGTCCGTACAGCTTGTGCCGATCCCGACGCCAGACGCCACGTGCGCCATGAAACCGGGATCTCCGGTCACCAAGCAATCCCAGGCGCCCGGAGACGTGGAGCAGAAGTCCCAGGTGGCGCTCACCTACTGCGCAGGCTAACGCCGCGTTTTCTGCCCCACCCTCCCTCCCGCTCGGGATGCAAAGAGCTCACGAGCGCATGTGCCCGACAGGCCAGCGCGCTGGCCACCGTGCCGCCTGCCGTGCCCGAGCGCGGAGGATCCCAGAGCAGGGTGAGTGTGTCGAATTCAGGAGATCCGTGCAACCGGGCTTGATTGACCGCACTGGTCCGGGGGCCGGTGTCGCTCACCCGGGCTGATCTCCTGAATTCGGTACCACGAGCACGCACCCGTCGTCTTCAGATGTGAATATAGAGTTTATATACATAGAATTATGTGAACAAATCTCGTCTTCGTGTTCGATTCGGGGTAGAATCGGGGTATGGCAGGAGCTTCGGATCCCCAGTCACACACCCCGCAGACACCCGGTTCCGGGGCCGCGGGTGATCAGCCCATCGCAGGCGTCGAGTCGGCCCATTCGGTCGCGGTTGCCGAGGGTTTCGAGGGCGCTGAAGGGCTGGGCGGGTCGGTGCCGTCGGTGCATGCGGATGCCGTCGCAAGGCTCGCCGGAGCCCGGGCGGCTCTCGCGGAGGCTCTGGCTGCGATCCCGGTGGGGTTGCTCAGTGATGCGGAAGCGGTCACTGCTCTGAAGGAAGTGGAGGCGATCGGTCGGACGGTTGACGCGGCCCGGGTGAGCACGGCGACGGATGTGGACCGGAGGGCCCGGGTCCTCGGCCGCGAAGGTCTGGCCTGGCGGATGGGCTGCACGGGCCCGTGGGATGTACTCACCCGGGTGACGCGGGTGTCGGCCCGGGAAGTGAAGCGCCGCACGAAGCTCGGCGACGCGGTGTTGCCGCGGCCGTGCGGCGGGAGCAGCTGGTTGCCGCCCTTGTTCCCGACCGTCGGGGCCGCGCTGACGGCGGGGCAGATCGGGGTGGAGACGGCGGAGTTGATCGTGGCCGGGCTACAGGTGATCAGTCACCGGGTGGCACCGGATAACTTACTCACGGCGGAGCGGGCCCTGGTCGCCACGGCGGCCGGCCTGATTACCCCGGAGACCGAGGATTTGGCCGGGGCAGGAGTGCCGGTGACGACGGACCTGATCCGGGGCATGGTCGCTCAGTGGCAGGCGGCCCTGGACCCCGACGGGGTCCTCCCGACCGAGGACCTGTTCGAGGCGAAGTCCAACATCGGCTTCGGCCAACTCAAGAACGGGCTCTACCCCGTCAAGGGTGGGGTGACGCCGGAACTGTTCGGGATCATGAACGCGATGTTCGACGCCTTCCTGAGCTTCCATGCGAGGCCCGCGTTCCCCACCGCCGAGGAACAGGCCCTGATGGATTCGGGGCAGATGATTCCCGGCGCCGAATCAGCGGGAACCGACGCCGACACGGGCCCGGATCTGGACGTGATCGAAGCAGAGCTCCGGGAGCGGCGCGCGGACACCCGCACGAGTGGGGAGAAACGCGCCGACATCCTCCGGGCCCTGTTCGAACACGCTGCCCGCGACACGGACACCCCGTCGATGGGCGGGTCAGCCCCGACGGTGATGGTGCACGTGAACGCTGCGGACCTCGCCTCGGGGGTCGGGGTGGGCTGGATCGACGGCGTCGAGGCCCCGGTATCGCTCAAAACGGTGCACCAGCGCATCTGTGACGGCGGCTTCCAAGGGGTCCTGTTCGGGGCGAACAACGAAGTCCTCAAACTTGGTCCGGAGCGGCGCTATTTCAACCGGGCGCAACGCCGGGCGATCACCGCCCGGGACGGCGGCTGCATCATCCCCGGGTGCAAAGCCCCGGCGCACTGGGCCGAAGTGCACCACGTGAAGCCCTGGGCCAAGGACGGCCCGACGACCGTGGACAACGGGGTGTTGCTCTGCTGGTTCCATCACCACACCATCGACACCTCCGGATGGGAGATCCGGATGGTCAAGGGCTCACCCCAGGTCCGGGCGCCCGGACTCATCGACCCGCAACGACTCTGGCGGCCACCGAACCGGCACCGCGCCCACCAGGTCCTCACCGGACCACCCAACCGCGACTGATCAGGCGCGACCGCCCGGCGTCGAACCGTTGAAGCCTTGAACCGAACACCACAACGGAGCGACCGCGGCCCCTCGTGTCGGAGCACAGCCGCTCGGACTACCCCTAGGAGAGCTTGAGGATGGGGTGGAGTCCCCGCGCGGTCTCCTGGGCCTCTGGCAGGCCGGTGAGGGCCAGCCAGTTGGCAAGCATGAGGTAGCCACCCTCGGTCAGGACCGATTCCGGGTGGAACTGCACGCCGAGAATCGGAGCGGATGCGTGCCGCAGCCCCATGATCACCCCGCCGGCCGTCCGCGAGGTCACGACGAGGTCGCTCGGAACGGTGGAATCGACAACGGCGAGTGAGTGGTAGCGGGTCGCCGTGAAGGGCTGCGGAACGCCCGCGTAGAAAGCGCTGTCGTCGTGCGTGACCTGGCTCGTCTTGCCGTGCATGAGCTCCTCGGCGTTCGTCACCGTGGCCCCGAAGGCCTCCGCGATCGCCTGGTGCCCCAGGCACACGCCGAAGAGCGGCGAGCCGGCCTCGAACGCGGCCAGCACGACTGCGATGGAAACGCCCGCGTCCGCAGGCTTCCCCGGCCCCGGCGAGAGCAGCACACCGTCGAATTCGGCGATGCGCGCTGCGGCGTCCTCTGGTGGAAAGGCGTCGTTTCGCACGACCTCGGTCTCAGCTCCGAGCTCCATCAGGTAGCCGTTGAGCGTGTAGACGAAGCTGTCGTAGTTGTCGATCACGAGTATGCGGGTCATGGGGTGCCGACCGTCGATTCCTGGCTGTTGACGATGGTGTCCACCCACGGGAAAACCCACGTGGCGAGGACGAAGAGGACAAGAGCGATGAGCACCAGCACCTGGAGGATGCGGAGCCAGAGCGGGCCGGGGAGGACCCGCCACAGTGCTGCGTACATATGAGCCTCCTAGCCCGCGGCCTGGGCTGCGATGATGGCGGCGAGTTCCGCGGGCGGGCCGGCCGAGATCGGCTGCCAGGAATCGAAGACGCCGTAGGCGATGATGCGTTCCGCCGTCGAATAGAGCGGATTGCAACTCGTGAGGGTGATGATGCGATCGGTCGCGGTGGCCCCCGGCGCATGCGGGACTGCGGCGAGCACGCCCACGTCGGTCGGTTGCACGTATTCCAGGTCACGGAACCGGTACGTGTAGTAGCCGTCGGCCGTCTGCACGAAAATGGGATCGCCGAGCTGAAACTCGTTGATCAGGTGCATGCCGCCGCCATTGGCGCTGCGGTGAGCGGCCACGACGAAGTTCCCGACCTCGCCGGGCATCTGAGTGCCGGGGTAATGCCCGATGCCGAGGCGTGGACTGTTGAGCACGTTGTGGCCGACGCCCTCAGCGATGGTGCGCGAGTACGCGGCGCCATAGCGGGGCACATACAGCACGGCGAACGGCTGCGCCTCCCCCGGGGCGACGCTGACGACGGGAGTCCCAAAGCCCGGCGTCTGGACGGGAACGGCCGTCGGCGTGTTCGTGGCGGTCGGCGCTGGCGTCGCGCTGGCCGCCTGTGCGTCGCCGATCCACTGCTGGCTGATCTGGTTGGCCGCACTCGCCTGTTCCCCCGCAACGACGAGGTCGTTCCACCACAGTTGCCAGGCGATGAAGAGGAAAACGAGAACGCCACCCGTGATGAGCACTTCACCGATGACACCGATCACACTCACCGGCCTGCGGCGCCGGGAAGCGCGCCGCTCGCGGCGACTCTCCGCTGGCGCAGCGGGCGGGGTGGCGTCGGACATGGTTCCGATTCTAATCGGCAGTGGTGGCCGGCAGGCCCTGGAGAGGTCGCCTGATGGGCAATGGCGCTAGAATCGCAGGCATGGCACGAACGAATCCCCGCACCAAGCCCGCCCGCACCGAGGTCGTTCGCTCTGGCGAGGACGCCCCGAACGCCGTCTGGTTCAAACCAGTCATGTTCGGCTTCATGCTCATCGGACTGGCATGGATCATCGTCTTCTACGTGAGCCAGGGCACCCTGCCGATCGCCGGCCTCGGCTCCTGGAACATCCTCGTTGGATTCGGGATCGCCTTCGTCGGCTTCCTGATGACGACCCGCTGGCGTTAACCTCTCGGTTACCCCCCTTTTGGGGGTCAATTACACCGGTGTAATTATCCCCAGTTGTGGACAGACCTGTGGATAACTTTCAGCCCAGGAACTTGACGAAACTCAGGGCGACGAGCACGATCGCGAAGGCCGCGACAAGCCAGTTCTGCAGCGACTGGTGCTTGCTGCGCCGAGTCTGCACGTAGATCAGGCCGAGGATCGCACCGCCGATCAGGCCGCCGACATGCGCCTGCCAGGCAACATTGAGGTTCGGCAGGAAGCCGATCACGAGGTTGATTCCGACCAGGATCAGCAATTGTGTCGAGTTGCCTCCGAGGCGCCTCTGAATTACCAGGAACGCGCCCATCAGGCCGAAGATCGCACCGGATGCCCCGACGACCGGTGTGAGCGGACCAGCGAGGAACAACACCCCGAGCGAACCGGCGAGGCCGCTCAGCAGGTACAGGGCGAGGAATCGACCGCGGCCGAGCATCCCCTCGAGGATCTGGCCGAATATCCACAGTGTGTACATGTTGAGAAGCACGTGGAAGATGAAGCCGGTCGAGTGGACGAAGACACTGGTGAGCATCCGCCATGGCTCGAAACTGCCGGGGTACGAGTAGATGCCCGCATAGAGCAATGCGCTCGTCACGTCGAATCCCGGGACGAGCTGCAGCAGGAACACGGCGAAGGTGACCCCGATGATGCCGTACGTGACGACGGGCCCACGGCTCGAGGAGATGCGGGTCAGCAGGGCCGGGCGGGTGCGCGGGGCGTTCTGCCGCTGCTCCTTCATGCACTCGGGGCAGATCACGCCGACGGCGGCCTGTGTCTGGCACTCCGGGCAGATGGTGCGGCCGCAGCGCTGACAGAGGATGAAGCTTTGCCTGCCCGGATGCCGATAGCAGAAATTGGCTGCGGATCCGGGCAGGTCAGTCATTCGAAGTGGGCCTAGACCTGCTCGACGGTGACGGACTCGATGACGACCTCGGTGAGGGGACGGTCACGGCCATCGGTCGGCACGGTGGCAAGCTTCGCGACGATGGCACGGGAGGCCTCGTCCTCGACTGCGCCGAAGATGGTGTGCTTGCCCTGCAGCCACGTGGTCGGGACGACAGTGATGAAGAACTGCGACCCGTTGGTGCCGCGGCCGCCCTGGATGCCGGCGTTGGCCATCGCGAAGACGTACGGCTGGGTGAAGTCGAGGTCGGGGCTGATCTCGTCGTCGAACTGGAAGCCGGGGCCACCGGTGCCCTGGCCGAGCGGGTCGCCGGCCTGGATCATGAAGTCCTTGATGATGCGGTGGAAGACGGTCCCGTCATAGAGGGGAGTCTTCGAGACCTTGCCAGTGCCGGGGTGCTTCCATTCGATCTCGCCGGTGGCGAGGCCCACGAAGTTCTTCACCGTCTTCGGCGCGTGGTTGCCGAAGAGGTTGACCTTGATCGGTCCGAGCGATGTATTGAGCGTTGCGACGGCGGTGTGCTTTGACATGGGGTCAATTCTTGCACAGGCGCGAAGACGGATCCTGACCGTCCACGCCATCCGAAGCCCTCTTGCGGTATTGCGTGGCAAGATGGATGGTGTTCGCCACATGACATCGATGGAGGGTCCAGATGAGCCTGTCACGCAAGCGCCGCAAGGAACTTACGAAGCTGCGTAAGAGCGCAGACGAGTTGTGGAACCACCAGCAGGAGGTTCTCGATCGGGCAAACGTGCTCGCACGTGATGCCGCACACCAGGCGGGGGTGCTCACCCGCGAGGAAGTCGTTCCCCGTGTCCGCGACAGCTACGACCAGTTGGTACGCCCGAAGATCCAGGCAACGCAGGATCTCGCAGAGGATGTGCGCAGCCAGGTCGTCACGAAGGTGCTTCCCGGCATCGGCACTGCTATCGGCACCGTCATGAGCGTCGGAGACGTCGCCAGGGATGCCCGCGTTCGTGCGGCCCTGAGCCGCCTGCACTTCCAGCAGCCCGTTGTGATCGAGAAGAAGGGCCCGGGGGCCGGCGCATACATCGCGCTCGGTGTCGCCCTGGCCGCCGCCGCAGGAGTCGCATACGCCGTCTGGCAGACGTTCCGCGCCGATGACGAGCTCTGGGTCGCCGACGACGAGCCCAAGAACGCATCGTCCGTCGAGTCGTAACAGACAGACAGAGACACAAAGAAGGCCCGCATCCACTGGATGCGGGCCTTCTGTCATTCTCGTGCAGGATTCATTCTCGTGCAGATTGTGGAGCCACGGGGAATCGAACCCCGGACCTCCTGCTTGCAAAGCAGGCGCTCTACCAATTGAGCTATGGCCCCGTACATTCACGGGGGTGATGGCCGGAACGGCCGGTACTTCTTATAACTGCGACTGCATAAAACTGTAACTGCGTGGGGATACCGGGATTTGAACCTGGGACCTCTTCATTATCAGTGAAGCGCTCTAACCAACTGAGCTATATCCCCCTTATTGGGCAGATTTGAGACTACCGGAAACCTCCGGTTTCTCCCAATCGAGCAGCCGATTCGTTTCGGATGCTGCCCGATTGGGAGGCGGTGACGCGGGTGGAGCGGGTGACGCGGGTGGAGCGGGTGGAGAAGGTCGAGCTAGTTGTTCGTGAAGCCGACGAGCAGTCCGCCGGTGATCTTCACGCTCAGGTTGTACAGCACGGCGTAGACGGCACCCAGGGCCGTGATGACGACCGTGTTCAGCACCGCCACGACGACAGCGAAGCCCATGACATTACCGATGGACAGGATGCTGGCCAGATCGGAGGAAGACCCCGCGATATCGGCGTACAGCGCGTCGATCTTGCCGAAGATCCCGGTGCCGTTGAGCACCGTGAAGATCAGGAAGGTCGCGACGATGGTCACGATGCCGAGGCACAGGGCGATCAGGAACGACAGCTTCACCGCCGACCAGAAGTCGATGTACACCAGCTTGAGCCGCACCTGCTTGGTTGTCACAGTGGGCCTCCGGCCGGACTTCTTGGCAAGTTTCTCAGCAACACTACTCATCTAACGGTTCTTCCTCTCCCGAATCGCTCTCCGGCTCGTCCGCAGTTTCCTCGACGATCAGGTTACGTTCGGAGTTCTTCGCAATGGCGATGATCCGGTCTTCTTCCGCAAACTTAGCGAAGACGACGCCCATCGTGTCCCGTCCCTTGGCAGGGACTTCTGCGACGTCAGAGCGTACCACCTTGCCACTGGCAAGGACCACGAGTACTTCGTCCTCGTCATCCACGATAAGGGACCCGACGAGGTCCCCGCGATCATCGTTGAGTTTCGCGACCTTGATACCGAGTCCGCCACGGTTCTGCAGGCGGTACTGATCGGCCGCGGTGCGCTTGGCGTATCCGCCCTCCGTCACGACGAACACGTAGCCGTCGTCGGAGACAACGGATGCGTCGAGCAGCCGGTCATCCCCGCGGAAGTGCATCCCGATCACGCCGGAAGTGCTGCGGCCCATCGGCCGGAGGGCTTCGTCGCTCGCGGTGAACCGGATCGACATTCCCTTCCTGGACACGAGCAGCAGGTCCGAGTCTTCCTCCACGAGCAGCGCGGAGACGAGTTCGTCGCCCTCGCGCAGCTTGATCGCGATGATTCCGCCGGTACGGTTCGTGTCGTACTCGCTCAGGGCCGTCTTCTTGATCAGGCCGTCGCGAGTGGCGAGCGTGAGGTACTGGGCCGCCCCGTAGTCGCGGATGTCGAGGATCTGCGCGATCTCCTCGCCCGGCTGCAGTGCGAGCAGGTTGGCAACGTGCTGGCCCTTGGCGTCGCGACCGGATTCCTGGGCCTCGTACGCCTTGGCGCGATAGACCCGGCCGGTGTTCGTGAAGAACAGCAGCCAGTGGTGGGTGGTCGTGACGAAGAAGTGCTCCACGACGTCGTCCGCGCGCAGCTGGGCACCCTTGACGCCCTTGCCGCCGCGGTGCTGGTTGCGGTAGTTGTCGCTGCGGGTGCGCTTGATGTAGCCGCCGCGCGTGACGGTGACCACCATCTCCTCTTCGGGGATGAGGTCCTCGACCGACATGTCGCCGTCGAAGCCGAACATGATCTCGGTCCGCCGGTCGTCGCCGAATTTCGTGGTGATCTCGGTGAGTTCGTCGCTGATGATCGTGCGCTGGCGCTCCGGGCTCGCGAGGATCGACTGGAACTCGACGATCTGCAGCTCGAGTTCGGCGGCCTGGTCGATGATCTTCTGACGCTCCAGGGCCGCGAGGCGGCGCAGCTGCATGGTCAGGATGGCGTCGGCCTGGAGCTTGTCCACGTCCAGGAGGTCCATCAGGCCGGTGCGGGCGTCGTCGACGGTCGGAGACCGGCGGATGAGCGCGATCACCTCGTCGAGGGCGTCGAGGGCCTTGAGGTACCCGCGCAGGATGTGCGCATCCGCTTCGGCCTTGTTGAGCCGGAACTGGGTGCGCCGCACGATGACGTCGACCTGGTGGTCGACCCAGGCGGAGACGAAACCATCGAGGGGAAGCGTGCGCGGCACCCCGTCGACGATCGCGAGCATGTTCGCGCCGAAGTTCTCCTGCAGTGGGGTGTGCTTGTAGAGGTTGTTCAGGACGACCTTCGCGACCGCGTCGCGCTTGAGCACGATCACGAGGCGCTGGCCGGTGCGGCCGGAGGTCTCATCGCGGATGTCGGCGATGCCACCGATCTTGCCGTCCTTGACGAGGTCGGCGATCTTGATCGCGAGGTTGTCCGGGTTGACCTGGTACGGCAGCTCGGTGATCACGAGGCAGGTGCGACCCTGGAGCTCTTCGATGCTGACGACGGCCCGCATCGTGATGGACCCGCGACCGGTGCGATAGGCATCCTGGATGCCCTTGATCCCGAGGATCTGGGCGCCGGTGGGGAAGTCTGGTCCCTTGATCCGCTGGATGAGGGCTTCCAGAAGCTCCTCGCGGGTCGCGTCCGGGTTCTGCAGGTACCAGAGGGCGCCGGCGGATACCTCGCGCAGGTTGTGCGGCGGGATGTTGGTGGCCATGCCGACGGCGATGCCGACCGAACCGTTGACGAGAAGGTTCGGGAAGCGCGAGGGGAGCACGGTGGGTTCGAGCGTGCGGCCGTCGTAGTTGTCCTGGAAGTCGACGGTGTCCTCGTCGATGTCGCGCACCATTTCGAGGGCGAGCGGGGCCATCTTCGTCTCGGTGTACCGCGGGGCGGCAGCGCCGTCGTTTCCGGGGGAGCCGAAGTTTCCCTGCCCAAGGGCGAGCGGGTACCGCAGGCTCCAGGGCTGCACCAGCCGGACGAGGGCGTCGTAGATGGAGGAGTCACCGTGGGGGTGGAACTGACCCATCACGTCGCCGACGACGCGCGCGCACTTGCTGAACGCCTTGTCCGGGCGGTAGCCGCCGTCGAACATGGCGTAGATCACGCGGCGGTGCACGGGCTTCATGCCGTCACGCACGTCGGGAAGCGCACGCCCGACGATGACGCTCATGGCGTAGTCGAGGTAGGAGCGCTGCATCTCGAGCTGCAGGTCGACCTGGTCGATCTTGCCGTGCTGCTCGAGATGAGCCGCCTTCGCGGCGGCCTCCGCTGCGGTCTCTTCGTTGGTCGTGTTGTTGGTGGTGTCGTCAGATGTCAAGGAAACGCACGTCCTTCGCGTTCTTCTGGATGAAGTTGCGGCGGGACTCGACGTCCTCGCCCATCAGTGTGGAGAAAATCTCGTCGGCAGCCGCTGCGTCGTCGAGCGTGACCTGGAGCAGCGTGCGGGTCTCAGGCGCCATCGTGGTTTCCCACAGCTCCTTGTAGTCCATCTCGCCGAGGCCCTTGTAGCGCTGGATGCCGTTGTCCTTGGGGATCCGCTTGCCCGCAGCAGCGCCGTCGGCGAGCAGCGCGTCGCGCTCCTTGTCGGAGTAGACGTATTCGTGCGGGGCATTCGTCCATTTGAGCCGGTACAGCGGCGGCTGCGCGAGGTACACGTAGCCGAGGTCGATGAGCGGCCTCATGTACCGGAACAACAGGGTCAGCAGGAGGGTCGTGATGTGCTGGCCGTCGACATCCGCATCGGCCATCAGGACGATCTTGTGATAGCGCACCTTGTCCGGGTTGAATTCCTCGCCCATGCCGGCGCCGAACGCCGTGATCATGGCCTGGACCTCTGCGTTTCCGAGGGCACGGTCGAGCCGGGCCTTCTCCACGTTCAGGATCTTCCCGCGGAGGGGCAGGATCGCCTGGTATTCCGGGTTCCGGCCCTGGACGGCGGAGCCGCCGGCCGAGTCACCCTCGACGATGAAGATCTCGGAGAGCGACGGGTCCTTGCTCTGGCAGTCCTTGAGCTTGCCCGGCATGCCGCCGCCCTCGAGGAGGCCCTTGCGTCGGGCGGTTTCGCGCGCCTTGCGGGCCGCCATCCGGGCGTTCGAGGCCTGGAGGGCCTTGCGGATGATCTCCTTGGCCGAGATCGGGTTGCGGTTGAACCAGTCGGAGAGCTGGTCGTTGGCGACCTTCTGCACGAAGGACTTCGCCTCTGTGTTGCCGAGCTTCGTCTTGGTCTGGCCCTCGAACTGCGGTTCGGCGAGTTTGATCGACACGACGGCGGTCAGGCCTTCACGCACATCGTCGCCGGTGAGGTTGTCGTCCTTTTCCTTGAGGATGCCCTTTTCCCTCGCGTACTTGTTGACGAGGGTCGTGAGCGCTGCGCGGAAACCCTCTTCGTGGGTGCCGCCCTCATGGGTATTGATCGTGTTCGCGTAGGTGTGGACGCTCTCCGTATACGCGGTGGTCCACTGCATGGCCACTTCGAGCGCCATCTTGCGTTCGTGGTCTTCGAACTCGAAGGAGATGATCTCTTCGTTGACGAGTTCGGCCTTCTTGGCACGGTTGAGATACTCGACGTAGTCGACGAGTCCCTTCTCGTACATGAAGGTCTTGTGTATCGGTGCGCCCTCTGCGTCGAGGTGCTCCGGTCGTTCGTCGGTGAGCGTGATGGTGAGCCCCTTATTAAGGAACGCCATCTGCTGGAAGCGCGCCCGCAGGGTTTCGAAGTCGAAGTCCGTGGTCTCGAAGGTCTCGGCGCTCGGCCAGAACGTGATCGTCGTTCCCGTCTCGTCCGAGGCTTCGTCCTGGCTCAGCGGGGCGAAGGGGACACCGTCGTGGAAACTCTGCCGCCACACGTGGCCCTGGCGACGAACCGCGACGTCGAGCCGGGAGGACAGCGCGTTGACCACGGAGCTGCCGACGCCGTGGAGGCCGCCGGAGACTGAATAACCGCCGCCGCCGAACTTTCCACCGGCGTGGAGCACGGTCAGGACGACCTCGACCGTCGAACGGCCCTCCGCCTTGTGAATGTCGACGGGGATTCCTCGCCCGTTGTCGGCGACGCGCACGGCTCCGTCGGCGAGGATCTCGATGCCGATCGTGTCGCAGTGTCCCGCGAGGGCCTCGTCCACCGAATTGTCCACAATCTCGTAGACCAGGTGGTGCAGACCTCGGGGACCGGTCGACCCGATATACATACCGGGGCGCTTCCGAACGGCTTCAAGTCCTTCGAGGACCTGGATATCGTCGGCGCCGTATCCATGCTCCGGCTCGATCAATGGTTCGACTGACATCTGTTATGGAGCTCCTGACCGTCGCGCGGGCGACCCTTGAGTCTACCAAACAGGGCATGGTCTCCCGGCCACAAACGGGGATCTGACGCGTTTTGCCTAGTCGGTTGACCTGTTTTGGCTCCCTAGCCGTAGGTATCGCGTGGACCGCGCCCTGGAATTGATCTGGGACCCTTTTTCCAGGAGGGAGCGTTGGGTCCCTGAAAACGGATTGACAGGATGCCCGCGTCCGGATACCGGACGGAGATGTGCGTCATGATTTCGACACGCATCATGCGCAGCTGGGTCGCCCACGCCGTCGACTCGCAGTGCACGGTAAGGACGCCCTCGTCGATGCCGGCGGGAGTGGAGTGTTTCGAGGTTTCCTCACCGGCGAGTTCGATCCAGGATGCGAGCAGTTCCGACTGCGCGAGGGGTGAGTTCCAGCCCAGTTGCAGGGTCAGGGAGTCGATTGTGTCCCCGAGGCCACGCGGATCGCGGCCGATGCCGAACGGGACACTCGAGCCGGTGTCGTCCCGCACCCGGCGCCTCGCCTTGACACGCTTCGCGTTCGGGTCGCCGAACACGTCCTTGAAGCGCAGGTAGACCCGTGCTGCCTCGCTCTGCTCAGCCATCGATGACCTCCCCGGCGTGGATGTGAATCGTGTGCGCGGCCAGTTGCTTGGGGACATCCTCGAACACGGCTGCCGTGATGAGCACCTGGTCGAATCCCAGGACCGCGGCTGCGAGGCGGCTGCGGCGCGATTGGTCGAGTTCGGCGAAGACGTCGTCGAGGATGAGGACAGGATCCCCACTCGAGGAGTCCCTGCGCAGGAGTTCGGCGGCTGCGAGCTTGAGCGCGAGGGCGAACGACCAGGATTCGCCATGGCTCGCATACCCACGCGCCGGCAGGGCATTGAGCATGAACACCACATCGTCGCGATGCGGTCCGACGAGGGTCATCCCGCGGTCGAGTTCCTTCCTGCGCACACCGGCCAGGGATGCACGGAACAGGTCGGCGGTCGCCCCTGCCTCCTTCGCTCCGGCATCATTCGTGCCGACCGATGCTCCGGAGGGAGTGTCCTCCTCGCTGCCGAGGGTGTCATCCAGTCCGAGGATACTGAGTGCGCCGAGCAGGGCCGGCCCGTGATCGGCGCCGACGACGGCCTCATATGCAGTGCGGAGGGGTGTGCCGAGCTCTTCGACGAGCTTCGCCCGCTCGTCGATGATCTCCGAACCGAATTCCACGAGACGGTCGTCCCACACTTCGAGGGTTCCGAGCTGGGTTGTGCGCAATCCGGACGCCCTCGCCGATTTCAACAGGGAATTGCGCTGCCGGAGCACCCTGTCGTAGTCGGCGAGCACACCGGTGAGACGCGGAGACCGGAGGACGAGCAGCTGGTCGAGAAAACGGCGTCGTCCAGACGGGTCGCCGCGGACGAGCGCGAGGTCTTCCGGAGCGAACAGGACGCTCGAGAAATACCGCGGCAGTTCCCTCGTCTTGATCACCGAACGGTTGATCTGCGCCCGGTTCAGTCCCGAGCGGTTGATCTGCACTTCGGCGAGGAGGTCCCGGCCGTTGTACTCGAGTTTGGCCCGGATGATCGCGGATTCCTCGCCGGACCTGATCATCGCGGCCGTCGTCGACACCCGGTGCGAACCCAGTGTGCTCAGGAAGCCGAGGGCCTCGACCAGGTTGGTCTTCCCCTGGCCGTTGCTCCCGACGATGAGGTTCGGTCCCGGCTGGAACGGAACCTCGACCTGCGCATAGTTGCGGAAGTCGGTCAGGGACAGGTGAGTTACCCGCACCGGAGTTCTTAGCGCAACAGCAGGTTCGGCTGGAGCAGGTACTTGTAGCTGTCAGCTCCCGGCTGGTCGCGCGAACTCTGGCTCGTGATCAGGACAGGGCCCGGCTTGTTCGGGTTTTCCGTCTTCGTGAAGGAGATCCGCACGAATTCCGAGTGCACGGCCGTGAGGCCGTCCAGCAGGAATTGCGGCTTGAGGGAAACAACGGTTTCGACGCCGGACAGGATCGCATCGACGGATTCCTTGGCCTGTGCCTGTTCGGAACCGACCGCTTCGAGCGTGAGTCCCTCGGTCGTGAAGGAGAAACGCAGCGCAGCCTCGCGTTCGAGCACGAGAGCGACACGGCGGGTGGCCTCGATCAGTTCCGCGGTATTCATCACGGCGTAGTTGTCGACCTGGTCGGGGAACAGCCGGCGAACCGGCGGGTAGTTGCCCTTGATCAACAGGCTTGTGACGGTCTTCTTGTCGGCGGTGAATGCGATCAGTTCGCGATCGTCGGTGTTGGTGATCGCGACGGAGATCGTGCCGCTGTGTCCGAAGGTCTTGCCGACTTCCTGCAGGGTACGTGCGGGTACGAGCGCGGTGATGGTGTCTGTCGCGACCATCGTTCCGGGGTCCCAGTCGATTTCTCGCACGGCGACACGGTAGCGGTCTGTCGCGACGAGGCTCAGGCTGTTTTCGGAAATCTGCAGCTGGACACCCGTGATGACCGGCGTGACGTCGTCACGCGATGCGGCGACGGCGACCTGGGCGACGGCAGCGGCGAAATCTTCGGCGGGAACCAGGCCGGCCTGGCCGCTGACGACCGGGATGCTTGGATATTCCTCGACAGGCATGGACAGGAGCGTGAAGCTCGCGGTTCCACAGCTGACCGTGATGCGGGAGTCCTTGGTCACGAATGTGACGGGGGCGTTCGGCATCCGGCTGGCGATCTCGGCGAGGAGGCGACCGGACACGAGAACCCGTCCGGTCTCTTCGACCTCGGCGGCGATTTCGGTTTGCGCGGACACCTCATAGTCGAATGACGAGAGGATCAAGCCGGTCGCTGTTGCTTCGATCAGCACACCGCTCAAAATGGGCAGCGTGGTGCGCTGGGGAAGGAGTTTGACAGCAAAAGAAACGGCTTCGCTGAAAACGTCCCGGTTGGCCTGAAATCTCACGAAGTCACTCCTGTCGGTCGGAGACCTGTTTGGCCTCAATGGTAGTCGTTCTCACAACGGCCCCGGCGTCGCTCGGTTTCCTCCGGTGTCGGAGGAAAGGTTGTCGGCCAGAGAGAAGTTTAAGTTTTTGTTAATCTTCTTAACCGTTGTGGAAACTGTGGATAACTCTGTGGATGCGGCTCATTCACTGGGAACTACAAACATGTAACTTGTGGGCAGCCTGTGAGCGTTAATCGTCCCCCGGTTCAGGGCGAGCCTTGCCACCAGCGGAGTTTGCACAAGCTGGACGGTAGTTTCCACAAATTCAGACAAGTTGTTCGACGAGTTTCCACAGGGTTATCCACAACTGTGAAAACTGAGGGATTCTGCGGCTTATTTGTAGCGGTGGTCCTGTTTGATGCGGTTGGTGAGCTCCGTGACCTGGTTGTAGATCGAGCGGCGTTCCTTCATGAGTTCGCTGATCTTCTTGTTCGCGTACATCACCGTCGTATGGTCCCGGTTGCCGAACAGCTGGCCGATCTTCGGGAGGGAGAGATTGGTGAGCTCGCGGCAGAGGTACATCGCGATCTGGCGAGCCGTGGCAACGGCTTGGGAGCGTGAGGAGCCATAGAGGTCCTCGACGGTGAGCTTGAAGTAGTCCGCCGTGTTGGTGATGATGTCGACCGGCGCGATGACGTTGTCTTCGTCGAGGGTGATCAGGTCCTTGAGCACCGTCTGGACGAGGTCCATGTCGACGGGCGTTCGGTTGAGGCTCGCGAAGGCCGTGACCCTGATCAGGGTTCCCTCGAGCTCGCGGATGTTGGATGAGACCTTGGACGCCATGAATTCGAGGATGTCGTGGGGAACCTGGAGCTTCTCGCTCTGGGCCTTCTTGCGCAGGATGGCGATGCGGGTCTCGAGGTCGGGGGCCTGGACATCCGTGATGAGGCCCCACTCGAAACGGGACCTCATGCGGTCTTCGAAACCGGTCAGGGCCTTCGGCGGCAGGTCGCTCGTGATGACGACCTGCTTGTTGTGGTCGTGCAGAGTGTTGAAGGTGTGGAAGAACGCCTCTTGGGTCTCCGCCTTGCCCTGCAGGAACTGGATGTCGTCGATCATCAGGATGTCGATATTGCGATACCGGGACTGGAATGCCGAGCCGCGGTTGTTGGCGATCGAGTTGATGAAGTCGTTGGTGAACTCTTCTGAACTGACATAACGCACTCGGATGCCGGGATAGAGGCTCATGGCGTAGTGGCCGATGGCGTGGAGCAGGTGGGTCTTGCCCAATCCGGAGGAGCCGTAGACGAAGAGGGGGTTGTACGCCTTGGCCGGTGCCTCGGCAACGGCGACCGCGGCGGCGTGCGCGAACCGGTTCGACTGCCCGATCACGAAGTTGTCGAAGCTGTACTTGGAATTGAGCCGGGTGTCGTGCGGGCTCTCGACGGGCGGCGCGCTCTCGAAAACCGATTGGGGCGTCGCGGGTGTCTCGACGTCCCTGGGCAGTGCGGACTCCTGGACCGGACGGAGCGACTCCTGCTCGAGTTCGGGATTGACGACGACGTAGAAGGTCGAGACCGCGCTCGCCTCGGACAGTTGACCCATCGCGGCGAGCAGCGGCACCCGCATCCGCTGGTTCAGCATGCTCGCGGTGAACTCGTTCGGTACTTCGAGATAGAACGTGCCGGCCGCGATGCCCTTGGGTTCGACCAGGTTCAGGAAGCCGTAGAGCATCGGGGTGATGGTGTCATCCGATTCGAGGCTGGTGAGCACTGCCCGCCAGGTGTCCGCGATCGGTTGTTCTTCGGCTGCCATTGTTCCCTCTGTCGATACTGTCTGGTGAAACGCTGTGTGTTGAAACTGCGTGTCGGTACTGTCGATGATTTCTTGAATGCACCCGGAACTGCCGGAAGAGTCGACACCAGTGTGGGCCGAATCGACGGCCTCAGCAAAAGCATCCACAAGGTTATCCACCGCCTGTGCGCAATTCGGGCTGTGTTTTACAGGCATTGCGGGCTGCCTGTGGATAACTTGTCCTCACGGTAGTCAATGTCTGCCGCGGCGGCCAACTCTGTTGTGGATTCGGTACGTGTCGTTGACCGGAAACCGAGAAAACATCTGCAGAATCTGCCGTTTACCGCCGTCGGGTTTGACCAGCACCGATTGAGGCCGTAGTTTTAATCAGTTGACCCCAGCCCGCGGGCTACCTCACTCTTTCCCGGCCGTTCTACATTTTTTGGCCTGCGGAGATTCAATACGTGGAGACCACACAATGAGCAAGAGAACTTTCCAGCCGAACAACCGTCGTCGCGCCAAGGTGCACGGCTTCCGTCTTCGCATGCGTACCCGTGCCGGCCGCGCGATCCTCGGTGCCCGCCGTCGCAAGGGTCGCACCGAGCTTTCCGCCTAAGCACTCACGTGCTCGCGGGGACCAATCGCATCACGAGCGGCAACGACTACAAGATGGTCGTTCGCCGTGGCGTGCGTGTTGTTGGTCCGCACTTCGTGACGTACCTGCGTGACAATTCCGAGGGCTTACCCCCTCGGTTTGGTTTCATCGTCGCCAAAAACGTGGGGAACGCCGTCCGGCGCAACCGAATGCGACGTCGCCTGAAAGCGGCGTGCTTCGGTCTGCTCCCTACGGTGAACCCGGGCACGGATGTCGTCATTCGCGCACTTCCTGCGGCGCACGAAGTGGAGTGGCCGGTTTTGCAGGCCGAAGTCAGCCAGGCCCTCCTGAGTTTCCAGCGCCGAATTGCGGCGGGCACGACCGGATCCGGCCATCGCCGGCCGGAACGACTGCCCTCCCGATGAGTAGCCCGCGATGGTTGACCTCGTGAAGACGGTGTTGGCGTGGGTCCTTCTGCTCCCACGCAATCTGGGGGTTGTGCTCCTGCGCGTCTACCGCGCGGTGATCTCACCGCTGTATGGCGACGTTTGCAGGTACTATCCCTCTTGTTCGGCGTACGCACTCGGCGCCGTTCAGGAACATGGCCTTGTAATCGGGTCCGGTCTGGCTGCACGCCGGCTGGCCCGGTGTCATCCGTGGGCCGAAGGCGGAGTCGATGACGTTCCGCTGAAGCGCAAGCGTCGCTACGCCGTGACGTCGTTTGGATTTGTAGTCCCAGTGAGCCACGGAAAGGGCTGACCCAAAGTATGGACCTCCTAGGTACGATTCTCTGGCCTTTGAAATGGGCTGTCGAGCTCCTGCTCGTCGCCTTCCACTGGTTGTTCACGACCGTTGGCCTCGGCTACAACGATGGCATCACCTGGGTGCTCGCGATCGTGGGACTCGTGCTCGTCGTGCGCGCCGCGCTCATCCCCATCTTTGTACGGCAGATTCGCAGCCAGCGCAAGATGCTCGAGGTCGCTCCCCAGCTCAAGAAGATCCAGGACAAGTACAAGGGTAAGAAGGACCAGTTCTCCCGCGAGGCAATGTCCCGCGAGACCATGGAACTGTACAAGCGCACGGGCACGAACCCGCTGAGCTCGTGCCTTCCCCTCCTGCTGCAGATGCCGATCTTCTTCGCGCTCTTCTCCGTCCTCAACGACGCGCAGCACGCCAAGGCCGGCGTCGGTCCGCTCAACTCCCAGCTTGCGGAGAGCTTCGGGAGTGCGACCTTGTTCGGGGTTGCACCGCTGCACGAATCGTTCTCCACGCAGTGGGCGCTGCTCGTGGCCGGCAGCCCGTACAACCTCGCCGTGATGCTCATCGCGGCGACCATGGTCGTCCTGATGACTGCTTCGCAGTTCATCACGCAGCTGCAGATCGTCTCCAAGAACATGTCGCCGGAAACCAAGGCGAGCCCGATGTTCAAGCAGCAGCGCATGATGTTGTATTTACTCCCGCTCGTCTTCGCCTTCTCCGGTATCGCCTTCCCGCTCGGCGTCATGTTCTACTGGCTGACCTCGAACATCTGGACCATGGCCCAGCAGTTCCTGGTCATCCGCAACATGCCGACACCGGGCAGTGAAGCGGCCAAGGCCCGCGAGGAGCGTCTCGCGCGCAAGGGAAAGCTCATCGCGAAGGATGGCGACATCATCGTGGTCGAAGAGCCGAAGAAGCAGCAGCCGCAGCGTCAGCAGCCCGTCGGCAAGTCCCGCGCCAAGAAGCAGACCGGCCCGAAGAAATAGACTGGTCCGAAGCGACTGAACAGGCCGAAGGGCCTGAACAGAACGACTGAGCAGAACACAGAAGAGACGGACATCGTGACTGAGAACACCGACGTGATCGCCGCGGATTCCCCCGCGGAAGACGACTCCCCCACCCTCGATCAGCTCGAGAAGGAGGGCGACGTCGCCGCGGACTACATCGAGGAATTCCTCGACATCTGCGACCTCGACGGGGACATCGACATCGATGCCCGCAACGGCCGCGCCTACGTGTCGGTCAATTCGACGGATGCCGGAAGCCTGCGCCTGCTCTCCCGCCCGGACACCGTGAACGCCCTGCAGGAACTGACCCGCCTCGCGGTGCAGAACAAGACCGGGTCGTTCTCCCGGTTGATCCTCGACATCGGCGGCTCCCGTGAGGCCCGCCAGGCGGAGCTCGGCGTCCTCGTGACCCGGGCGATCGAGCGCATCGCCGCAGGCGCGACGGAAGCCTCCCTGCCGCCGATGTCGTCCTATGAGCGCAAGCTCGTGCACGACCTCGTCTCCGAGCACGGTTACGTGTCGGAGTCGACGGGCGAAGGCCGCGACCGTCACACGGTCATCATCGCGGCGTAGTTTCACGTGGAACCCGTGAACGACACGCTCGAGATCGAACCGGTCGTCACGGCCGGGCTCTTCGGGGACCGCATCGACGTCGCACGGGCCTTCGCGGCCAACCTCGCGACGCAGGGCGAGGAGCGCGGCCTGATCGGCCCGCTCGAGTTGCCCCGGCTCTGGAGCCGGCACATCCTGAACTGTGCGATCATGGCCCCGCTGCTCCGGCCCGGACTGGTCGGCGACGTCGGGTCCGGCGCCGGACTGCCCGGACTCGTGCTCGCGATCATTCGGCCCGACGTCGACTTCGTGCTGATCGAACCGATGGAGCGCCGGGTGGCTTGGCTGACCGAGCAGGTTGCGAAGCTCGGTTTGACCAACACGACCGTGACGCGCGCCCGTGCTGAGGACCTGCACCTTCCGCATCCGCTCGACCAGGTCACCGCGCGCGCAGTAAGCGCTTTCCGAACACTGATTCCCCTGACGGCGCCGCTCCTCAGGGCAGGGGGCGAGCTCGTGCTCATGAAGGGCGCTGGTGCGCAGGGCGAAATTTCGGCGGCTGCGAAGGAGATTCGTCGCTTCTACCTCAGTAATGTCGAGGTGATCACCCTCGGTGAGGGCGTGCTGCAGGACGTGACGCGAGTCATAAGGGCTACAGTTGATTAGTCCCCGATTGGCGTTTCGCACACGCGAACACGGATCGTGCATCACCCTCGGATGGCTCTTCAACCGTCGAACGTAAAGGTTTCACGTGAAACAACCCGGCCAGGAACAGCACGACACCACGGCCGCACGCGGTTTTGACAGCAGCACTCCCCTCGCCAGGGAAATCACCGAGCTCACGCGCAGGCGTCAGGTGATCGCAGCGGAGAAGCTGCCCAAGCCCGAGCGCACCCGGATCATCACGGTGTCCAACCAGAAGGGCGGCGTTGGCAAGACCACGACCGCCGTGAACCTGGCAGCGTCCCTGGCCCGGCAGGGTGCCCGGGTACTTGTGATCGACCTCGATCCGCAGGGAAATGCCTCGACAGCGCTCGGCGTCGAACACCGCGCGGACACCCCGAGCGTCTATGACGTGATCATCAACGACGTAGAACTCGCCTCCGTTGTGCAGAGCAGCCCCGAATTCGGTTCGCTCTTCTGCGTACCGGCGACGATCCACCTCGCGGGAGCCGAGATCGAGCTCGTCTCCCTCGTCGCCCGCGAACAGCGGCTGAGTCGTGCCCTCACCGTGCACCTCTCCGCAATGACGGATCCCTACGACTATGTGTTCATCGACTGTCCCCCATCCCTCGGGCTCCTCACGATCAACGCCTTCGTCGCCGCGAAAGAGGTCCTCATCCCGATTCAGTGCGAGTACTACGCGCTCGAAGGCCTGAGCCAGCTGCTCAAGAACATCGAACTGATCGAGAAGCACCTGAACCCCGAACTCACGGTATCGACCATTCTGCTGACGATGTACGACAGCCGCACCAACCTGGCCAACCAGGTGGCGCAGGACGTGCGCGATCACTTCCCCGACCAGGTGTTGAGTACCCTCATTCCGCGCTCTGTGCGGGTTTCTGAGGCGCCGAGCTACGGTCAGAGCGTGATCAGTTACGACCTGAACTCGGCAGGATCGCTCTCCTACCTTGAAGCAGCAGCGGAAATCGCCAGACGCGGTGCCCCCCGGACAGGAGAACGACAGTAATGGCGAAGAGAACAGGCCTCGGCCGCGGTATCGGCGCCCTGATTCCGATTCAAGACGACCCGACCCTCGCCCGTCCCGTGGACGTGTTCTTCCCGTACTCCCCGGCGGCGAAGGCGAGCGCGGCAGCCGCACTCGCGGCGGCGGGTGACAAGGCCGGGATCGACGCTGTCGGACTCACCGCGGTGCCGGACTCGGGTGCTCCCGCAGAGGACGGCCTGGTCGAGGGCGGTTCTGCTGTCGTCGAGCCGGCGGATGCGGATGCGCCCGTCCTCGTACCGGTTCCCGGTGCCCGGCTCGCGCACCTCAATCCGTTCGATATCGTCCCGAATGCCGTGCAGCCCCGCAGCGTGTTCGACGAATCCGATCTTGCGGAACTCGTGCACAGCATTCGCGAGGTCGGTGTGCTGCAGCCGATCGTGGTGCGCCCCCTCCCCGATCAGCCCGGAAAATACGAACTCGTCATGGGCGAGCGTCGGTTGCGGGCGACCAAGGAAGCGGGCCTCGATTCCATCCCCGCCGTTGTCCGGGAGACCGCGGACATCGACATGCTCCGCGACGCACTGCTCGAGAACCTGCATCGTGCCCAGCTCAATCCGCTCGAAGAGGCGTCGGCGTACCAGCAGCTGCTCGCGGACTTTGGAATCACCCAGGACGAGCTCGCACAGCGAATTGGCCGGTCAAGGCCACAAATCACCAACACGATCCGTCTCCTGAAGCTTCCGGAAGCCGTCCAGGTACGGGTCGCCGCGGGTGTCCTGTCCGCCGGTCACGCCCGTGCGATCCTCTCCGTGGGCGATCCGGAAGGGATGCTTCGTCTCGCCGACAAGATCGTCAACGAGGACCTCTCTGTGCGGGCGGCGGAAGCCGCGGCGACGGCAGTGCCGAAGGCGCAGGCGCCTCGACCATCGGCAGGCAAACGCCAGGGTCACCTCGACGAGATCGCTTCACACCTTGGCGATCGCCTGGACACCCGGGTGAAGATCAACCTGGGCGCGCGTAAGGGACAGATCAATATCGATTTTGCCACGATCGGCGACCTGAACCGGATTCTTGCGGTTCTGGGAGAGCCCGGCTTCGGGTCGAATTAGATCCCTCGGTCGAACAGGCCTGCTCCCCTACGGTGTTTCACGTGAGACATCACGCACGCACACGCGTCAGGTGAGCCGATTCACTCGCGGAGTGCTTGGTACGAAATGACGCAATTGGCGCGCTTCATCACCGGGGCGCCTGGTCGACGCGACGTTCTGCGCATGTTTCACGTGAAACGGTGTCACGAGACGCGAACCCCAAGTATGTTTCACGTGAAACGGTGTCACGAGACGCGAACCCCAGGTATGTTTCACGTGAAACATAGCGTTAGACTCAAGCCATTCTCTATGTATCCGGTGTCTCAAGGGGCCACCGCCGTGCAGGGTGAATCACCAGCGTGCCTGTGGGGTGTGCAGAATGCAGCGCATGTTTCACGTGAAACGTGCTCTTGCGCGGATTTTCTGCCTCCCGTCATTTCTGGCGCGAGTGTTTCACGTGAAACGTTGTCAGGAAAGACGAGTGGGAACGCCGGTTCTGCGTGATTTCAGGTCTTCAGAAGGCATCCTAAGCCGATTCCGGCGCTCCGGGAATGTCCGATTCGCGCCCCAAAGGGGCTGATTTTCGGGAGAAATGGACGATCTTGTCGGATCGAAGTCAGTCGACGGTCGCGACCGCGGCTCGCGCGAGTGACTCGTAGACGTCGCCGAGCGTCGCACCCGACGCTTCGATGGACTGGGGGACCAGGGAGGTTTCCGTGAGCCCGGGGAGCACGTTGGCTTCGAGGAACCAGACAACGCCGTCTTCGTCGACGATCAGGTCGATCCGGGAGATGTGCCGGAGTCCGAGCAGTGTGTGAATATCGACAGCCGTCTGGGTGACGAGAGTGGCGATGTCCGCGGTGATGCGCGCTGGTGCGTAGAAGAGGGTCTCGCCGGCGTTGTAGCGGGCCTCGAAGCTGTAGACACCATTGACGGGCACGATCTCGACGGCGGGGAGGGCGACCGGACCGAGTCCGGAGTCGATGACCGTGACGGCGAGTTCGGTGCCGCGTACCTTTTCTTCGACGAGGGCCACCGAGTTGTAGGTGTAGGCCTCGACCATGGCCCGCGGAAGCTCGGCCGCGGTCTCGACGATGGTGACACCCTGCGCGGATCCACCCTGGGATGGCTTCACGACAAGGGGAGTGGGAAGTGCTGTCAGGAGATGCTCGAGAACGCTCGCCGCTCCGAGGTCCCGGAAGGTCTCTTTGGAGAGGGCAATCCAGTTCGGTGTCGCGAACCCGGCGCGTCGGACGAGTTCCTTGGCCGTGGGCTTCGTCCAGGCGAGGCTCGCCGGACCTCCGCGGGAGCCGACGTGGGGGATACCCGTCGTCTCCAGGAGCGAGAGGAGCGCGCCGTCTTCCCCGGTGGCTCCGTGCACGACCGGGAAGATGACATCGGGGGCCCGGGTGGTGAGGTCGAGCAGGAGCCCCGCCTGCGGGTCGAGGAGGGTGACCTTGTGGCCGAGGCCGGTGAGCGCGTCCGCGACCCGACGCCCCGAACGGAGCGAGATATCGCGCTCATGCGAGATTCCGCCGGCGAGAACGATGATCGCGAGGGGAGAAATATCGGTCATGATCAGGGATTCCTTGCTAATCGCTTGGGGTGGTTCGTGGGCTAGGAGATGTCGGTCGGCAGCGGGTTGAAGCGACCGGGTGTGCGGAGCGGATCGAGCGAGCCGGTTCCGGCGAACGTTTCGAGAAGGTCGAGCTCATCGCGGACGACGGTCGCGAGTCGACGGACGCCGACCCGGATCTCGGCAGGGGTGGGATAGCAGAACGACAGGCGGATGTTCTGCTGGCCGTCGCCGTCGGCGAAGAAAGCGGTTCCCGGCGTGTACGCGACGAGCTCCTTGACGGCGCGCGGGAGCATCGCCTTGGAATTGAGCAGCTGCGGCAGGGTGACCCAGACATAGAATCCCCCATTGGGATTCGTCCAGGTGAGTTCGGGCAGGTACTCGTCCAGTGCATTCAGCAGGGCGTCCTTGCGCTCGTGGTACACGCCTCGGAAGGTGTTGATCTGGCCCTTCCAATCGGCAGTGGCCAGGTACTCCGAGATTACGAGTTGGCTGAACGAGCTCGGCGACAGAACGGCGGCCTCGTTCGCGAGCACCAGCTTTTCCCTGATCGCGTGGGGTGCGAGGGCCCAACCCACCCGGAAACCCGGAGCGAGGGTTTTGGAGAAGGTGCCGAGGTAGACGACGCCGTCCTGTTCGAGGGAGCGCATCGCATCCGGTGCCGGCTTGTCGAAGTAGAGCAGGCCGTACGGGTTGTCTTCGAGGACGAGGATGTTGTTGGCGCGGCAGATCTCGAGAATTTCGATACGCCGTTCCCAGCTCAGCGTGACCCCGGCCGGGTTGTGGAAGTTCGGGATCGTGTACAGGAACTTGATGGTCTTGCCTGCAACACGGAGCTGCTGGATGTGCTCACGCAGGGCTTCAGGGATGAGACCGTGTTCGTCCATGGGAACATGGTCGACCTCGGCCTGGTACGACTTGAAGATGACCATGGCAGTCACGTAACTCGGTCCCTCGGAGATCACAACGTCACCGGGATCGAGAAAGAGTTTGCTGACGAGTTCGAGGGCGTGCTGCGAGCCGGTGGTCACGACGACATCGTCGGCATGGGCGCGGATGCCTTCGAGGGCCATGACCTCGAGGATCTGTTCGCGGAGAGCGGGTACTCCCTGGCCGGAGCCGTATTGCAGGGCGACGGGACCCTGCTCACGCATGACCCGCTCCATGGCGTTGACCACGAGGTCCGGGGGCAGCGCTGCCACGAACGGCATTCCCCCGGCCAGTGAGACGACCTCGGGGCGGGAGGCGACGGCGAAGAGGGCCCGCACCTCGGAGGCCCGCAGCCCGGCGGCTCGCTCGGCGTAGTGGTGGTACCACGGGTCGAGGTTGTTACCGGCCTGGGAAGAGCCCTGTGCAGTCACGTCACATCCGTTCTGGTGAGGGTTCAATCGTAGGCCCACCCGGATACGACGAAGCCCGCCCGACGGTGCCGGGCGGGCTTCGTTCATCTCTACGTCCGGTGTTTCACGTGAAACCGACCGAAGCGGGGAGAGGGCCTCTAGGCCAGGTATGCGGCCAGGTCGGAAACGAGGACGACCTTCGGCTTGGCGCCGATGACGGTCTTGACGACCTCGCCCTTCTGGAACACCTTCATGGCCGGGATCGACGTGATCTGGTATTTCGCGGCGAGGGCGGGGAAGTCGTCGACGTTGAGCTTGACGATGTCGAGCTTGTCGGCGTGCTCTGCGGCGATCTGGTCCAGGATGGGGCTGACGGCGCGGCAGGGGCCACACCATTCCGCCCAGAAGTCCACGAGGACGGTCTTCTCGTTGTTGATGACTTCCTGGTCGAAAGTCGCGTCGGTAACGGCGCGTGCGGACATGTGTGCTCCTTAGTTGGTGGCTGTTGCGAATGTGGAGTCGCCGGCGCTGGCCAGCAGTTCCGCGGGGAGGGAAGCGAGGTAGTGCTCCGCGTCGAGCGCAGCCACGGTGCCGGAGGCGGCCGCGGTCACGGCCTGGCGGTAGTGCGGGTCGATGACGTCGCCAGCGGCGAAGACGCCCGCCTGGCTGGTCAGGGAGGATCGTCCAGCGACGGCGATCGTGCCGTCCGTCGTGAGATCGAGCTGCTTGTGGACGAGGTGGGTGCGCGGGTCATTGCCGATGGCGACGAAGACCCCTCCGACGGGAAGGATGCTTTCGGCGCCGGAAACCGTGTCGCGCAGAACCAGGCCGTCGACGGCATCCGTGCCCGTGATGCCGGAGACCGTCGAGTTCCAGACGAACTCGATCTTCGGGTTGGCGAAGGCGCGATCCTGCATGATCTTGGAGGCGCGCAGGGTGTCCTTGCGGTGCACAACGTAGACCTTGCTCGCGAACCGGGTGAGGAAGGTGGCTTCCTCCATGGCGGAGTCGCCGCCGCCGATCACGGCAATCTCCTTCTCTTTGAAGAAGAAGCCGTCGCAGGTCGCACACCAGGAGACGCCGCGCCCCGAGAGGCGCTCTTCGTCTTCGAGACCGAGCTTGCGGTAGGCGGAACCGGTCGCGAAGATCACGGTCAGGGCCTCGTGGGTCTCGCCGGAACCGAGCGTGACGGTCTTGACCGCGCCGGTGAGGTCGAGTTCGGTGACGTCGTCGTAGACGACCTTGGTGCCGAAGCGTTCGGCCTGCTCCTGCATCTTCTGCATGAGGTCGGGGCCCTGGACACCCTCGGGGAAGCCGGGGAAGTTCTCGACCTCGGTCGTGTTCATCAGCTCGCCGCCTGCCTCGACCGAGCTCGCGATGAGGAGCGGTTTGAGGTTGGCGCGCGCGGCGTAAATGGCGGCCGTGAATCCGGCAGGGCCGGAGCCGATGATGATGATCTGACGCACGCGTAGACTCCTTCGCAGTGGGGGCAGGGCAGGTGTGGCTGCCTCGCTGCCGGGTACAACACATCCTAATCGGATGCTATTCCGCGCCTCCCAGCCGGGGGCCTGCGTTCACGGCCGGTTGCCAGTGTGCCCGGCCCGGGGACCACCTTGCTGGTGGCGTGCCGGACTAGTTCGTGCCGCGCGGGCGGAACCGGTTGATCAGCGGCACCAGGAAGACCCTGAGTTCATCGCTGCGCATGAGCAGCAGCATTCCGAAGTAGGCGAGGGACATCACGCCGCCGATGATGAGCATCGACAGGATGGCCTCGAGCCGTCCGGAGACGGCGAAGCCGCCCTCGTGAGTGCCGCCGAGGAGCAGGAGGATTCCGAGGCCGATGATGAGGGGAAGAATCGCGGCGACCAGGTACCGGACGAGGCTCCGCAGGATACGACGGCCGTCGAGACCGCCCAGACGACGCCGCAACAAGTGGCCGGCCAGGATCGTTTGCAGGATTCCGGAGACCGTCACGACGAGTGCGATGCCGACGGCGATCCAGGCCGGGGGCAGCAGCGAGCACGCGAGCACTCCGGTCACGACGAGGATGACCTGGAACAGGGTGAAGAAGAACGGGGTGCGGGTGTCGCCGAGCGCATAGAACGTGCGTTGCAGGACGAAGAGCACGCAGAAGGCGACGAGGCCGAGAATGTAGGCGATGATGACGTTCCCGGTGCCCTGCACCTGCTCGAACTTCCCCTGGGTGAAAACCGCCGCGAACGGGTAGGCGCAGACCAGGATGACCGTCGACGCGAGCACGATCAGGAGTGACGTGCCTCGTATAGCCGACGAGGCATCCGTTCTGAGCTTCGCAACGTCACCGCGGGAGGCATGCTCGCTCATGCCGGTGAAGTAGGCGGTGGCCACGGAAACGGTGATGACCGAGTGCGGGAGCATGAAGATGAGCCAGGCTGTTGCGAGCACGGCGACAGACGCCTTGCCCGTGGCCTGGGTGACGACCTGGGTTTCGACGATCCCGGCGGCCGTGCTGAGCAGGAGCATGCCGAAGGTCCAGCTCGCGGTCTTGCCGGCGGCGCCGAGCCCGACCCCGCGGAAGTGGAAGTCGGGGCGGAAGTGGAGTCCGATCCGACGCCAGAAATAGAAGAGCACGACGGCCTGCGCGACGACGCCGAGCGTGGCGGTGCCGCCCAGCAGTGCGACCATGCCCGGGGTGAAGTCGCTCGCCGTGCGATCACCGTTGGGGTCGGCCCCGGCCACGAGGGCGAAGACGACGATTCCGGCCAGGGCAACCACGTTGTTGAGAACCGGAACCCAGGTGAACGGTCCGAACGACTTTCTCGCATTGAGCACTTCCCCCAGAACCGTGTACAGGCCGTAGAAGAAGATCTGCGGCATGCACCAATAAGCGAAGGCGATGGCGAGGTCCAACTGCGCTGGAGGCAGGTGCAGGCCGATGAAGGGCGTGATGACCGGGACCAGGAGTGTTGCGGCGAGCGTGGTGACCGCGAGGATGCTGAGCGCCAGGGTCAGCAGCTTGTTGATGTACGCGGTGCCGCCGTCGACGTGGAGTCCGGCCCTGACGATCTGGGGGACGAGGACCGCGGTGAGGACTCCGCCTGCGACGATCGTGTAGACGGTGTTCGGGAGCTGATTGGCGAGCGCGAACGCGTCGGCGCTCGTGCCGTACAGGCCGATCACGCCGGCGAGGACGATGACCTTCACGAATCCCAGGATGCGGGAGACGATCGTGCCCGAGGCGAGGAAGGCGCTCGCGCGCCCGATGCTAGCCACGCGGCACGACCGGGGGATCGACGGGGGGCTCCACAGGGGCATCTGTCGCCTGCGCGACCGCAGTACGTTCCCGGCGGCGGCGCTGCACGTTTCTCCAGATCCCGAATCCGAAGAAGAGCACGAGCAGGGCGGCGAAGATGAGCGAACCGAGGCCCTCCCAGTCCGCACGCACGTTGATCGGAATCTGACTGGGCTGGCCGACGACGGAACCGTCCGGGGAGAAGAGGGTGATCCGCAGCGTGACCGCACCATTCCCGACAGCGGCCGTCACGGGGACCTTGACGGTCCTGGCCGAGGACGCCTCGATCGTCGCCTCGATGACATCGCCGCCGACGATGAGTCGGCCGTTGGACGGGACGACCTGGACTTTCACCGTCACGGACTGCCCGAGGGCGTTGTCGAGGGTGATCGGGATGTCGACCTGACTGCCGACGACGTTGATCGGACCCTTCGTGGACACGCTGATCGAGGAGAGCAGTACAGAGGAGTCCGCGAGGCTCGAGTCGACGGCCTCGCTCCAGGCACCCGTATCCTGCGCCCAGCTCGTCGACAGCAGCGCGAGCGTCGTCAGTCGCTGGGTGGCGGTGATGGCGAGCGGTTTGGAGAGTGCCGTCGAGAACGCCGTCACCTCACCTTCACGGTGCAGCAGAGTGCGCGCCGTGAGGATGCGGGCATCGGACACCGCCTGGGACTGGAAGCTCACGTCCGTGGCCGGCGACGCCGCACGTGCGGCGGCCACGGTCGCCGGTGCACGCCAGCCCAGGCCCGAAAGGGCCGCGAGGGTTTCGCTCAACCGGACTCCACCCGGCACGGTGTCACGGTCGAACGTGGCGAGGAGTGTGCGCACGGTCGCGGGACGCTCGGCGGAGACCACCGCGATCTGGGAGCTCAGCTCGGCCATCGCCACCTGCCAGTCGCTATCCGTCGTCGCGGTGGCCGCCGTCCGGAGCGCTGCAGAGATGGGTTCGTCGGTGACCAGGGCGTTTCCATGCCCACCGGCCAGGACCACGTTCGCGTTGGGGGTCTCGGTGAGGTCAGACTGCGCGGTGTTTGCCCCGCCGAGGATGAGGCTCGAGAGGCCGCCCGCCGTGAAGACATCGAGGTCGGCGGCCGAGACCGTGCCCGTCAGCGGCCAGCCGATGTCCGTTGCCGTGTAATTCCAGGCCAGGAGTTGCTCGCTCGTGGGGACTGTGCCCGGAGTGATCACGGGTGCTGAGGTCGGGGGTGGAGTCGGAGTCGCGGTGTCGGTCGTCGTGTCGGTCGTCGTGTCGGTCAGGCCGGCAGGGGCGCTGCCGGTTGCCGTCGGAGTCGGGGTCGGTGTCGGAGTTGATGTTGATGGTGTCGGTGCCGGTGTCGGGGAGGTGAAATCCGAGGCGTTGATCGACTGGTCGAATGAGAGGGGAACCAGGAGGGTGCCGGCAGCGGCCTGGTGCTGAAGGGTGAGGTCGGCATCCGCATAGCCGAGCGGGAATATATCGTTCTTCGCCTGACCGAGGCGACCGAGCCAGGCCACGGCACTCGCCGGTGCCGTGTTGCCGAGGATACGGATCGACGCGATGATCATCGGATCGATCGCAATCGTCACGTCGCGGTTGATCACGCCGTCGAGCTGCCGGCTCAGCCTGCCGCCCGGCGCGGTGTAGGTTTCGAGTGATTTCGCCGGGATGAGACCCTCGGTCTGCTCCGGCACCGTGATCGGCATCACGACAGCGAGGGCCACCGGGGTGACGACCTCGTTGGAATACCAGACGAAGGTGCCCCGCCCCTGGGCGAGGACGGACCCGTCCTCGGTGATCGTGGCCGAGATGCCGCGGGCGCCCCACGCGTTGCCCGAGGTGAGGCCGACGTCCGCGGAGGGCACCGAGATGGCGACGGTCGCCGTTCCCGCTGGCGGGATGGCGGCCGGAAGTGCCGAACGCAGCATCAGGTCGCCGGGCTTGCCCGTCTTGGTGGGATGCAGCCAGGCGGTGAGTGCGCTGCGACTGGTCAGTGCCCGTTCGGCGAGGTAGAGATCGATCGTGCCGGGGGTGATGGTTTCGGCGCTGCCGTTGGTGATCCTTACGGTGACCGCGAGGTCCTGTCCTGACCGCAGGGGCGCCAGCGAGACGGGGGCGACCGTCACCGTGACCTGGTCCGTCGTCGCAGCATCCGCTGTCGGCGTCGGCGTCGGAGTCGCCGTCGCGGCGGCGGCCGCGCTGGTGGGCGCGCCGGGAATGAAGCCGGACGAAGCCAGGGGAAGCAGTCCGGCGAGGATGCCGATCAGGAGGGCGGAGACGGGGACCCTGAGGTGCGACCAGCGGCCGCTCGCCGCCGTCGGGTGCGCGGGCCGACGCGCAGTACTTGACTCGGCCACCATATAGGGGATTCTACGGCGTGCGCCCTGAGTAACCGGTCTGCGGCTGCCGCGCCGGCGACCAGGAACTAACATGGGGGGCATGCAGAGCGTCGCGACAGCCCTCACGCGGCTGGGCGACCTGGCTGCCACTCCTTCCGTATCCCGCCTGGCCCTGGCCTTCGAGGCTGCGGGCCACGAGCTTGCCCTCGTCGGCGGTCCGGTGCGCGACGCGTTCCTGGGCCGGACCCTGCACGACCTCGATTTCACGACGGATGCGACCCCGGAGCAGATCCTCGAGATCGTCACCCCGATCTCCGAGGCGCAGTGGGATATCGGCCGGGCCTTCGGGACCATCGGGGCGAAGGTCGCCGGCGAGACCGTGGAGATCACCACCTACCGGGCGGACAGCTACGACGGGGTGACCAGGAAGCCGGAGGTCGTATTCGGGCTGAGCCTGGAGGACGACCTTCTCCGCCGGGACTTCACGGTCAACGCGATGGCGTTGCGCCTTCCCGGGCTGACCCTGGTCGACCCGGCGAACGGCATCGGCGACCTCATGGCCGGGGTCCTGCGGACGCCGATCTCGCCGGAGATTTCCTTCGGCGACGACCCGCTGCGGATGATGCGTGCCGCCAGGTTCACCGCCCAACTCGGTTTCACCCTCGACCTCGACACCGCGATCGCGATGGACGCGATGGCGTCGAGCATCCGCAATATCTCGGCGGAACGGGTCTGCGAAGAGCTCTGCAAGCTGCTCCTCTCGGACAACCCGCACGGCGGCCTCGAGCTGCTGGTTGACTCCGGCCTGCTCGACATCGTCCTGCCGGAGATTCCGGCGCTGCGCCTCGAGGTCGACGAGCACCACCACCACAAGGACGTCTACCAGCACACCCTCACCGTGCTCGACCAGGCGATCGGCTACGAGAAGTCCCGGGAGAGCTTCCCGGGCGGACCGGACCTGATCGTGCGGCTCGCCGCCCTGTTCCACGACATCGGGAAGCCGGCGACCCGGAAGCTCGAGCCAGGCGGAATCGTGAGTTTCTACCACCACGATGTGGTGGGCGCCAAGCTCGCGAAGAAGCGCCTGCGTGCGCTGCGCTTCGACAACGACACGATCGCGGCCGTCTCCCGGCTGATCGAGCTCCACCTGCGCTTCTTCGGGTACACCGAGGGAGCCTGGACGGATTCGGCCGTGCGCCGCTATGTGCGCGACGCCGGCGACCAGCTCGAACGACTGCACATCCTCACCAGGGCCGACGTGACCACCCGCAACCGGCGCAAGGCCGACCGGCTGGGCTTCGCATACGACGACCTCGAGCAGCGCATTCGCGAACTCGCCGAGCAGGAGGAGATGGCCGCAGTGCGGCCAGACCTCGACGGAGAGCAGATCATGGCGATCCTCGGCGTGAAACCGGGCAGGGAGGTCGGCGAGGCCTACCGTTTCCTCCTCGAACAGCGCCTCGACGACGGCCCCCTCGGTGTCGAGGAGGCAACGCGCCGCCTTCAGGCGTGGTGGGCGGGCCAAGGCCAGTAGCCACTCCTCAACAGGGGCGGATGTGCGCACTTCTCCACAAGCGCTGCTTCCGGCTGCACGGTCCACGCGCGTCCCGGCATGCTCGGACTGATGTGAACACAGACGGCGTGGAGGGCGCCGCGGCGCTGTGGTGGCTTTTGGCCGCCTCATCGAGTAGTCTAGGCAGGTTGTCTGCGCGCCGGATTCCCGGCCTCCGCCTTCAGCACATGCACAACCCTCCTGTTGCAGAGATTCTGCAGCCGTTTAGTCCGAAGGAGGTGGGTTAGTCATGCATCAGTACGAGTTGATGGTTATCCTCGATCCCGAGATCGATGAGCGCACCGTAGCTCCCAGCCTTGACAAGTTCCTCAACGTTGTTCGCAACGATGGTGGAACGATTGACAAGGTTGACGTTTGGGGTCGCCGCCGTCTCGCTTACGAGATCAACAAGAAGTCCGAAGGCATCTACGCCGTCGTCGACTTCACCGCGAACGCTTCTGCCACGGCCGAGCTCGACCGCCAGCTGAAGCTGTCGGAAGCCGTCATGCGCACCAAGGTTCTCCGCGCAGAAGAAGGCATCGCCCAGGTTGCCGTCGCGAGCAAGCTCGCCGCCGAGAAGGCAGCCCGCAAGGCAGCCAACCCGAAGGTCATTGCCGCGAAGGCCGAAGCCGCAGCCGCCCCGACCGCCAAGGTCGCCGCGTCTGTCAAGCCCGCATCGGCTCCCGCCGCAGCAGCCGTCAAGGCCGCAGCCCCGGCAGCTCCTGCAGCCCCGGCAGCAGTCGCCACCCCGGCAGCAGTCGCCAAGCCCGCAGCGGTCGCCACACCGGCACCCGCAGCAGCCGTCGACACCGCCGACAAGGCAAGCGACAAGTAGCCCATGGCCGGCGAGACCGTAATCACCGTGGTGGGCAACCTGACCAGCGATCCGGAACTGCGTTACACGCAGGGCGGGCTGGCGGTTGCCAACTTCACCATCGCATCCACTCCGCGCAATTTCGATCGCGCAGCCAACGAGTGGAAAGATGGCGACGCATTGTTCCTGCGCGCGAGCGTTTGGCGTGAATTCGCCGAGCACGTCGCCGGTTCACTGACCAAGGGTTCTCGTGTCGTCGCTACTGGGCGGCTCAAGCAGCGTTCCTATGAAACGAAGGAAGGCGAGAAGCGCACAAGCTTCGAGCTCGAAATCGACGATATCGGTCCTTCGCTCAAGTACGCCACTGCTTCGCTCACTCGCGCTGCATCGTCCTCCTCCCCGCGCGGCGGTAACTCCGCAGCGGCCGGGAACGACGAGCCCTGGGCAGCCACTCCTCCCGCCGCCGTGAACACCGGTGGCGACGTGTGGAACACCCCGGGCAACTTCAGCGACGAGACACCCTTCTAGCCGATCGCGGCGCTCCGGCGCCGTCAGGCTGAAACGCACTTCTTAAGAAAGTAAGGAAATCATGGCTGGAAAGTCGAGCGGCGACCGCCGCAAGCCGCTCCGCGGAGCTAAGGGTGGCAAGAACGCCGCTCCCGCGAAGTCGATCCGGGTTGGTGTCATCGATTACAAAGATGTCCCCACCCTGCGCAAGTTCATCTCCGAGCGTGGAAAGATCCGCGCCCGTCGTATCACCGGTGTCTCCGTCCAGGAACAGCGCCTCATCGCCCGTGCCGTCAAGAACGCCCGCGAAATGGCGTTGTTGCCCTACGCCGGCTCAGGCAGGTAGGTAGCCAAATGTCGAAAATCATTCTGACGCACGAGGTCTCCGGCCTCGGTGCACCCGGCGACATCGTCGAGGTCAAGAACGGGTTCGCCCGTAACTACCTCTTCCCGCAGGGCTGGGCCGTTTCCTGGACCCGCGGAGGCGAGAAGCAGATCGAACAGATCAAGGCTGCTCGTGTCGCCCGTGAGCACGCCACGCTCGAAGAGGCCCAGGCCCTGAAGGCAACCATCGAGAACACCAAGGTCCGTCTGGTCGTCAAGGCCGGAACGGGCGGACGCCTCTTCGGCTCCGTCAAGACCACGGATGTTGCCGAAGCCGTCGCCGCTGCAGGCCTCGGTGCCATCGACAAGCGCAAGATCGAGCTCAGCCCGATCAAGTCCGTCGGCGAGCACCAGGCAACGGTTCGTCTTCGCGACGAACTGAGCGCCACCATCACCCTCGTGGTGGTTGCTGCCAAGTAAGCAGTCACACTGCCGGCCTAGCGGCGGACTCCCACCGGAGTCCGCCGCTAGGCTCGTTTAAGGCTCCAACCACCCCTTTCGAGGGTGATTTCAGTTGATGAATCCCCACATTTGTACACAGGATTTCTTCTGGGCACCAACGTTCAAGGTGTACTTGAACCAGCTTTTTACCCACAGCTGTGAATAGAATTTATGCCTGATCAAAGTGCATTAAATTTTCAAAGAAGAATAGTTGTCCACAGCCGAGTCCACAGGTTGTGCACAAGCCTCGCGGCGTTTCGCCCTCATTCTGCACAGTGTTATCCACAGGGTGGTTTGTTTCCAGCGGAAACCGGTCCGTATGGTGGGCACGCGGCCGGATTTCGAGGTGTGCCGGAATCGTCCGATGGTGTCGGCGGTCCCTGATAGAACATCACCACGGACAGAGGAGGCACGGTTGTCGATCGCACACCTGGGTCTGGCGGACAAACGCGGTACCGATCTGCGCAACGGCACAGAGACCCGGCACACCGAACGAACGCTCCCCCACGATCTCCTGGCCGAACAGAGCGCGCTCGGCGGCATGATGCTCAGCAAGGACGCCGTCGCAGACGTCGTCGAGACCGTTCGCGCCGCGGACTTCTACATCCCGAAGCACGAGCTGATCTTCGATGCGATCCTGTCGCTCTATGCGCAGGGTGAGCCGACGGACGTCATCGCCGTCACCGACGAACTCACCAAACTCGGCGAACTCTCCCGAGCCGGCGGCGCAGACTACCTGCACACGCTCACGAGCCTCGTCCCGACCGCCGCCAACGCGGGCTTCTACTCCTCCATCGTCGCCGAGCGGGCCCTGCTGCGCCGCCTCGTCGAGGCCGGGACCCGCATCGCCCAGATGGGGTACTCGGGCGAAGGCGAGGTGCTCGACCTCGTCAACAACGCCCAGGCCGAGATCTACGCCGTCACCGGCAGCACAGAGACCGAAGACTACGTGCCGCTCACCGACGCCGTGACGGCGGCAATCGACGAGATTGAAGCCGCCAAAGGCAAAGACGGCCAGATGACCGGCGTGCCGACCGGCTTCGCGGACATGGACGAGCTCACCAACGGTTTCCACCCCGGCCAGCTCATCATCGTCGCGGCACGTCCTGCCCTCGGAAAGTCGACGCTCGCGCTCGACTTCGCGCGCTCGGCCTCGATCAAGCACGACATGCCGAGCATCTTCTTCTCCCTCGAAATGGGCCGCAGCGAAATCGCGATGCGCCTGCTCTCTGCCGAGGCATCCGTGCCCCTGCAGAGCATGCGCAAGGGCACGGTCGACGCGCGCGACTGGACCACCATCGCGGCCACCCGCGGACGCATCAACGACGCCCCGCTCTACATCGACGACAGCCCCAACATGACCCTCGTCGAGATCAGGGCCAAGTGCCGCAGGCTCAAGCAGCGCGTCGGACTCAAAATGGTCATCATCGACTACCTGCAGCTGATGACATCGGGCAAGAAGGTCGAGTCCCGACAGCAGGAGGTCAGCGAGTTCTCCCGGGCTCTCAAGCTCATGGCCAAGGAACTGCAGGTGCCCGTGATCGCCCTCTCCCAGCTCAACCGTGGACCGGAACAGCGTGCGGACAAGATGCCGGCCATCTCCGACCTCCGGGAGTCCGGTTCGCTCGAGCAGGACGCCGACATGGTCATCCTGCTGCACCGCGAGAGCGCATATGAAAAGGACAACCCCCGCGCCGGCGAAGCCGACCTGATCGTCGCCAAGCACCGCAACGGTCCGACGCGAACCGTCACCGTCGCCTTCCACGGCCACTATTCGCGCTTCGCCGATCTCGCGCCCGGTTCGTAGATTCCGCGTTAAAACGACCCCCTCTTCCCCGGTACGCTAGCGGGAGGGCGGTAAAACCGCGCAAGCTTTCGGGTTGTCCGGATTTGCTCGTGGCTGGCCGCCGCGAAGGAGATACCCGCGTGAAGGTTGGCATTGGGCGAGAGCGCATCGAGGGAGAGCGGCGTGTCGCCGCGACACCGGAGACTGTGCAGCAACTACGGGGCCTCGGTGTCGATGTCCTGATCGAGGCCGGCGCCGGCATCGCTGCAGGATTCTCCGATCGCTCATACACGGATGCCGGTGCCACCGTCGTCCCCGAGCTCGCGCTCGATGACCTCGACGTCTACTGCCACGTGCGACCGCTCACCCCCTCGCTCGCCGCCAGGCTCCACTCCGGCCTCGTCACGGTCGGACTCGCGGCCCCCGCAAACGAACTCCCGACCGTCACGGCCCTGGCCGCGGCCGGCGTCACCGCCTTCGCCCTCGAACTCGTGCCGCGCATCAGCCGCGCCCAGTCGATGGACGCCCTGACCTCGCAGGCCCTCGTCGCCGGCTACCGGGTCGTCCTCGAGGCGGCCATCCGCTTCCCGCGGTTCTTCCCGATGTACATGACTGCCGCGGGCACCATCCCGCCCGCGCGCGTCCTCGTCCTCGGCGCCGGCGTCGCGGGCTTGCAGGCGATCGCGACGGCCAAGCGCCTCGGCGCGCGCGTCTCCGCGTACGACGTGCGCCCGGCATCCGCCAACGAGGTCACCTCGATGGGCGGAACCTTCGTGACGCTCGACCTGGATGCCGTCGAGGGCGCGGGCGGGTACGCCCGCGAGCTCAGCGAAGACCGCGCCGTCCGCCAGCGCGAGCTCCTCGCCCCCCATGTCGCCGCGGCGGATATCCTCATCACCACGGCCGCGATCCCCGGCCGCCCTGCACCCCTGCTCGTGACGCACGACATGGTCACCGGCATGCGGCCCGGCTCCGTCATCGTCGACCTCGCCGCCGAAACCGGCGGAAACGTCGAAGGCGTCGTCGCCGGCGTCGACACCCTCGTTCCGGTCGCGAGCGGGGACGGAACCGTCACCCTCGTCGGGATGAAGGACGCGGCATCCACGATGCCCGCTGACGCCTCACGCCTGTACGCCAAGAACGTCGCGAACCTGCTCGCTCTCATGACGAGCGAGGGCACGGTCGCCCCCGATTTCACCGACGAGGTCATCGCCGGCGCATGCCTCACCCACTCGGGCGAAGTGACGCACGAACCGACCAAGGCCGCCCTCGCGGCCCAGGCCGCGCTGCAAGGAGAAGACTGATGGATCCGATCACCCTGTTGACCGTGGTGGTGCTGGCGGTGTTCGTCGGCTTTGAAGTGGTCTCGAAGGTCTCGAGCACCCTGCACACCCCGCTGATGAGCGGCGCGAACGCCATTCACGGCATCATCCTGATCGGCGCGATCACCGTCGCCGGCCAGACGACCACTATCTGGCTGCTGGTCGTGGCCCTGCTCGCCGTGCTCCTCGCGACAGCGAACCTCGTCGGCGGCTTCGTCGTCACCGACCGGATGCTCAAAATGTTCGCCCCCCGCAAACCGGCCGGCACCGACGCGAAGGACACCGCCAAATGAGCCTGCTCAGCCCCGAATGGACCGGGCTCCTCTACCTGGTCTCCGCCGTCTGCTTCATCCTCGCCCTCCGCGGGCTGTCCTCGCCCAAGACCGCACGGCGCGGCAACCTGATCGGCGCCGCCGGAGCGCTCCTCGCCGTCATCACCGTGTTCTTCTCGGTCCGGATGGACAACATCCCCGCCATCATCGTGGCCATCGCCGTCGGCTCGGCCATCGCCGCCCCGATCTCCCGCCGCGTGCAGATGACGCAGATGCCCCAGCTCGTCGCCCTCTTCAACGGCGTCGGCGGCGGCGCAGCCGCCCTGGTGGCCATGCTCGAACTCGGTGAAAGCGCCAATGGCTGGACCAGGGTCGCCGTCGTCTTCACGATGCTCGTCGGCGCGGTGTCCTTCGCCGGCTCCGCCGTCACTGTCGGCAAGCTCCAGGGCCTGATCAGCTCCCGCCCGCTCGTGTTCCCCGGGCTGGCCTGGGTCATGGGCGGCATCGTCCTCCTGGCGCTCGTCACCGGCGGCTTCGTCGTCGGCACCGGTGCCGCCGGCTGGGCGGTCGTGCTGCTCGTTCTCGGCCTCGTCGTCGGCGCCCTGCTCGTGCTGCCGGTCGGCGGCGCGGACGTGCCCATCGTCATCTCCCTGCTGAACGCATTCACCGGGCTCGCCGTCGCGGCCTCCGGCATCGTGATCGGCAACCTCCTGCTCGTCGTCGCCGGCACCCTCGTCGGTGCAAGCGGCACGATCCTCACCCGCGCGATGGCCGCCGCAATGGGCCGCGGAGTCAGCGGCATCATGTTCGGCGCCTTCAAGGGCGGCTCGACCGCGGGCTCGACCACGCAGAGCGACCGTCCTGTCCGGTCCTCCAGCCCCGAAGACGTCGCTGTGCTGCTCAACTACGCCCAGCGGGTCGTCATCGTTCCCGGCTACGGCCTTGCCGTCGCCCAGGGCCAGCACACGATCGCCGAACTCGCAACGACCCTGCAGGCCAGGGGCGTCGAGGTCGTCTTCGCGATCCACCCGGTCGCCGGGCGGATGCCGGGGCACATGAACGTGCTCCTCGCCGAGGCGAACGTTCCGTACGAGTCGCTCAAGGAAATGGCCGAGGTCAACCCCGAGTTCAAGAACACCGACGTCGCCCTCGTCGTCGGCGCGAACGACGTGGTCAACCCCGCGGCCAAGACTTCGCCCGGCTCGCCGATCTACGGGATGCCGATTCTCGACGTCGGCGACGCCCGCCAGGTCGTCTTCCTCAAGCGCTCGATGCGCCCCGGCTTCGCGGGCATCGAGAACGAGTTGCTCTACGACCCGAAGACGACGCTTTTGTTCGGCGACGCCAAGGATTCCCTCACCAAGATCCTCGGCGCGGTCAACGCGCTCTAGGCTCTGTCACCGAGCGGATGCTCCGAGCCGGCCCGCGTAGACTTGGCCAGTCTCGCTACCCGACAACGAGCATCCGCTACCGGCAGGAAGCCGCAGGCAGGAAAGGGGTCTTCGCATGGCCGACGCACCCGACAACGCCCGCACGGACCACCGCACCGCGGGGTATTGGACAGTGCCCCTCGTGCGCGCTGCGATCGCCGTCGTCCCGGCCATCCTCATCACCTTCACCGCGAACCACTCCCCGGACTTCGGGCTCGTGGTGTTCGGCGCCTTCGCCTTCGTGAGTGGCGTCGCCGTCGCCGTGCTGAGCCGCCGCACTCTCGCAGACTCCCGTGAACGCAGCGCCTTCCTCGTGCAGGGCGTCGCCGGTGTCGTAGCCGGGGCGCTCGCGCTCGGCTTCCACGGCGGGGGGCTCGGCTTCTTCCTCTACCTCGTCACGGTCTGGGGCATCGTGACCGGCTTCCTGGAACTGTCGAGCGGCATCCGTGCCCGGCGCAGGGACCCTGCAGACCGTGACTGGCTCGTGATGGGCGCGGCGACCGTGCTGTTCGCGATCGTTGTGCTGGTGCTGCCGCCGAACGTCGTCGTCTCCGTCGGCCTGCTCGGCGCCTATCTCGTGATGCTCGCGGTCTACCTCGGCATCGCAGCGTTCTCACTCAAGTGGGCCGTGGCGGCCGGCGCCGCCCAGGTCCCCCTCGACTCGATTCACCCCGCAGCACCCAACGATTCGGACACTCAGTGACCCAGAACACGCCGCGCAAGCCCAGCCGCTCCGAAGTACTGAAGCCGCTCGAACTGGTCGGCCTCGCCGGCGTGATGGCCCTCTTCCTCGGGCTCGTCGTGCTGATGAGCACGAGGGAGCCGCTGCTCGCCCTGGTCGGGTTCGGCATCGCGTTCATCGTCGTGCTCGTCGTGATCGCGATGCTCGTGCTCAACATCAAGCCCAACGACGCCGAAAAGACCGACATCGACGAGCAGGACAAGGGCCAGCAGCCCTAAGCCGGTCAGCCGAGGTAGTCGACGAGACTGTCGGCGAGGCCGACGTATGCCGCGGGAGTCAACGCGAGCAGGCGGGCCCGGGCGTCCTCCCCGATCTCGAGCCCGGAGACGAAGGCGACGAGGTCGGCCTGGTTGATCCGCTTGCCACGGGTGAGCTCCTTGAGCAGCGCGTACGGGTCTGCGATCGTCGACCGGCCGGCCGAGACCTCCGCCCGGATCACGGTCTGGATGGCCTCGCCGAGGATCTCCCAGTTGACGTCGAGATCGTGAGCGAGCAGGGCCCTGTCGATGTCGATCTCGCCGAGCCCGCGCACGATGTTGTCGAGGGCGAGCAGGGAGTGGCCGAAGCCGACGCCGATGTTGCGCTGGGTCGTCGAATCGGTCAGGTCCCGCTGCATGCGCGAGGTGACCAGGGTCGCGGCGAGCGAGTCGAGGATCGCCGAGGACAGTTCGAGGTTCGCCTCGGCGTTCTCGAAGCGGATCGGGTTGATCTTGTGCGGCATCGTCGATGAGCCGGTCGCGCCGGCCTGAGGGATCTGCCGGAAGTAGCCGAGGGAGATGTAGGTCCACACGTCCGTTGCGAGGTTGTGCAGCACCCGGTTGACGTGGGACACCTTCGAGTACAGCTCGGCCTGCCAGTCGTGCGATTCGATCTGGGTCGTGAGCGGGTTCCAGGTCAGCCCGAGGCCCTCGACGAAGGCGCGGGACACGGCCGGCCAGTCGATCGTGGGATCCGCGGCGACGTGCGCCGCGAATGTTCCGGTCGCACCGCTGAACTTGCCGAGATAGTCGTTGGCCTCGACCTGCGCGGCCAGGCGCTCGAGCCGGTACACGAAGACCGAGATCTCCTTGCCGACGGTCGTCGGCGTTGCCGGCTGGCCGTGGGTGCGGGCGAGCATCGCATCCGCCCGGTATTCGAGGGCGCGCAGCCGGAGCAGTCCGATGGTCGCGCGGAGCTTGGGCAGCCAGACCTCGCGCACGGCGGAGCTCACGGTGAGGGCGTACGCGAGGTTGTTGATGTCCTCGCTCGTCGCGGCGAAGTGGGTGAGCTCGCTGATCCGGTCGAGGCCGAGCGTGGTCAGGCGGCGGCGCACGAGATACTCGACCGCCTTGACGTCGTGGCGGGTGGTGGCCTCGAGAACGGCGAGTTCGTCGATCTCGGCCTGGCCGAAGCCGGTGACGAGGGCGCGCAGCGAGGCCTTGTGTCCGGCGTCGAGCGGAGTGGAACCGAACAGGCTGCGATCGGTGAGGGTGATCAGCCACTCGACCTCGACGTGCACCCGCGCGCGGTTGAGTCCGGCCTCCGACAGGTACTCCCCGAGTTCGGTGACGGCGGCCCGGTAGCGGCCGTCTAGCGGGCTGAGGACCTGGGGGGGTAGTGGACTCATCGGACTCCCTGTCGAATTGCGGGCTCTAGTTGCGCGAAGAGCGCGAAGTTTGCCTTCTCAATCATGCCCAATACCGAGTCAAACAACGCATCGTCGGAATAGTACGGGTCCGGCACGTCGTGCAGGGACGCCTGTTCCTGGTCGAAGCTGAGCAGCAGGCGCACCTTGCTCCTGTCCCGGTCGCTCACCGCCCAGTTGCGCAGGATGCGCTCCTGGGTGCGGTCGAGCACGACGACGAGGTCGTAATCGCTGAACCAGACCGGGTCGAACTGGCGGGCGCGATGGTGGCTGCCGTCGTACCCCTGCCGTTTGAGGGCGGCGACCGTGCGGACATCCGCCTGCTCGCCGACGTGCCAGTCGCCGGTGCCCGCAGAGCTCGTGAAGATCAGCCGGCCGAGCCCGGACCGGGTGACCAGGTCGCGCAGGGTGATCTCCGCCATCGGCGAGCGGCAGATGTTGCCGGTGCAGACGAAGATGATCCGAAAGGGCGTCGCCTCGTCGGGGCGGATCGCCGAGAAGGTCATGGCTCCATTGTCCGTCACTTTCGCCTCCTCCACACCTGCTCGGGGGACTTCGCTTTCCCCGGGTTCCCGTCGGCGGGCGCTCCGGAGGGTAGTGGCGCACAGGATCGGTCTGTCGGGGCCCGCCGGGTCGGCCTCGCGGAAGGGCAGGCCGATGCAGTGGTGGCAGTATCCGCCGGAAACCGACCGGTTGACCGAACTGCGGCACCAGCGGATGCTGCTGCGCACCCTGGCCGACGACATCGCCCTCGCGGCGCGCCGGCTTCTCCCCGCCGGCGCCCCGGCAGAGTGGCGCTCCGAGGCGCAGCGCGCCTACCTCGACCGCCGCTGGGAACTCGCCGCGCTCCTGGCCAGGGCGGAGCGGAGCATCGAGGAGACCCTCACGGCGGTGCTCGCGCGGATCGACAGTGTGAAGGCTCAACTCGCGGCCGAGGAGGTGACGGCAGCGGCCGCTGCGACGACGTTGGTGCCGCAGGCACCGGGCGGAGCCCGGGCGACCCCCGGAGGCTGGTCGGAGTGAGGGGGCCGGGGTCCGGCGAGGGACTACTGATCTCCGGCGGTGGTGGAACCCTCGTCGCGACGGACGCCGTTCTCGCCGAGGCGGCCGTGCTCCGGGCGCTCCAGACGGAATCCGAGTCCTGGCGCGCCCGGCTCGCCCGGATCCGGGCGCTCGAGTCCTCGCCGACCCCGGCCGTGCGCTGGACGGACGCCGACCCGGGCCTCGGCATCCTGCGGACCGACACCGTGCTCGCCGACATCAGTGAGCGGAGCAGGGCGCTCGCCGACGCGCTCCTGACGGCCGCGGAAGGATACGGGCGCGTCGAACGGGTGGTCGAGCGGGCGAGCGGCGTCGCGGGAGCGTGGCTCGGCTACCTCGTGGGGCGTGCAGCCCCGCTGATGATCCTCGGTGCGCTGCCGAACCTCGCGGCCTTCGTCCTCGGCGGCCTCGTGAGCCGGGCGCTCTTCGGCGACTCTGTGGCCGGAGGGAGCCTGGCGGAGGTCGCGGCCTGGTTCCAGGCGAACCCGGGAGTGTTGAGCGACCCGGCCGTCGTCGCCGCGGTGCGCGTGCTCGTGTCCTCCGCCGACGACGCGGCCGTCGGCGCGCTCGGGTTGCCGTTTCCCGCAGCACTCGAACTGGGCGACGAGGGACTCGGCCTGCTCGGAGTCTCCTCCGTCGCCGGGGCGGCGCTGCTCCTGGTCCGTCCGTTCGGCCTGCTCGTGGAGACGCCGGTGAGCGTGCACCGGGTGACCGAGACCGGGAGCCCGGTGCATCCGGCCGTCCTCGCGGCCCTGCCCCCTGACGGTTTCGGGGAGCTCGCGCGGCGGATCCCCGACGCGAGGGCCGACGGTCCGCAGATCCGGATCGAGCGCTACGCCGGCAACGCTGGCTCCCCGCCGTCCTGGATCGTCTATGTCGGCGGCACCGCGGAGTGGGACCCGACCGGCACAGGGCAGCCGTTCGACCTGACCAGCGATGTCGCCGGCGCTGCGGCGGGCGACGCGGGTTCGGGCCCAGGCAACCTCGGCCCCTCCGGTTCGTATCGCGCCGTCGTCGAGGCGATGCACGCCGCCGGTGTCCAGCCGCAGGACCCGGTGCTCCCGGTCGGGCACTCCCTCGGCGGTCAGATCGCGGTCCAGCTCGCGGAGTCCGGAGAATTCAACACCGTCGGTGTCGCCTCCTTCGGCGGCCCGACGGCAGCGCTCTCCATTCCGGCCGGGGTGGAGGCCGTCACCGTCGAGCACACCGACGACATCGTTCCGGCGTTCGGCGGCATGCCGCCAGGGGTCGACGACCGGGTCCTCGTGCGCAGCAGGGCGTTCGCCGCCGGTGAGGCGCCGGCAGGGCAGGCATTGCCTGCGCATTCCCTCACGAGCTACCAGGCCACCGCCCGCCTGATGGACGGGTCGGCGGAGCCGAACCTGCTGCGCTTCCGGGACACCCTGGCCGGGGTCGGCGCAACCGGACCGGCCGAGGTCACCCGGTGGCGCGGCATCCGCGTGACCGGGCCGTGAACCCGGGCGGGCCGTGAACCCGGGCCGTGAACCAGGTGCGGGGGCGGGTTACTGGCGGCCGGTGGCGGGACGCGCGAGCACGCCGAGCAGCCAGCTGATGATGCCGAGAACGAGTGCCCCGAGCACCCCGGTCCAGAAGCCGTCGACATGCAAGCCGAAGCCGAGGCCGTCGGAGATCAGGGCCACGAGCATGAGGAGCAGGCCGTTGACGATGAGCGCGAGGAGGCCGAGGGTCAGAACGTAGAGCGGGAAGGCGATGACACGCACAAAACCGCCGATCACGCCGTTGACGAGACCGAAGATGAGGGCAATGAGGAGATACGTCACGACGATGGCGCCGGTGTCCGGCGCATAGGGTTCGACACTCACTCCCGAGACGAGGAGGGTGGTGAGCCACAGGGCGACGGCATTGAGGATGAGCTTGATCAGGAATCTGGCCATGCGACCACTATGGCACCTGACCGGGCGCTGCGCTTGGGTGGCGCGGCCTGCGGCACGCCCGGTCTCCGCGCGGCTCATGCGGTCGCGCGAATACGCCCCGGCGTAGAATCGCCGAGTGAGCCCCACAGACCAGTCAGCGGTGCGACTGCGCCCCGAAATCATCGCCCTCCCGGCCTACAGGCAGGGAAAGGCGGCAGCCGCGAGTGCCTTCAAGCTCTCGAGCAACGAGAACCCGTTCGGGCCACTGCCCGGTGTGATCGCTGCCGTCGGCGCCGAGACGACGTACAACCGCTATCCGGATGCCTCCGCGTCCGAACTGCGGGAACGCCTCGCCGCACGCTACGGGCTTTCGCCGGACGAGGTGCACGTGGGCAGCGGTTCCGTCGCCCTGCTCTCCCAGCTCATCCTCGCCGCGGCGGGCCCAGGGGACGAAGTCGTCTATTCCTGGCGCTCCTTCGAGGCGTACCCGAGCCTCGTCACCGTCGCAGGCGCGACGAGCGTGCAGGTGCCCAACCGGCCGGATCACGGCCACGACCTCACCGCCATGGCCGCCGCGATCACCGACCGCACCCGCGTGCTCATCGTCTGCAGCCCGAACAACCCGACCGGCACGATCGTGCGCGCTGCGGAGTTCGAGGCCTTCATGGCGGTCGTCCCCTCGACGCTGCTCGTCATCCTCGACGAGGCGTACGCCGAGTTCGTGACCGACCCCGACGCCGTCAGGGGCATCTCCCTGCTGGGCCGCTACCCGAACCTCGTCGTGCTCCGCACCTTCTCCAAGGCATACGGCCTCGCCGGGCTCCGGGTCGGCTACGGCCTCGGGCCGGTTGCGATCCTCGACGCTGCCCGTGCGACGGCGATTCCACTGTCGGTCACGGGGGTCGCCAGTGCTGCCGCGATCGCATCGCTCGATGTCGATGACGAACTCATGGAACGGGTGCGCACCATCGGCACCCGTCGTGACACGATCTGGCGCGCGCTCACCGAGCAGGGCTGGAACACTCCCGCACCCCAGGGCAACTTCATCTGGTTGCCGACGGGCGCGGAAACCGGTGTCGCCGCCGAGGCGCTCGGTGCGGCCGGACTCGTGGTGCGGCCCTTCCCCGAGGGGATCCGGATCTCAATTGGCGAGGAAGAATCTGTGGAAGAACTACTGCGAACCTGCGCGGAACTTGTACAAAATCTACCAATAGGGCATTCGGCCCGGCGGCTAGGTTAGTACGATGGCAGCGCGCGAGAACGACTCACCCCTGGTTCAGGTGCTCTCGACGAGCGGGCTCGTCGAGCCGAGCGAGGCGGCGGCGGAGTTCATGCCCTACCTCGACCGCCTGACCGAAGACGACCTCCGCAGGTTCTACCGTGACATGGTCGTCGTCCGTCGTTTCGACAAGGAGGCGGCGAACCTGCAACGGCAGGGCCAGCTCGCCCTGTGGGTGCCGAGCCACGGCCAGGAGGCCGCCCAGGTCGGCAGCGCGTATGCCACCCGCCCCCAGGACCACGTCTTCCCCTCCTACCGTGAGCACGTCGTCGGCATGATCCGCGGGCTCGACCTCGTCGACATCCTGCGGATGCTGCGCGGCGTCACCCTCGGTGGCTGGACCCCCGAGGATCACGGCAACTTCCATCTCTACACTCTCGTGCTCGCCTCGCAGACCCTGCACGCGACCGGATACGCGATGGGCATGCAGCTCGACGGCACGACCGCGACCGGCAACCCCGAAACCGACGAGGCGGTCATCGTCTACTACGGCGACGGAGCCTCCTCCCAGGGTGACGCGAACGAGGCCCTCGTCTTCGCGGCGAGTTACCAGACCCCGCAGGTCTTCTTCCTGCAGAACAACCACTGGGCGATCTCGGTGCCGGTCACCCGGCAGTCGCGCACCCCGCTCTACCTCCGCGCCGGCGGCTTCGGCATGCCTGGCACCCAGGTCGACGGCAATGACGTGCTCGCGAGCTACGCCGTCACCGCCAAGCACCTCGACGACGCGCGCGCGGGCAAGGGCCCCGCCCTGATCGAGGCGATGACCTACCGGGTCGGTGCGCACACCACCGCAGACGACCCCACCAAGTACCGTGACCCGGAGGAACTCGCCGCCTGGGTCGCGAAAGACCCGATCGTCCGGTTCCGCGCCTACCTGCAGGGCCTCGGCGTCGAGCAGGACTTCCTCGACGCCGTCGACGAGGAGGCCGAGGACCACGCAGCGGATGTCCGCCGCCGCGCCCTCGAGATCCGCTCGCCCGAGCGTTCCGTCATCTTCGACAACGTCTACGCCGAACCCCACCCGCTGATCCAGGAACAGAAGGCCTGGCTCGACCGATACGAAGCATCCTTCGAAGGAGGCGACGCGTGAGCGACACGATCGTGACCGAGACCCCGGTCCGGGAGCCGGCCGCTTCTGCAGTGCCCGCGGCAGCATCCGCCGTTCCAGCCACCTCGGCGAACCTCCCGATGGCCAAGGCCCTGAACGCCGGCCTCCGGCAGGCGATGCTCGACAATCCGAAGGTCCTGATGATGGGCGAGGACATCGGACCGCTCGGCGGCGTGTTCCGCGTCACCGAGGGCCTGCACGCCGAATTCGGCGACAAGCGCGTGCTCGACACCCCGCTCGCAGAGTCCGGCATCGTCGGCACCGCGATCGGCCTCGCCCTCCGCGGCTACCGTCCCGTCTGCGAGATCCAGTTCGACGGCTTCGTCTTCCCCGGCTTCGACCAGATCACCAGCCAGCTCTCCCGGATGCGCAACCGGCACGAGGGCCAGGTCACGATGCCCGTCGTGATCCGGATTCCCTACGGCGGACACATCGGCTCGATCGAGCACCACCAGGAGAGCCCGGAGGCGTACTTCGCGCACACCCCGGGCCTGCGCGTCGTGAGCCCCTCGAACCCGCACGACGCCTACTGGATGATGCAGGAGGCGATCGCCTCCGACGACCCGATCATCTTCTTCGAGCCGAAGAGCCGCTACTGGCCCAAGGGCGAGGTCCGTTTCGGCGCGAGCGGGATTCCCCTGCACGCGAGCCGGGTCGTCCGTGCCGGCTCCGACGTCACCCTCGTCGGCCATGGCGCCATGGTCACTGTCCTGCTGCAGGCCGCCGAACTCGCCGCGGTCGAGGGCATCAGCATCGAGGTCATCGACCTGCGCTCGATCTCCCCGATCGACTACGGCCCCATCCTCACCTCCGTGGAGAAGACCGGCCACCTGGTCGTCGCCCAGGAAGCATACGGCTTCGTGAGCGTCGGCTCGGAAATCGCGGCGACCGTCACGGAGCGCTCGTTCTACCACCTCGAGGCTCCCGTGCTGCGGGTTTCCGGCTTCGACACCCCCTTCCCGCCCGCGGCCGTCGAGACCCACTTCCTGCCGTCCCCCGACCGGGTCCTCGAAGCGGTCGATCGTTCCCTCGCCTACTGACATGCACCGCCCCGCACCTCGCATGACCCACAGCAAGGAATCCAGATGAGCGTCCTGAACTTCACCCTTCCCGATGTCGGTGAGGGCCTCACCGAGGCTGAAATCGTCGAGTGGCGGGTCGCCCCCGGCGACACCGTGTCGATCAACCAGGTGCTCGTCGAGATCGAGACGGCCAAGTCGCTCGTCGAACTGCCGTCTCCGTTCGTCGGCGTCGTCGGCGCCATCCTCGTGGAGGTCGGAACGACCGTGGACGTCGGAACGGTGATCATCACCATCGTCCCCGCCGAGGAGCCCGCAGCCGTCAGTCCGGCTCCGGCCGCTGCTCCCGCTGCCGTGACGGCGGATGCCGGAGCAGGACAGGTCCCCGCCGCACACGTCACCGAGCTGGCCGGCGCAGCCCTCGACACCGGGTCGACCATCACCGCTGAGGAGCCGAAGGTGCTCGTCGGTCGGGGAGCCGCTCCGAGCGTGCCGACCCGTCGCCGTCGGGGATCCGACGGTGCCGCGCCGCACGCCTCGATCGCTCCTCCCGCGATCGAAACGCCCCGGCCGGCCGCCGCAGCCCAGGCGCGGGCGCCGCGCGCGGCATCCGCCGGTCCCGTCATCGCCAAGCCCCCGATTCGCAAGCTCGCGAAGGACCTCGGCGTCGATCTCGCCCTCGTCGAGGCGACCGGCCCCGTCGGCGACGTCACCCGCGAGGACGTGCTGCGCGGGGCGACCCAGGCGAGCGTGTTCCGCAACATCCAGACGCCCGAGTGGCCGAGCGACCGTGAGGAGCACATCCCGGTCAAGGGCGTGCGCAAGGCGATCGCGCAGGCCATGGTCGGCAGCGCGTTCACCGCGCCGCACGTCAGCCTGTTCGTCGACGTCGACGCCACGCGCACGATGGAGTTCGTCAAGCGCCTCAAGGCCTCGACCGACTTCGCCGGGGTGCGGGTCTCGCCGATGCTGATCATGGCCAAGGCGATGATCTGGGCCGTGCGCCGCAACCCCACCGTGAACTCGGTCTTCACCGATCAGGAAATCATCATCAAGCACTACGTGAACCTCGGCATCGCCGCGGCCACCCCGCGCGGGCTGATCGTGCCGAACGTCAAGGAAGCCCAGGACATGAGCCTCCTCGAGCTCGCTCGCGCCCTCGAGACGCTCACCCTCACGGCGCGCGACGGCAAGACGACGCCGGCAGACCAGGCCGGGGGCACGATCACGATCACGAACATCGGCGTCTTCGGCATGGACACCGGCACCCCGATCCTCAACTCCGGCGAAGCCGGGATCGTCGCCCTCGGCACGATCAAGCCCAAGCCCTGGGTCGTCGACGGCGAGGTGCGCGTGCGCCAGGTCACGACCATCGGCGCGAGCTTCGACCACCGGGTCGTCGACGGAGACGTGGCGAGCCGCTTCCTGGCGGATGTCGCGAGCATCATCGAGGAACCGGCCCTCCTCCTCGAATAGCGGGTTCAGACTTTGGGAAGGCTTACCTCACCAGCTCTTTAACGCGCTGGTGAGGTAAGGCTTTCCACGCTGGCGGACGTGGATTCCCTGTGGTCTGATGTTCCAATGACCTCCATCGCCCCCGCCAGAATCGCCCCCGTCGCTCCTGCGGTCGAAGCCGCAGCCGACGACCGGAAGCGCACCGAGAGCCACGCCGGCCGCCTGAACTGGCTTCGCGCCGGGGTGCTCGGCGCCAACGACGGTATCGTCTCCGTCGCAGCCCTCGTCGTCGGCGTCGCCGGCGCGAGCGGCTCGACCGCAGTCATTGCCGCGGCCGGCACAGCCGGTCTCGTCGGCGGGGCGATCTCGATGGCCCTCGGTGAATACGTCTCCGTCAGCAGCCAGAGCGACAGCCAGCGCACCCTGATCGCGCGCGAGAAGCACGAACTGAGCATCGACCCGGAGGGCGAGCTCGAGGAACTCGCGAAACTCTACGAAAAGCAGGGCCTCGCGCCCGCGACCGCCCGCCAGGTCGCCACGGAATTCACCGCGATCGACCCTGTGCGCGCCCACCTGCTGGCCGAGCACAGCATCACGGAAGACGACGTCGTCAGCGCCTGGCATGCCGCCTGGGTCTCCGCCGCGGCGTTCACCCTCGGCGCGCTGCTCCCGTTCCTGGCGATCCTGCTCCTGCCCGCGAGTGTGCGCATCCCGATCACCTTCGGCGCCGTGCTCGTCGCCCTCGCCGCCCTCGGCGCGACCGGCGCCCACCTCGGCGGCAGCCCCAAGCTGCGGGCGATCATCCGCGTCGTGCTCGGCGGCGCCGCCGCGCTCGTGGTCACCTTCCTGATCGGGTCCCTGCTCGGCACCTCCGGCGTCGTCTAGCCCGCCAGCCACCAAGCGGTGGCGAGCCCACCTAATGGTTTTGACAATCATTATCAATAGGGATAGCGTCGCTTACGTGACCCCCTCGAAAATCCTCGTACCCGCGCTCCTGGCCGCGGCCGCGCTCACCCTCAGCGGATGCTCGCCCACGACGCCCGGTTCGGCCGGAGGCTCCGGAGGAGCATCGGGCGACCTCCGGGTCGTCGCGACAACCACCCAGGTCGCCGACCTTGCCCGCAACGTGATCGGGGATGCCCCGGGCGTCACGCTGACCCAGCTCATCCAGCCGAACCAGAGCGCGCACAGCTACGACCCGTCCGCGGCCGACCTGACCGCCCTCGGCCGCGCCGATGTGCTCGTCATCAACGGCGTCGGCCTCGAGGAATGGCTCACCGACGCGATCGACGCCTCCGGCTTCCATGGCGTCACGATCGACTCCGATGCGGGCATCACGATCGCAGAGAGCGGCGCCGGAAACGACGAGGCCCCCCACACGGCGGATGCCGCACACGACCACGCGGGCGGCAACCCGCACATCTGGACCGACGTCGCGAACGCGGAAGCCATGACCCGCACCATCGCCGCCGGTCTCGCGGCCGCGAGTGCCGCCGACGCCGACCGGGCAGCTGCCTTCACGGCCAACGCCGCCGGCTACGGAAGCACGCTCGCCGCGCTCGACGGCTGGATCCGCGCGAACATCGACCCGGTCCCCGGCGCGGAGCGGCTTCTCGTCAGCAACCACGACGCCTTCGGTTATTTCACGGCCGCATACGGCATCACCTACGTCGGCAGCGTGATCCCGAGCTTCGACGACAACGCCGAACCGAGCGCAACCGAAATCGACCAACTCGTCACGAAGATCAAGGCCACCGGCGTCAAGGCCGTGTTCTCCGAGGCCTCGATCAGCCCCAAGGCCGCCGACACGATCGCCCGGCAGGCCGGCGTCACCGTGTACTCCGGCGACGACGCCCTGTATGGCGATTCCCTCGGCCCGGCCGGCAGCGACGGTGCCACCTACGTCGCCTCTCAGCTGCACAATGTGCGCCTGATCCTCGAGTCCTGGGGCAGAGTCCCCACCGCCGTACCGGCAGACCTGCGAGAGTGAACACGTGAACGAGAACGATTCTCAACCGCGGACCGCCGCGCCGCTCGCCCTCCACGTGGCCGGGGCATCCTTCGCATACGCCCAGACGCCCGCGCTCGAAGACGTCGCCTTCGACCTGCGCGCGGGTGAGGCCGTCGCCCTGATCGGGCCGAACGGTTCGGGAAAGTCGACCCTACTCAAGGGAGTGCTCGGCCTGATCCATCGCACAGCAGGCACGGTCGAAGTGCTCGGTGAATCCCCGGCCCCCGCAGGCGCGGTCGGGTACGTGCCCCAGGCCGACGAGCTCGACCCGGAATTCCCGGTCACCCTCGAACAGGTGGTCATGATGGGGCGATACCGTTCCCTCGGCTGGCTGCGCCTGCCCGGCAAACGCGACCGCGCGCACGTCGCAGCGGCCCTCGAGGCCGTCGGCCTCTCCGAACGCGCCAGGACCCGGTTCGGCGAACTCTCCGGGGGCCAGCAGCAGCGCGGCCTCCTCGCCCGCGCCCTCGCATCCGGGCCCCGCCTGCTCCTGCTCGACGAACCGTTCAACGGCCTCGACCAGGAGAACCGCAACGCGCTCGTGGACACCGTGAAGCGACTCAAGGCCGACGGTGTTGCCGTGCTCATCTCGACGCACGACCTCGAACTCGCCCGCGACGTCTGCGAATCGGTCCTGCTGCTGAACGGCGGCCAGGTCGCCTTCGGCCCACTCGACGAGGTGCTCAGCCTTGAGAACGTCCAGCGCACCTTCCGGTCCGTCGGGGTCGAACTCGACGAGCACACCGTCGTCGTGCCCAGCCACACGGGGCACTGAGTGGATGCCTGGGGCGCGCTTCTCGACGCCTTCTCCCTGCCGTTCATGTCCCGCGCCCTCGTGGTGCTCCTCGTGCTGAGCCTCGTCGCGGGCATCGTCGGCGTGCTGGTCAACCTGCGCGGGCTCGAATTCATCAGCGACGGGCTCACCCACGCGGTGTTTCCCGGCATCGCGATCGGGTTCGTCTGGGGCGGCCGTGAGGGCCTCTTCGCGGGGGCGATCGTCGCGGCAGTGCTCACTGCGATCGTGTTGGCGGTGCTGATGCGCAAGGCTGTGCCGGTCGACGCCGCGATCGCGATCGTGTTCACGGCCATGTTCAGCATCGGCGTGATCGTCGTGTCCCGGCAGACCAACTACGTCGGCCAGCTCGAACAGCTCCTGTTCGGGCGGCTGCTCACGATCAGCGTGGTCGAGGTCGTCCAGACGATCGTGATCTGCGCGATCGCCCTCCTCCTCGTGGGAGTCACACTCAAGGAGCAACTCTTCCGCGCCTTCGACCGCACCGGGTTCTCCGCCGTCGGCTACCGGCCCTTCGTGCTCGACCTCGTGCTCAACGTGGCGATCGCGCTCGTCGTCGTCGCCGCGTCGAGCGCCGTCGGAACCCTGCTCGTGCTCGCGGTGCTGATCGTTCCCGGCGCGGTCGCACGGCTCGTGACCGTGCGCCTGTGGCTGCTGTTCCCGGTCGCGGCGGTGTTCGCCGCCGTCGCGGCGTGGCTCGGCCTCTCCCTCGGCTATGTGGCATCCGTGGGGGCCGGCATCAACCTGCCGAGCGGCGCGACCGTCGTGCTCGTACTCGTCGCCGGGTACGCCCTCGCCCTCGTCGGCCGACTCCTGCTCGACCGGCTGCGCGCGCCGCAGCCTCGGCCCGCGGCGGTGCTCTGATGGATTACTTCAGCACCGCCCTCATCGCCGCGACCGTGATCGGCGCACTCTGCGGCCTCGTCGGCTCCCTTGTCGTGCTGCGCCGGCGCACCTTCTTCGCCCAGGCCCTCACCCACGCCACCTTCCCCGGCGCGGTCGCCGCGGCCATGCTCGGGCTGAGCATTCCGCTCGGGGCTTTCGTCGCGAGCATCGCCATCGTCGGAATCATGACCGTGATCGGCCGGGTGCGCCGCCAGGGCAGCCAGGTGGCCTCTGGCATCGTCCTCACGGCGGGCTTCGCGCTCGGGGTGCTCCTGCAGGCGCTCAACCCGTCGCTGCCCGTTCACGTCGATTCGTTCCTCGTCGGATCCATCCTGACCACGACCGGTTCCGACATCGGCCTCGCCGGCGGCGTCCTCGTGGTCGCCGTTCTGGTGATCGTCTTCTTCGGCAAGGAACTGCTGTTCTCGACCTTCGATGCGAGTGGATACCGCGCGGCCGGATACCGGGAATGGCCGATGGAACTCCTGACCCTGGGCCTCATCACCGCGACCGTCGTGACCGCGATGCCCGCGGTCGGCGCGATCCTCGCGATCGCCCTGATCGCAGCCCCCGCGGCCGCCGCACGCCTGCTCGCCCGCACCACGGGGCAGATCCTCGTCGCGGCACCCGTCCTCGGGGCGACGGCCGGGATCAGCGGGGTACTGCTCTCGCGCGCCCTCGACGTCGCCGCCGGGCCCGCGATCGCGCTCACCGCAGCAGCGTTCTTCCTCCTGGCTCTCGCCGTGCGTCAGATCCGCTCCCGGGCCGGCAGTTCCCGGACCGCCGCCCTGCCCACCCGGCCGGCTTCCGGTCGTGCCGCCGCCCGGGCGAGCCTAGGGTGGGAGTCATGAAGCGCAACACCTGGCAGCGCGAGGCCGTGCGCACCGCCCTCAGCGACACGGTCGGATTCGTGAGCGTGCAGGGCCTGCACACCCGCCTGCACGCCACCGGATCCCCGATCGGACTCGCGACGGTCTACCGCGCCCTCGCCGACCTCGCGGGCGAAGGCGAGGCCGACTGCCTGCAGTCGCCCGACGGCGAAAGCCTCTACCGGGCCTGCAGCACGACAGACCACCACCACCACCTGATCTGCCGGCACTGCGGCCTCACCGTCGAAATCGAAGCGGATGCCGTCGAAACCTGGGCGAAGAACGTCGCCGCCGAGCACGGCTTCACCCAGGCCGCCCACGTCGTCGACGTGTTCGGCCTGTGCGCGGCGTGCACCGCGGCATCCGCCGCCGCCGCCATCGCCTGAGCGGAGTTGCGCGGACACCCGTCGACCCGTAGAGTTGGCGGTTGCTGCGCATATCTTTGCGTGCACTGCCGGAATACATCGGCTTCGCTTTCTGAACCAGTGAAGTGGAACTGCTGTGCCCGGCCGACAAGAGATCTTGGGAAGGGCATTCGCCCTTCGGTATTGGAGGAGAACCATGGCAGCAACCTGCCAGGTGACCGGAGCCGTTCCCGGCTTTGGACACAACGTTTCGCACTCGCACCGACGCACCAAGCGTCGTTTCGACCCGAACGTACAGACCAAAAAGTACTACGTGCCTTCGTTGCGCCGTAACGTCACCCTGACCCTCTCGGTCAAGGGAATCAAGGTTATCGATGCTCGTGGCATTGAGTCGGTCGTCAAGGACCTGCTCGCCCGTGGGGAGAAAATCTAATGGCCAAGCAGCATGACGTCCGCCCGATCATCAAGCTCCGCTCGACGGCCGGCACCGGTTACACGTATGTGACCCGCAAGAACCGTCGTAACGACCCCGACCGTCTCGTGCTCAAGAAGTACGACCCCGTAGTGCGCGAGCACGTTGACTTCCGAGAGGAGCGCTAACACATGGCCAAGAAGAGCAAGATCGCCCGTAACGAACAGCGCAAGATCGTTGTTGCCCGTTACGCCGTCAAGCGCCTGGAGCTGAAGAAGGCCCTCGTCGACGAGTCCGGTACGGACGAGTCGCGCGAGGCAGCCCGCCTCGGCCTCCAGAAGCTTCCCCGCAACGCTTCGCCGGTGCGCGTGCGCAACCGCGACGCCGTCGACGGTCGCCCCCGTGGCCACCTCTCCAAGTTCGGCATCTCGCGCGTGCGTTTCCGCGACATGGCGCACCGCGGCGAGCTGCCCGGCATCACCAAGTCCAGCTGGTAACACCCGCTGAATCGCTTCGCTGAACTCCGGTTCCGCGAATGAGGGGATGTCGACTTCGGTCGACATCCCCTTTCTCGTACCCGGGCGGATGTCTCGTCGAGGGACCCCGGATTCCGCGCACAGCGGAAATGGCACTCCCGGAAGGGCAAAAAGCGCCCCAAGATGCCGAAAAACGCCGGAAATACGCGGAAGTTCCCGGAACTCTGTTAGATTCAACGCGGTCCAACCGACCAACGGATGCGCCTTCTGGCGTCGCCCGCATTACCCGCATACCTGTTTTTTACAGACGAAGGTCCGAGGAGGACACTCAATGGCTGACAAGTCGCTGAACAAGACCGAGCTCGTTGCCAAGGTTGCCGCAGACTCTGGCCAGAGCCAGGTTGCCGTCGACAGCGTGCTCAACGCATTCTTTGCCGCACTCGCCGAAACCGTCGCGAGCGACGGCAAGGTCACCATCCCGGGCTGGCTCGGCGTCGAGCGCACCGCCACCGCGGCGCGCACCGGCCGCAACCCGCAGACCGGCGAAGAAATCGCCATCGCAGCAGGCCACCGCGTCAAGCTGACCGCCGGCAGCAAGCTGAAGGCCGCCGCCAAGTAACATCGGCACCCGTTCCACCTGCTTCACCCGCTTCATCTGCTTCACCTGCTTCATACAGAGGAGGGCGTCGGCTTCGGCCGGCGCCCTCCTCTGCGTCCGGTCCGTGGCATCCGCTCTCGGCATACCCACCCGGCTGGCCGGTTAAGCTGGAGCCGTGCCTCGTCTCGTGCGGATCTCCGGTCCTGCAGCCCTCCTCCTGGTGGCCGTGCTCTCGACCCTGCTGGCCCTCGCCTACGGCGGCGGCGCTGCTGCGCAACTGCTCGCAGACCCGGGGCCGCTCGTGCGCTGGGGACTCCCGGTGGCGAAGCTGCTCGTCAACCTCGGTGCTGCGGGCACGATCGGCGCCCTCGTGCTCGCCTGCTTCGCGCTCAGCCCCCGCGAGAACGCATACGGCACCTCGCTCGACTTCGCCGCGGGAGCCGCGGCACTCTTCACCGCCGCCTCCGCTCTCACCGGGTTCCTGACCTTCCTGCAGGTGACGGATGTCCCGTTGGCCTTCGACGACCGCTTCAGCGCGACCGCCGGCCAGTTCTTCAGCCAGATCGAACTCGGCCAGGCCTGGCTCGCGACCACGCTCATCGCCGCGGGCGTCACGGTGCTGTGCTTCGCGGTGCGCAGCCAGACCGGGCTCGTTTTCGTCACGGCCCTCGCGATCGGCGCCCTCGTTCCGATGGCGCTCCAGGGCCACGCAGCGGGCAGCCAGGGCCACGACGTCGCGATCACGGCACTCGGACTGCACCTCGTGTTCGCGGCGATCTGGCTCGGCGGGCTCCTGACGGTCGTCGTGCTCCGCAAACAGCTCGAGGGCACGCGTATCAACGCCGTCATCGGCCGGTATTCGACGCTCGCCCTCGTGAGTTTCATCGTCGTCGCGGCCTCCGGTTACGTCAGCGCCGAACTGCGGATCGGCAGCATCGACCGGCTTCTGACGCCGTACGGCATCCTCGTGCTCGTGAAGGTCGTCGCCCTCATCACGCTCGGCGGTTTCGGTGTGTTGCAGCGCCGGTTCCTCGTCGAGCGGATGCGCCGGGCCACGCTCGCGGGACCGGGCGCCGCCGGCCGCAGCGCGGGCACCTGGTTCTGGTGGCTCGTGGTCGGCGAGCTCGCTTTCATGGGACTCGCCTCAGGGGTTGCTGCGGCGCTCGCCCGTACCGCGACCCCGGTCGCCCAGGTCGTGGCGACCCAGGTCGCCACCTCGACCCCCGCGCAGATCCTCACCGGCGAGCTGCTGCCGCCAGAGCTGACCTTCGCCCGGTACTTCACCGAGTGGGACTTCGACCTGGCCTGGGTGCTGTTCTGCGCCTTCGGGATCTTCTTCTACCTGGCCGGGGTCTACCGGTTGCACAAGCGCGGTGACTCCTGGCCTGTCTACCGGACCGTGTCCTGGGTGGTGGGGATGCTCATCCTCTTCTACATCACCAACGGCGGCGCCAACCTGTACGCGAAGTATCTGTTCTCGTCGCACATGCTGATGCACATGGCGCTCACCATGCTCGTGCCGGTGTTCCTCGTGCCCGGCGCCCCGATCACCCTTGCCGCCCGGGCCATCCACAAGCGCACCGACGAGAGCCGCGGAGCCCGCGAGTGGATCCTCCTCGCGGTGCACTCCCGGTACGCGGGCGTCCTGACGAACCCGATCGTCGCCGCAGTGCTCTGGGCCGGCTCCCTCTGGGTGTTCTACTACTCGAACCTGTTCAGCTGGGCGACGACCGACCATATCGGGCACGAGTGGATGGTCGTGCACTTCCTGATCACCGGGTACCTGTTCGTGCAGTCCCTGATCGGCATCGACCCGGTGCCGTACCGGCTGCCCTACGCCTTCCGGCTGCTGCTGCTGCTCGGCACGATGGCGTTCCACGCCTTCTTCGGGGTCGCCCTGATGACCGGGACGGGCCTGCTCCTCGCCGACTGGTACGGCGCGATGGGCCGCACCTGGGGGGTCAGTGCGATCGCCGACCAACAGCTGGGCGGCGGCATCGCCTGGAGCGTCGGCGAGATCCCGACGATCGCGCTCGCGATCGCCGTCGCGATCCAGTGGTCCCGCAGTGACGAGAAGGAAACCCGGCGCAAGGACCGCAACGCCGACCGGACCGGCGAGGCCGAGCTCATCCGCTACAACGCCCAGCTCGAGCGGCTCGCCTCGCGGGACACCCGGCAGCCCTAGTCCCTGCCGGAATCGGTCAGCGGAGCTGGATCGCGAGCGACCCGTCGGCCCCGACCACGACCTGGATCGCGACCGCGAACGGAACATCCTCATCCCGGGTGCTGAGGTCCCCGTCGAAGAGCGACTGCACGGCGACCTTGATGTGCGCCCTGCCTGCCGTCGCCGGCATGTCGAAGGCGGTGTCCCCGGCGGCGAGCGTCACGGCCGGGTATTCGGGAATCGACCAGGTCGGCACCGACTTGACCCTGTCGTTGATCTCGATCCCGAAGGGGCAATCCGAGGGCTGCAGGACCGTCTGCGTCGCGCAGGAATCGAGGAAGGCGTTGAGCTCCGACTGGACCTGCCCGACGAAGGACGCGTTCGGTTCGGCGTCGACCGAGACATCCGTCGCCCCGGACTGCGTCACGGGAACCGACTGCGGCGCCGCGCTCAGCAGGGCCGACTCGTGCGCGATCGTGTACCGGGCCGGGGCGAACGCGAGGTACGCGGCCTGGTTCGAGAACGTCACCGGGGCGTCGGCCGCCGCGTGCGCGCGCGTGTCGAGGGTGAGGCCGTTGACCGAGAAACTCGCCTCGTGCAAGACCGTGACGCCGAGCACCGCGAGGGGGCTGGTGTCGAAGCGCCACGAGTCGAAGACCGCCGCGTACGTTCCCGCCCTGGCCACCCGGAACTCCATCGTCTCCGGAGCACCGTCGAGGTCGAAGGCGTAGATCACGCTGTGCACCTCGGCGGTGCCGGTGCCGGTGCCTGTGCCTGTGTCGGCGGCGTCCGGCTTCACGGTGTCGCTGACGAGCCTGATCGCGGTGATCGAACTGAGCACGGATGCCCGCAGCAGCGTGTCGGGAAGTTCCGTCGGCAGGCCCGCCGCCGTCAGCTCTGCCGTGGTCGGGGTCACCCCCGGCAAGGTGAGTGCGCTCGCGGTGTCGTGCCTGGCCAGGGCGTCGAGGTACTGGCGCACAAAACCACCCGCGCTGTACACCTCGCGGTTGAGCGAACCGATCGCCGCGAACAGCGCGGCGACGAGGAGGACGACAACCACGACGACGGCGACGAGGGTTCGGCCCCGGTCGCGCGGGGCCGTGCGGTCGCGGTTGCTCACGTCCACATTCTACGGGCGCGATTCTGAGGTGCCGGCGTGCGTGGGTGCGGGACGGGAGCTGCGATGTCCACGGATGCCCGGCATCCGCCCCCGGCACCGGCCCGGGCGGATACAGTGGAATGTTCCCTCCATTCCTACTGAAAGCGACCCGTGTCCCCGATTTCGTTGTCGCGTGAGCAGGCCGAGGTCTACCAGGCCATCGAGAACACGCGCCAGAACGTCTTCGTGACGGGGCGCGCCGGCACCGGCAAGTCGACGCTGCTGAACCACCTGTCGTGGAACACCAGCAAGCAGATCGTGATCGCCGCCCCGACCGGTGTCGCGGCGCTCAACGTGGGCGGGCAGACGATCCATTCGCTCTTCCGGCTGCCGATCGGGGTCATCGCCGACCACGCGATCGACCAGAACGACCAGGTCAAGAAGCTGCTCAACACGATCGACACCGTCGTGATCGACGAGGTCTCGATGGTCAACGCCGACCTGATGGACGCGATCGACCGCAGCCTCCGGCAGGCCAGGCAGCGCCCGAACGACAGCTTCGGCGGCGTGCAGATCGTCTTGTTCGGCGACCCGTACCAGCTCGCGCCCGTCCCCGGCGATTCCGACGAGCGGGCGTACTTCACCGACACCTACCGGTCGATGTGGTTCTTCGACGCGAAGGTCTGGAAGGGCGCTGAACTGCGCATCTTCGAACTGACCGAGGTGCACCGGCAGCGGGATGCCGACTTCCGGCACATGCTGAACGCCGTGCGCTACGGGCAGGTCACCGCGGAGATCGGCGGCGCGCTCAACGCAGCGGGCGCCCGCACCCCGCCTGCAGAGGGCGTGATTACCCTCGCCACCCGCAACGACGCGGTCAACCGGATCAACGCGGCCGCGCTCAAGCGACTGCCGGGCAAGGCGCTCACCGCGAAGGCAGAGGTCACCGGTGACTTCGGCGGCCGCACCTATCCAGCGGACGCGGTGCTCGAGCTCAAGGTGGGCGCCCAGGTGATGTTCCTGCGCAACGACTCCCCGCTCGACGGCGGCGCGCGCTGGGTCAACGGCAGCATCGGCACGGTCACGAAGGTGGATTCGACGGTCTACGTCGAGATCGACGGCACGACGCACGAGGTGGAGCCGGCCGTGTGGGAGAAGTACAAGTACAGCTACAACCAGGCGACGAAGAAGCTCAGCAGGGACGTCGTCGCCGAGTTCACCCAGTTCCCGCTGCGGCTGGCCTGGGCGGTCACCATCCACAAGTCCCAGGGCGCGACGTACGAACGGGCGATCGTCGACCTCGGCACCAGGGTCTTCAGCCCCGGCCAGACCTACGTTGCCCTCAGCCGGCTGACCGGCCTCGACGGGCTCTACCTCACCCGGCCGCTGCGGCCGAGCGACATCATCGTCGACGAGGACGTGCAGCGGTTCATGGGCAGCCAGGGCGCCCTGCCCGCGTCCTGACCCGCGGCTAGTGGTGGTGGCCGGCCGGGGTCTCGGGGGTCGGGGCCGAGGGAAGACCGTGCGAGCCGTGCGGGACGGCGTGCGCGCCGGCATCCGTCGCGGCCAGCGCCGGTGTGGTGAGCCCGGAGACGACGAGGGCGGCGAGCGTGAGAGCCGCGAGGAAGCGCCACCCGCCGGCCGTCTCACCCGCTGGGGTGTGTGCCGAATCCAGGACGTGGTGCCTGATTCGGGTTGGCTCGGGGCGATTCGGGCCGGATTCGGCCTGAACTCCTGAATTCGGAACGCGCTCGGTGGTGGTGGTGGTGCCGGTGCTGGCGGCGCGGCGGGTGCGGCGCAGGGCGAGTGCAAGGGAGCCGGCCAGGAAGAGGTCGAAGAGGGTTGCGGTGGCCATCGGCTGGAGCGGGAGGCCGGTCGCGGTCGCCGGCACGCCGAGGCCGCTGCCGAGGGTTGCGACGGCGCCCCAGACAAAGACAGGGATCAGGGCTCCGAAGAGCGCTGCCCCGGGGGCGAGTGCCCGCCCCCGGACCAGCGTTACGGCGCCCCAGCCGAGCTCGGCAGCGCCGAGCCCGACCAGGGTGATCATGAGGAGCACCGGGGCGCTCGCACCCACGGCGAGGTGGATCGTTCCCGCGCCGATGGCGGCAGAGGAGAGCCAGAGGCGGCTGATCGGGGTCATCGAAGCTCCTGTTCGTGGATGCGTGGTGCGGCGTGCTGCGTGGCGAATGCGGGTGTGGAGCGGCCGGCGGTTCAGGCGACCGCGGAGTGGCGGACGACCTTGTCGGCGGCGAGGCCCGCACCGAGCAGCACGATCGCACTGGCGAGGTGCAGGAAGTGGTCTGGCGTGTTGAGGGCGAGGATGTTGAGCTCCGAGCCAGCGATGAAGAACCCGACGATGCCGAGGAGCAGGTAGACCGCGCCGATCGTGGTGTTGACGGACTTGGCCGCGGTGACGCCCGAGAGGCCGGCGATGAGCAGTGCGGCGCCGATCAGCAGGTGGGCGACGTTGTGCAGCGGGTTGACGGCGAAGAGGCCGAGCAGGAGCCCGCCCTGGGTGGCGATGAAGCTGACCCCGCCCGTGACGGCGAAGCCGAGCAGGCCGACGAGCAGGTAGACGGCTCCGAAGACGGTGGCGACGAGGCGGTTCGGTGAAGTGCGCATGAGATTTCCTCCTGGTAGAGACCGCGGGGGTGCGGTTGCCAGTAGTTCGGAATGAACCTCACAGCGGATTGGTAGGCTCGCGGCATGAATATTCCCCCGGACACCAAGGACTGGACCTGGGTGCTCGAGCGCCACTGCCCCGAGTGCGGTTTCGTCGCCGCGGATGTCGTCTTCGAGGACATCCCACGGTTGATCCGCGAGAACGCCGCGGCCTGGCTGCCCGTGCTCGAGCGAGCGGATGTCGCGGTGCGGCCGAGCGAGCACACCTGGTCCGCCCTGGAGTACGCCGCCCATGTTCGCGATGTGTTCCGTATTTTCACCGTCCGGCTCGCGCTGATGCGCTCGGAGGACGACCCCCTGTTCCCGAACTGGGACCAGGACGCGACGGCCGTGGCGGAACGGTACGGCGAGCAGGCCCCGGAACGGGTCGCCGTCGAACTGGCCGAGGCCGCGGCATCCGCGGCCGTTGCGTTTACCGCGGTCCCCGCCGCCGAACTCGGTCGGGTCGGCAGGCGCAGCGACGGCGCCCGGTTCACTGTGACGACGATGGGACAGTACTTCGTGCATGACCCGGTGCATCACCTCCACGACGTCACCGCGGTGTCAGAGCACCGCTAGAGTCGCGGCTGCCGTTTCTGAGGCGGGCAGCGCAGGTGACGGTGGTGATGCACCGGGCGTGTGCGGCCGCCGCTACGCGGTGTGCCTCCGGTTGACGACGGCGCCATAGATCAGCAGCACGATGATCGACCCTGCAATGGCGAGCAACCAGCTGGACAGCTGGAAGAAATCGCCGATGCCGACGCCGAAGAGGAGGGACCCGAGCCAGCCGCCGAGGATCGCGCCCACCACTCCGAGGAGCAGGGTCACGAACCAGCCGCCGCCCTGGGTGCCGGGCAGGATGGCCTTGGCGATCGCGCCGGCGATCAGGCCGAGAAGTAGAAATCCGATGAAACTCATGTCAAGCGTCCTTTCGCTTACAAGCGTTGTCTCACATGGTGTGTCATCACATGCCTGCCCGCAGACTCTGGCGCGGGTGCAGGCCAGCCTCCATCTCCGTCTTACTCATCGAGTCTGCCACGATCCGGTATCCCGGTCACGGGGTCGCGGCCCGAATGCAACCCGATTCGGGAATATGCCGTGAGTTACGATTGCCCTGCGCCCTGCAACTGATCACCCCCGGTCTCAGCGACTGCAGTGGCACCCCCGTTCTCGCGGCGGACGCCCCGGCGCAGATCGACGGAGGCCCTCTTGTCCGACAGAACACTGCCCGTGGTCATCCAGGGCGGCATGGGCATGGCCGTCTCGTCCTGGCGGCTCGCCAATGCGGTGGCCCGCACCGGCCAGCTCGGCGTCGTCTCCGGCGTCGCCCTCGACTCCGTCCTCACACGCAGGCTTCAGGACGGCGACGCCGGCGGACACATCCGCCGGGCGCTCGCCGCGTTCCCGGTTCCCGCACTGGTCGGGCCCGTTCTCGAGCGCTACTTCCAGGCCGAGGGCCGCGCGGAGGGCGAGCCGTACCTTCCCGTACCCAAACTGTCCCTGAAGCCCACCCGCGAGCAGCAGGAGCTCAGCGTGCTCGGCAACTTCACCGAGGTCTGGCTGGCCAAGGAGGGCCACACCGGGATCGTCGGGATCAACTACATGGAGAAGGTGCAGATGGCGACCCCGCCGGCCGCACTCGGCGCCATGCTCGCCGGGGTCGACTACGTCCTGATGGGCGCCGGCATCCCGCGCCAGATCCCGCACCTCCTCGATGAGCTCGCCGCCGGCCGGGTCGGCACGATCGACATCGACGTGCACGGGGCCGAAGCGGATGCCGTCCACACCGTGAGCGTGGATCCCGTCGACGTCCTCGGGCTGACGCCGGAGATCTTCCCGCCGCTACTCCGCCCGTTCTTCCTCGCCATCGTCTCGGCGCACGTGCTCGCGTTCTACCTCGCGCGCGATGCGGACATCCGCCCGGACGGGTTCATCATCGAGGGCCCGACGGCAGGCGGGCACAACGCGCCCCCGCGCGGCCGGCTCACCCTTGACGACGACGACCAGCCGATTTACGGCCCGCGCGACGACGCGAACATCGTCAAGATCGCCGAACTCGGCCTGCCGTTCTGGCTCGCCGGCGGCTACGGGCAGCCGGAACGCCTCGCCGTCGCGCTCGCCGCGGGAGCACAGGGCGTGCAGGTCGGCACCCTGTTCGCGCTCAGCCAGGAGTCCGGCCTCGCCCCCGAACTGCGCGACCAGGTGCTCGGCCGCCTCGACGCGACGGAGCTCTCGATCCGCACCGACGCCGCCGCCTCGCCGACGGGATTCCCGTTCAAGGTGGCCCAGTTGCCGGGCACGTTGTCCGAACCGGCGGTCTACGCCGACCGGGTGCGTCTCTGCGACCTCAGCTACCTGCGCGAGCCCTATGCGAAGAAGGACGGCACGGTCGGGTTCCGCTGCCCGAGCGAACCCGTGCACATGTACGTGCGCAAGGGAGGCACCGCCGAGGATGCTGCCGGCCGCGCCTGCCTCTGCAACGCGCTCACCGCGACCGTCGGCCTCGGCCAGACCCGCAAGACCGGCTACGTCGAGGCGCCGCTGCTGACGCTCGGCAACGACATCGACGGGGCCGCCGTGCTCCTCGCTGCACATCCGGAAGGGTGGAGCGCCGCGGACGCCATCGGCTGGCTGCTCCGCGACGCCCCGGTCTCCCCGACCGCCTCCTGACCACTACCTTTCCGGTCGAGAGTGCCCGTTACAGCGGTCACTCTCGACCGGAAAGGTGACTCTCAAGCTGCTTCAGTGACGGTGAACTCCGCTGTCATCGTGTGGCTCGTGCCGGGGGCGAGGGTGATCGCGGCTGCGCCCACGTTGCAGGTCTCGACGCAGACCATGCCGGTCCATTCCTGGGAGCCGAAGTCCGCCATTGCCGCGGCCTTGTCGATCCATGGGTTCCAGACGACGGTGCTCTCGGAGCCGGTCTTCGCGACGGCGATGCTGCGCGTCCCGTCCTTGATGACCGTGGTGGCCGTGGTGCCGGGGTAGATCCGGTCGGTCTCCGCCACGAAGCCAACGGGGCCGTCGGCCCCTGGCTCGAGCGTGCCGCCCGCGACCTTGTCGAGGAACGGGGCGCCCTCGAGCCCGGCGACCGTCGTCCGGTGGATGTCGTCGATCGCGAAGTAGCTGTGCAGCGCCTCCTCGACGGTCACGGCCACCGTGTCCCGGTTGGTCACGGTCAGCTCGAGGCGGAGCGTCGCACCGACGGTCACGGTGTAGCGGGCTTCGAACGGATGCGGCCACGCCGACGCGCGCGTCGCGGGCGAGTCCGTCAGGTGGAAGGTCAGCACCACATCGTCAGCGACCTCGGCGGCGCCGGACAGCTGCCACTCGGTCACGCGGGCGAACCCGTGGGCCGGCGCCGTCGTATCCGCTGCGTTCGGACCGAACCAGGGGAAGCAGATCGGGATTCCGCCGCGGATGGCGGTGCCCGGGGTGAAGCGGCTCGCCGCGCTCATCCAGAGCACGGGGGCTCCGCCGGCCGGAACCCACGAGGCGACGTGCGCACCGTGCAGGTACACCTCGGCCGACCCGGCGCGGCCGGTGACACGGACGATGGGGAGCCCGCCGACGCCGGGGGCGAGGTGGACGGACGCCGGCAGGACGGGAAGTGCTGTGGGAATGGTTGACATGGGAAACCTCCAGGGTTCACCTGATTTTCCCACAGTGGGACTGTTGATGAGCGGGCGCGATTCTCAGCCGGTGCCTGCCCGCTGTGTGGCAGACATCGGACCATCAGGGTGCGGTCAGGCGACTGCGACCGGTGGCGGGTTCTTCGACTCGACATAGGCCCGCGTGACCGCAATGTCCTGGTCGCCGAAACCGTGTGCGGTGAGATCGGTGAAGGTGTCGAGCAGCAGACGTAGCTGAGCGGCATCGGTGCCGGTTCGATCGGCTTCTTCGAGTGCGTAGCGGAGGTCCTTGATCATGTACCTCGCGACTCCGGACGGGCGATAGTCCGCGTCGACGATACGCCGCTTCCGGCTGTCCAGGACCCGGCTGCCCGCGTACCCGTTTTCGAGAAGGTCGAAGAGGGCGCCGAGGTCGAGGCCGCTCCGTTCCGCCAGGACCGCAGCCTCGCCGAGCGCCAGAATATTCGCCGCCACGATGAGTTGATTGCAGAACTTGGCGATTGCGCCGGCACCGAGCGGACCGAGGTGCGCCGGGGCGCCGATGGCCCGTAACACGGGCAGTGCGAGGTCGACATCGTCAGCGCTGCCGCCGACCATAATCGAGAGTGTCCCCGCGACCGCACCGTCTTCGCCGCCGCTCACAGGGGCATCGACGACGTGGAGGAGACCGTTGGTCTCAGTTGCGAGCCTGTCCGCGAGCTCACGGATGCCGGACGCGGAGGACGTAGAGGAAATCACCAACAAAGTGGGGGTCGTGATACCCGAAACGATACCGTCGGGTCCGTTCAGAACCTGTTCAAGTTGCGGAAGGTCCGGGAGCATGTCGACGATGATGTCGGCCTGTTCAGCGAGCCGCCGCGGGGATTCCGCCCAGGAGGCTCCCGAATCCAAGAGTTCGGAATAGCGTTCGCGTCCTCGTCCGCTGATGACAACGTTCCAGGAGGCTGCAGGGCTGCGCAGGAGGCTTGCAGCCATCGGGCGGCCCATCACTCCCAATCCAATGACTCCGACAGTAAGCGAATTTGCAACAGGAAAACTACGTTGGTTTGACATGCCGTTCACTCTAGCGAACTCTGTTCAGTAGGATGGATGCAGCTTGACATTCAGGAGCGCCGCACACCGACCCCTATTCGGCGCAGAAAAGGGTAAATACAGTGATCGAATCAGATACTCGCCTTCGAGTCGTTGTCGCGGCTCCACTGTCCGAGGAACTATGCCACCGCATCGAAACGGGTGAACCCCGCCTGCAGCTCATCCGCGATCAGGAGCTGTTGCCCCCGCAGCGCCATCCCGGCGATTTCAACGGCGACCCTTCCTTCCACCGCACCGCTGCGCAGCAGGAGCGTTTCACGGCCCTCGTCGATAGCGCGGATGTGCTCTATGGCATCCCGGACGTCGATTCCGCGGCACTGAAGAAGACCGTCGGAGTCAACCCGCGCTTGCGCTGGGTGCAAACCATGGCGGCGGGCGGCGGCGGACAGGTTGCCGCCGCAGAGCTCAGCGCGGCGCAGCTGGAACGGGTTGCCTTCACGACTTCCGCCGGCGTGCATGGCGGTCCCCTCGCCGAATTCGCACTCTTCGGGGTGCTCGCCGGCGCCAAGTCATTGCCGCGCCTCCTTGCCCAGCAGCACGACCACACCTGGAGTGGCCGCTGGACCATGGGGCTTGTGAGTGAGCAGACGGTCCTTGTCGCCGGTCTCGGTGGCATCGGTGCCGGAGTCGCTTCCCGTCTTGCCGCACTCGGCGCACGCGTGATCGGCACGACCCGCGGCTCGCAGGACATCCCGGGAGTCTCCCGCTTCATCCAGCCCGAAGAAATCCCCTCCGTGGCGCACGAGCTGGATGCTGTCGTCGCGACCCTGCCCGGGACCGCTGCGACCAACGGACTCTTCGGCAGCGAGTTCTTTTCCCGGGTCAAGCCGGGCGCGACCGTCGTGAACGTGGGACGTGGGACCGTCATCGACCAGGACGAACTGTTGCGTGCGCTGCGGAACGGCCGGGTCGGGTTCGCGGCCCTCGACGTGTTCGCCGAAGAACCCCTCGCCACCGACAGCCCATTCTGGGACCTGCCGAACGTCCTGGTCAGCCCGCACACCGCCGCTCTCAACGCTGCAGAGGACCGGCTGATCGCCGAGCTCTTCACCCGCAATGCCACTCGCTTCCTCGACGGACAACCCCTGATAAACCGGGTCGATACCGTCGAGTTCTACTGAAAGACACAGGAGAGAACTGATGAACACGCTATTTGACGTCTCGGGGAAGACGGCACTCGTCACGGGATCGAGCCGAGGAATCGGACTTGCGCTCGCGGGCGGCCTCGCGGACGCGGGAGTGCGGGTTGTCGTCCACGGACGCAACCGCGATCAGGTTGACGCGGCCCGCTCCGGGCTGGAGAAATCCGGCCGGGTGGAAACGATCGCATCCACCTTCGACATCACCGACCCGGCCGCCGTCGCCGATGGAATCGCGGCGATCGAGAATGAGTGGGGTGTGCTGGACATCCTGGTCAACAACGCCGGAATTCAGCGCAGGGCCCCGTTCACCGAGTTCACCTTCACTGACTGGAACGACATCGTCGCGACCAACCTCACCGGTGCATTCCTGGTCGGCCAGCAGGCCGCTCGAGGGATGGTGACCCGCGGCAGCGGCAAGATCGTGAACATCGGATCGGTGCAAAGCCAGCTCGGGCGAGCAGGCATTGCGCCATACGCTGCGACCAAGGGCGGAATCTCCATGCTGACGAAGGGCATGTGTGCTGACCTTGCGGTCAGCGGCATCCAAGTGAACGCCCTCGCGCCCGGGTATTTCGCGACCGAGCTCACGAAGGCTCTGGTCGCGGACGAGGCCTTCAGCTCCTGGGTGCGCACGCGAACACCTGCCGGACGCTGGGGCGATGTCGCAGACCTGGTCGGCACCCTGATCTACCTCGTGTCGCCCGCGTCGGACTTCGTCAACGGGCAGACGATCTTCGTCGACGGCGGAATGACCGCCGTGGTGTGACGAGACCCGGTCAGGAACCTGGCCTGCACACAGCGGATTCAGCGAACGGAACCACATTCACAGGACAGAGGAGTCCAACATGTCGAATATTCACACCGGCGTTCTCGGCGTTGTCGCCCACGCCAAGGGAGACCTTCGGGTCGAGGTCATCGGAGAGCCGCGGCCTGAGGCTGATGAGGCCGTCGTTGAGGTCGCCTTCGGTGGCATTTGCGGATCAGACCTGCACTACTGGCTCGATGGGGCGGCCGGAGAATCCATTCTCCGAGAGCCGCTTCTGCTCGGGCATGAAATCGTCGGAACGGTCGTCACGTCGGCCGCGGACGGATCCGGACCCGTTGCCGGGACCCGTGTCGCGGTACACCCCCTGACGCCGGGGCCGGGTGATGGCAGTCGCTATCCGATCGAGCGGCCGAATCTTGCACCGGGCGGGACCTATCTCGGCAGTGCTGCCCGGTTCCCGCACCGGTCGGGTGCATTTGCCAGGCGGGTCGCGCTGCCCAGCCGGATGCTGCGGAAACTCCCGAAGGGGCTGTCGCTTCGCGACGCCGCTCTCGTGGAACCGGCCGCCGTTGCGTGGCACGCCGTTGGGCGAGCAGGCGAGGTGCGCGGCAGACGAGCTCTCGTTGTCGGGTGCGGTCCGATCGGGTCGCTCGTGATCGCCGTGCTGCGGCACCATGGCGCAGCGGAGATCATCGCGGTCGACACGGTCGAGCCGCCCCTGTCGAGGGCGCGCCTGCTCGGTGCGACCCAAACGCTCCTCGCCACCGATGCGGACGCGATTGCGCGCGTCGACGCCGATATCGTGATCGAGTCGTCCGGCAACTACCGGGGACTCGAATCGGCGGTGCGCGGTGCCACCCGTGGAGGACGCATCGTGATGGTCGGACTGCTGCCGTCTGGCGAGCAGCCGGCCCTGATCTCGCTGGCGATCGTCCGCGAGCTGGAACTCGTCGGATCGTTCCGGTTCAATGACGAGATCGACGAGGTCGTGGCCGCTCTCGCCGACGGCTCCCTCGACGTCGGCGGAATCGTGACCCAGGTCTTCCCCGTTGGTGAGGCCGCTGCGGCCTTCGAAATCGCCCGTGACCCCGCTGCATCCGGCAAGGTCTTACTCAGCTTCGAAGAACGGGACTAGAACGCCATGATCAACTCCGTCCAACATCCGCTTGTCGTCGTGATGGGAGTGTGCGGTGCGGGCAAGTCGACAGTCGGTGAACAGCTTTCGCGGGCCATCGGCGAGTCGTTCATCGACAGCGACGTGCTCCACCCCGCGGCCAATATCGCCAAAATGGCCGCAGGCCGTCCCCTCGACGACGCGGACCGGATGCCGTGGCTCTCGCTCGTCGGCGGCGCCCTTTCCGCCGCGCGAGCCGATGGCCAGGGGCTCGTCATTGCATGCTCCGCGCTCAAACGGAGCTATCGGGACGCGATTCGTGCCGAGGCGCCTGGAACGTACTTCGTGCACCTTTCTGGTACTCCTGAATTACTGGCGGCGCGCCTCCGCGACCGCGGAGGACATTTCATGCCGCCTGAGCTTTTGGAGTCCCAACTCCGTACTCTTGAGCCGCTCTGCGACACCGAGGAGGGAACCGTCGTCGACATCGCCGCAGGGGTCAGCGAAATTGTTGCCGCTGCGGTCACGTCCCTGCGGGTTCCGGCGGTGTCTCAGTAGCTGCCGAAGCCTCGACCAATGAAATCAAAGACTGCCGACGTATCGGTGGATGACGGCGAGATCCTGGTCTCCGAGGCCCGCTTCGGTCAACCGTAGGAAGGATTCCCGCACGGCGGCCAGGGTCGGGGCCACCGTGCGGGTATCTGCAGCAGCGGCTGCCGCGAAACTCAGGTCCTTGACCATGAATTTGGCCGCCCCTGTTGGCGTGTAGTCGCGCTCGACGAGCCGTCGACCCTTCGTCTCCAGAACGCGGCTGCCCGCATAGCCGCCCTGGAGAAGGTCCAACAGGGCGCCAAGGTCAAGGCCTGAGCGTTCGGCGATCACGCTCGCTTCGGCGATCGCGCTCATTGTCGCAGCGACGATGAGCTGGTTGCAGGCTTTGGCCACGGCGCCGGCTCCAAGTGGCCCCAGTCTCAATGGGGACCCACAGGCGCTGAGGACCGGCAGGACGCGTGCGACGGGTTCGACGTCGCCGCCGACCATGATCGAGAGTGTTCCTGCTTCCGCGCCTTCGGTGCCGCCGCTGACGGGGGCGTCGACAAGAACCATTCGCCCGTGCGTACCGTGACGGAGTCGAGCGTCGACCGTGCGCAGTCCGGCAGCTGAGACCGTGGCCGAGACGACCACGACAAGCTCCGTGGACGCTTCGGCGACGCCGTCTGGCCCGAAAAGAACTTCCTCCACCTGAGGCAAATCGGGAACCATGAGGATGAGGACGTCCGACTGCTCCGCGAGTTCGCGCGGCGTGCCTGCCCATGCCGCTCCGGCTGCCAGTAGCGCCGCAGAACGTTCTCGTGATCGCCCCGTGACCGTGACTTTGCGGATGTGCCTGTCCGGTCCGCTGGCGCGGAGCAGGTTCAGGGCCATGGGCAACCCCATGTTTCCCAGCCCGATCATTCCCACGGATACAGGACCTGATTCGGCGGGGGGCAACGTTGACATTTGAACAGCATACAGAACCGCATTCACCACTGTGGATGGTGGTCGCCCCGTGAAAGTGGGCGACTGGTACCATCGGGGTGTGTTTCGGCTGCCGCCATGCGGCGCAGCGCGGCGCCAAGGAGGAAGCGGAATGAGCGTCATCGAGGTTGAAAAGGGTGCTCAGGCGCCGGCAGTCTTGAAGGCGGTCAGGATCCTCGATCTGCTCGCACTCTCGCCCGGCCGCGCCCGTTCCTTGAGCGATATCGCGCGAGAGTTGGGTATAGCCAAGTCGTCGACGTCCAATCTGTGTGCGTCGCTCGAAGAGGGCGGGCTCATCCGGCGGAGCGGTGGAGGATATCTACTGGGCAGACGCGCGGTCGAGCTCGGAAGCGCTTACCTCGCAGGGTTCGACCAGATTCGGGAGTTCTACCGGATCTGCGAGGAGTCGGAGGTGCTCACCACACAACTTGTGCAGATTGCAATGTTGGACGGAGCCAGGGTCCTCTATCTGGCGGCGTACGAAGGGAGGGAGCGGTTCCCGTTGTCTGCGGGCGTCGGAGATCGCTACCCGTCGTCAGCGACCGCGGTGGGTACGGTACTCCTCGCGGAACTACCACCGGACGAGGTTGAAGCGCTGTACGCGGACCCCAATCGACTCGTGACTTTCACTGATCGTTCAACGAAGGACCTGGAGACGTTGCAGCGGAAGTTGAAGATGACGCGGGAGCGCGGATATGCCATCGATGAGGGTGAGATCCACTTGAGCGTGGTCGGTTTGGCAGTCCTCGTCCCTTCGACGCGAAGCGGAGAACCATCGTTCGGAATCGGTGCGTCGCTGGTGCACCCGAATGATTCGCCGGAGGAGCGGGCGCGCGTCCTGGCGGCTCTTCGGATGGCGGCAGCGGAGCTGACGCGACCGACGATTGTTCCTGTCGAAAAATAATCGTTCAGAATGCCGAACTCTGTTCAGCCGGGTGTAGCATCATTCCTACGGGCACAGACGCCCGCATCGACGCCTCGACTTGGGTGAATTCCGAGTAATTCATTCGACTCAGGGGTCATCCAATGGAGGGTGAGACATCGTGAGCAGTGAGAATCAACCGGGCGGTTCCAGTGGGGCCTCGGATCCGGATTACGCGGCGAATCTTCGTCGGGCCACTTTGGCATCAAGCGTGGGCAGTGCGCTGGAATATTACGACTTCGCCCTGTACGGGCTCGCGTCGGCCCTGATTTTCAGCAAGGTATTCTTCTCCAACCTCACACCTGCCGTTGCCCTGGTCGCGAGCTTCGCCACCTTTGGGGTGGCCTTCGCCGCACGTCCACTCGGGGGGCTTTTCTTCGGCACGATCGGCGACAAGCTCGGTCGTAAATGGGTTCTACTCACGACGATCGCCATCATGGGTGGCGCATCCACTCTCGTCGGCGTCTTGCCTACCTATGAGCAGGCCGGCCTGTGGGCCCCGGCTCTCCTGGTTTTGCTCCGGCTCTTGCAGGGCTTCGGTGCTGGCGCCGAACAGGCGGGCGCGACGGTCCTTATGGCCGAATACGCACCCGTTCGCCGACGCGGCTTCTTCGCGGCCCTCCCCTTCATTGGGATTCAGGCAGGAACCTTGCTTGCCGCGGGAGTGTTCGTCTACCTCGGCACCCTCCCCACGGAGGTCCTGCTCGCGGGAGTGTGGCGCATTCCCTTCCTCGCCTCCATCCTGCTCATCGGTGTCGCCGTCTTCATCCGGATGCGCCTGCGGGAAAGCCCGACATTCATCACTCTCGAAAAGCAGGATCAGGTTGCCGAGAGTCCCCTCCGCGAGGTTTTCCGCGGCTCATTCCCCTCGGTTCTGCGTGGAATCGGCCTGCGGATGGCGGAGAACGGGGGCTCCTATATCTTCAGCACTCTCGCCGTGAGTTTCGTGGTCACAACCGTTGGAGTCGGCACGTGGATCGGCCCGCTCGCCGTCGCGGTTGGATCGTTGGTCGGGATGGTGACGGTTCCGTTCGCCGGTCACCTCTCTGATCGCTTCGGACGGGTCCCCGTCTACCGGTTCGGCGCGGCGGTCCTTCTGGTGCTTGCCTTCCCCGGCTGGTGGCTGCTGTCGCTCGGAAACCCTGTAATCGTCATCATCGTGATCGCCGTTGCAATCGGCCTCGGAGTCAACACCATGCTCGGCGCGCAGTGCGCGCTCCTTCCTGAAATGTTCGGCAACCAACACCGGTATCTCGGTGTTGCGACGTCACGGGAATTCAGTGCCATCCTTGCCGGCGGGATCGCGCCGGTCCTCGGTGCTTTCCTCATCGGCGCCAGCGGTGGGGCCTGGTGGCCGCTGGCCATCTATGTCTTCATCCTCGCCGCGATCACGTTCGCAACGACTTTCGTGACACCCGAGACCCGCGGCCGTGACCTGACGCTTCTCAACGACGCACTGTTCGACAGCGCGGTTCAGGTTGAGACACGTCCCGAACACATGGTGTCGCACAAGGAATTCCTCGCACGTGTCGGCAGCTGACGCAGCTTCTCTCCTCATTCGACCAAATCAGAAAGCACAGCATGCGGATAGCACGACTCGAAACTCCAGAAGGGCCCCGCTCTGCGGTGGCCGTGGACGATCGTTGGGACTTCATCATCGATCCTTTCGCCCGGGAAATCATCTTCACCGGGGACTCGACACCCATGGACGGTGCCGTGCTCCTTGCCCCGGTGCAACCCGGCCTCGTCGTCGGAATTGCTCATAACCTCACCAACAACAACCACGTCCTGCCCATTCAGGCCTGGCAGAAATCGGCACACACCGTCGCGGGGCCTGGCGACGAGATCCTGGCTCAGCGTGGCGTGGGAACGGTCAACGTCGAAGGAGAACTTGCCGTCGTCATCGGGCGATCGGCTACCGCGCTCACTGTAGAAAACGCCTTCGACTACGTTCTCGGATTCACGGTCGCGAACGACGTGACGAACGTCGATCAGGTGCCCGTCGACGAAAAGAACTTCCAGAGCAAAAGTGGAGTCAACTACACACCGCTCGGCCCCTGGATCGAGACCGAGGTGGCCGACCCCGAGAACGTGAGCACAGAGGTCGCGATCAACGGTGAGGTGCGCGCCCGGTCCGGGTCGTTCAACCTCCCGTCGAGTGTTGCCGCGACACTCGCATACGTGACGCGCTGGCTCACCCTGGAACCCGGGGATGTGATCATGACCGGTGCTCCGAACACCTTTGTCGCCGTTCATCCCGGTGATCGCGTCGACATCACTCTCGAGGGGATCGGAACGCTCAGCAGCACCGTCGGCTGATCGTCAACAGGGAAGTCCCGGAGCCCGGATGCTCGCCCTGCAGGCTGCAGGGCGAGCACCCGGGCTCCGGCATGTCACGCACCGAGGGCCTTGACCCGCACTGAACAAGTGTTTAGCATGTTGAACATGCGTACAGCTCGTCCCTCTCCACCGGAGGACCTCACGGCGCGCGCCTTGATCCGGGATGCCGCGATCGTTCATTTCGCTCAGGACGGCTTCCGCAAATCGAGCCTGCGGGCGATCGCCGCCACCGCCGGCGTGAGCGCGAGCCTCGTCGTGCATCACTTCGGCAGCAAGGAGCGCCTCCGCGGGGAGTGCGATGAATTCGTGATCGGCACCATGCTGGCCGCGGCCCGCGACAAGGCGAGCCCGGCGGGACTCCAGGCCGTGATCCAGGGATACCTCGCGAACCCCGCGGAATACGAGGTCGACGTCGCCTACCTGTCGCGGGCGATCGCGGAGGAGACGGCGGCCGGCCGGACCTTCGTGGACACGATCGTCGACGAGACCGAGGCGATCATCCGGGCCGGAATCGCGGACGGAACCATGAACCCCTCCTCCGACCCGCGCGCGGTGGCGGTCCTGATCGCGACGACGAGCCTGGCGATGATGACGATGAGCGCACACCTCGCCCGGTCGCTCGGCTTCGAGGGCCTGGGTCTCGGCCAGGAGACGATGCGGCGGCTCGCGCTGCCGTCGGTCGAGCTGTACACCCACGGGCTCTACACCGACGAGACCGTGCTGAACGTCACCCGGAAGGCGCTCGCGGCAACGCCGGAGCCCGCTGCGGCACCCCCGGCAGAGCCCATGCCGGCCCAGGAATACCCCAGTCGAGAGGACACCCGATGAGTCACGTCGAAACAGCGAGCTGGCCACATCCCGGGGCGTCGTCCCCGCCCACGGATGCCGCGATCCAGGCCGTCGAGATCACCAAGCGCTTCGGCAGCACCCAGGCCCTCCATGGTGTGACCTTCACGGTTCCCCGCGGCAGCGTCTTCGGCGTGATCGGCCCCAACGGAGCGGGCAAGACCACGACCATGCGCGCCCTGCTCGACATCATCCGGCCGAGCTCCGGGCACGCGACCGTTCTCGGCACCGACTCGCGCAACGCCGGCCCCGAGTTGCGCCGGCGGATCGGCTTCCTGCCCGGAGAACTCATCCTCGAGGGCCGCATCACCGGACGAAAGCTCGTGCAGCACTACGCCGACATCTCCGGTCCCGTCCGCACCGGGCACATCGAAGAACTCGCCGAACGGTTCCATCTCGACCTCGCACAGCCGGTGCGCAAGCTCTCCCGCGGCAACAAGCAGAAGCTCGGCATCGTGCAGGCGTTCATGCACGAGCCGGAACTCCTCGTGCTCGACGAACCGACGAGCGGGCTCGACCCCCTGATGCAGCAGGAGTTCCTGCTGCTCGTCAAGGAGGCCCGCGACGCCGGCCAGACCGTATTCCTGTCCTCGCATGTGATCAGCGAGATCCAGCAGGCCGCCGACGAGGTCGCGATCCTCCGGGACGGGCGCATCATCACCGTCGCGAGTGTCGAGGCACTGCGCCAAACGGCCGTGCGTCACTTGCGGATGACGGCCACCGGCATCCGCCCCGCCGACCTCTCCGAGCGGCTGGGCCGGCTCGACGGCATGGCCGGGCTCGTCTGCATGGCCGTCACCAGCCCCGCTGGGGCCGCAGCCACCGAGGCGACCGCAACCCTCGAGGGTGCGATCCAGCCCTTCATCCAGGCCGTCTCCACGCTCGACCTCACGGATCTCGTTCTCGAGGAACCCGACCTCGAGGAATCCGTGCTCGCGCTCTACACCGCGCCGGAGGATTCTGCAGAGTCGCACAGGGCCTCCCGGGCGACCCGAACCGCCCGCGGGTCCCGAGCGGAAAGGAAGGAACCGAAATGACCGCGTCCACGGAGACGGATGTCCGCCGTGCGCCCCTGCCGATCTTCGGCAAGGCATTCGCAGACGGCCGGCGAGCCCTGCTCGGCTGGGGAATCGGCATCGCGGCGGCGATCTTCCTCTACCTGCCGCTCTACCCGAGCATGATCGGCACGTCCGAGATGCAGAAGCTCATCGACTCGCTGCCGCGGGCCCTGATCCGTACCCTCAATTACGACCAGATCAGCACCGGGGCCGGCTACACCCAGGCGACGGTCTTCGGCCTGATCGGGTTCCTGCTGATGAGCATCGCCTCGATCGGCTGGGGCGCGGCCATGCTCGGCGGCGACGAGGAATCCGGCCAGCTCGAGCTGACCCTCGCCCACGGCGTCACCCGGGTGCAGGTGGTCGTGGAGCGGTTCGCGGCGCTCGTGCTGAAGGTCCTGTTGATCACCGCCCTGATGTTCGTGCTCATCGCGCTCCTCAACGGCCCGAGCCAGCTCGGCATCGACGTCGGGTACCTGGCCCAGACCTGCCTGCTTTTCGCGGGCCTCGTGCTGCTCTGCGGCAGTGTGGCGATGCTCGGCGGCGCGCTCACGGGCCGCAAGGTGTGGGGCATCGGTGCCGGAGCGTTCGTCGCGGTCGTCGGCTACGTCTTCAACGCCCTCGGCAACCAGAGCGCCGACCTCGAGTGGTTGCACGGGCTCTCGCCCTACTACTGGGCGTTCGGAAACTACCCGATGACGAACGGGGCCCCGCCGCTTGCGCTCCTCGCGTTCTACGGCGGTTCCCTGCTCGTCGCGGCGGTGACGGCACTCGTGCTGCGCCAGCGCGACATTGGCGTCTGAGCGGAGCCGGCAGGCCCCGGCGCGGTAGCGTGAGGCTTTCACCACGTTCAGCAAGGGAGCGCTCATGAAGGTTGTCGTCACCGGTGCCAACGGAAAAGTCGGTCGGGCCGCCGTCCAGGCGCTGCTCGCAGCCGGCCACGACGTGACGGGGGTCGACCTCGCCCGCCCGGTCTTCGAGCGGGCGGTGGAGGGCGCGGCGCGCTACCAGATGGCCGACCTGACGGATGCCGGTGAGGCCTTCGCCGTGATCCGCGGAGCCGACGCTGTCGTGCACACCGCCGCGATCCCGGACCCGACCGCGAATCCCGCCCACGTCGTGTTCCGCACCAACCTGATGGCGACCTTCAACGTTCTCGAGGCCGCCGTCCGCTTCGGCGTGCCGCGCTTCGTGAACATCTCGAGCGAGACGGTGCCGGGATTCCTGTTCGCCGAGCGCGGCTTCCTGCCTGAGTACGCGCCCGTCGACGAGGACCACCCGGCGCACCCGCAGGACCCGTACGCGCTCACCAAACTCTTCGGGGAGCAGCTGATGGATGCCGCCGTCGCACGTTCGGACATCCGGTGCATCTCCCTGCGGCCGAGCTGGGTGCAGAACGAGGACAACTACGAGCAGAACCTCGGGCCGCTCGTGCGCGACGCCGCGTTGGCCAGCGGCAACCTGTGGAGCTACACCGATGCATACGACCTCGCGGACGCCATCGTGCTCGCCGCCGAATCGGAGCTGCCCGGCCATGAGGTGTTCTACATCGCCGCGCCGGACACTGCAGGCGGGCGCGACTTCGCCGCGATCCTGCACGAGCACTATGGCGACACGATCCCGCTGCGGCCCCTCTCCCGCCCGGATGCCTCGGGCATCTCGAGCGCGAAGGCGCAGCGCCTGCTCGGCTGGGCGCCGAAGCGGTCCTGGCGAGACTACCTCGACGCCGACGGCAGGGCGCTGGCGAGCTCGTGACCCGCGTTCGTAACACGGAAGAGTTAGGCTGACGCCATTCCAGTCTCCGGTACACCCGTCCCCGTCCGTCCCTCCGCCGAGCCGGAAATCGAGCCGACGGGCATCCCCCGTGGCTCCGGTTCCGGCGCCGTCGTGCTCGGCGCGCACTCCTATCCCGCCGCCCTCGTCGCCCGCGTGCGTGAGGCGACGGATGCCGCCGCGGCGGCCTGCCTGCCCTGGCTCGGCCGGGGCGACAAGATCGCCATCGACGACGCCGCCGTCACGGCCATGCGGGACGTGCTCGCCGATGCTCCGTTCGAGGGCACCGTCGTCATCGGCGAGGGCGAAAAGGATGCGGCCCCGATGCTGGCCAACGGCGAGGCGCTCGGCCAGGGCGGCGCCCCGCTCTGCGACGTCGCCGTCGACCCGCTCGACGGCACCCGCCTCGCGGCCTCCGGTCTCCCCGGCTCGATCTGCGTGATCGCGCTCGCCCCCCGCGGCACGATGTTCGATCCCGTCGACGTCTTCTACATGGACAAGCTCATCTGCGGCGCGGCCGGCCACGGGGTCGTCGACATCCGCCGCCCGATCGCCGAGAACCTCGCCAGGCTCGCCGCCGTCACCGGGGTCGCCGTGAGCGACCTCGTCGTCGTCGTGCTCGACAAGCCCCGTCACGCGGTGCTCATCGCCGAGATCCTCGCGACCGGCGCCGAGCTCCGGCTCGTCGGAGAGGGCGATATCGTCGCCGCCGTCGCGGCCGCGACCTCAGGAACCGACGTCGACGTCGTCGTCGGCATCGGTGGGACACCCGAGGGCATCATCGCGGCCTGCGCCGTGCGGGCACTCGGCGGATTCATGCAGGGGCGCCTCGCGCCCCAGACGCCCGAGCAGCACGCCGCGGCGCTCGCGGCCGGGCACGACCTCGACCGGGTGCTCGAGCTCGACGACCTCGTCGCGAGCGAGGCTGTGCTGTTCGTCTCGAGCGCCGTCGGCTGAGCCGGCTTAGTCGGAGATTCTCGCGAAACGCCGCTGGGCCGGTCGGCGGATGCGGCGTGTCGCGAAAATCTCCGACTTAGCGCGTGCGCAGGGGCGCGGGGGCGCGGAAACGTCAGGCGCCGTCCGCGCCGCCGTACCGCTCGGTCCGGATCCGGGCGGGATCCCGGCCAGCCCGCACGAGGGCGTCCGCCACGAACTCGACAAAGGGGGTCGCGCCGCACACGAACGTGAGCGCGCTGGTGCCGAGGGTCTGAACGCTCGCCGCGAGGCCGGTGACGTCAAGGCGGCCGGGTGCGTGGGGCCATCCGCTCGGGGCACGCCGGGTGTACACCCAGTCGAGGTCGAAGCGCGGGGAGACCCGGGCGAGCTCCTCGAGTTCGGCGCGGTAGTACGCCATCTCCGGTGAGCGCACCGAGTAGAGCAGGCGGAACGGAGCCGGGTGCGCGGCCGCCTCATGGGCGCGGATCATGGCCATCAGCGGAACGACGCCGGAGCCGCCGGCGATGAGCTGCACCGGCGCGGGTTCCTCCTCCCGCCAGACGAACCAGCCGCCGATCGGTCCGCGGATCTCGAGCCGGTCGCCGACATCGAGGCCGCGCACGAGATACGGCGAGACCTCGCCATCGTCGAGTTCCTCAACGGTGATCTCGAGAACCCCACCCGGTGCGGCCGAGGCGAGCGAGTACGAGCGCACGGCGGTGTAGCCGTCCGGTGCGGTCAGGCGAACGTCGATGTGCTGGCCCGCGACGAGCTCGGGCAGCTGGGGCAGGGCGGCTGAGGCGGGCAGCCGCATCCGGATCGTGCGGGCCGTCGGGGTTTCGGCGTAGGCCTCGACGACCAGGGCGTCGTGCCAGTCCGATGCGTTCCACGTGGAACGGGCGGCGCTCGCCGGGACGTCGCTCACCAGTACCGTTCTTCACGCCAGGGGTCGCCGTGCATGTGGTACCCGTTCTGCTCCCAGAAACCGGGATCGTTGCGGGTCGACAGCTCAATGCTCCGCACCCACTTCGCGCTCTTCCAGAAGTACAGCGCGGGCACGAGCAGCCGGGCAGGGCCGCCGTGCTCCGGCGCCAGCGGGGCGCCGTCGAACTGGTGCGCCACCCAGGCCTTGCCGCCGCGCAGCTCGTCGAGCGGCACATTGGTCGTGTACCCGCCGTAACTGCGGGCCATCGCGAACCCGGCCCCGGTGTCGACGCCCTCGAGCAGCGTGTCGAGGGAGACGCCGCGCCAGCCGGTGCCGAACTTCGACCAGCTCGTCACACAGTGGATGTCGACGGTCACGTCTTCCTGCGGCAGCGCCTGGAACTCGTCCCAGGTCCAGGTGGTCATCAGCCCGGACTCGCTCGTGATGCTGAAGAGCCACTCCTCGGTGGGCACCCGCGGGGTGGGTCCGATCGAGAGTACCGGGAAGTCCGTGACGAGGTGCTGTCCCGGCGGCAGCCCGGGGACGGGTTCGCGGCGACGGCCCATGAAACCGGGCGAAAAGAGACCCATGGCGACTCCTCCAGAGATGCGATTGCCGGATTCGCACAGCCTAGCGGCGCGATTGTTAGGACGCACCTGCCGGAATACCCTGAGCACATGTGCGGACGCTTCGCGATGGACAAGGACACCGACGATCTGATCCAGGAGTTCGTCGCGACCGGCGGCGACTTTCGGGACTGGCGGCCGTCGTACAACATCGCGCCGACCGATCGGGTTCCCGTGGTGCGCGAGTGGGAACACGACGGAACGATCACCCGCGAGGTGGACACGGCGACCTGGGGGCTCACGCCGGCCTGGTCGACCGGCGGCAAACGACCCGCGCCGATCAACGCACGCCTCGAGACCGTTGCCACCAACGGGATGTTCCGCACGGCCTTCGATTCGCGCCGGTGCATCGTCCCGATGACGGGCTACTACGAGTGGGAGGACCTCCCAGACGGCAAGCAGCCGCACTTCATCCACGGCGACGGGCTCCTCGCCGCGGCCGGACTCTACGCGGCGCGCAAGGAGAGTGACGACTCCTGGTCCCACAGCATGACGATCATCACGAGGGAGGCCCGCGACGCTTCGGGCGAGATCCACGACCGGATGCCCGCATTCCTCGAACGGAATGTGTGGGACGAGTGGCTCAGACCGGGGAAGCTCACCGACCCGAATCACCTGCTCGACCTGCTCGACCGAACGTCGATCGCAGTTGCAGCCCAGATCGAGAGCTACCCGGTGTCCCGGCGGGTGAACAGCGTACGGGTGCCCGACGCCGAACGGCAGGACCCGGCACTCATCCGGCCGCTGTCCTGAGGCGCACAATGGAAGGGCGGCCGTCGAATCGGGCCGCAGCTGGAGATACTCCGTGCCCGTCCCGTCCGCCCAACCGGCAGCATCCGTTCTGCACACCCCGCTCGCCCCGAGTCGCGCACTGCTCGCGCGGGCGCAGCGCGTCATCGTGATCGCCGGTGCCGGGATGAGCGCCGACATCGGGACGCCCGTCTACTGGACCGGGGACAACGCGGCATACGGTGACACCGTCTCGCACTACGGCCACACCAACCTCGAGCATTCCTGCGCGCCGCTCTGGCTCGAGGAACCCGACCAGCAGGCCGCGTTCTTCCGCGAGACCTGGCGGGAGATGCGCGAATCGGAGAAACCCTCCCGGCCCGCCGACCCGTACTTCGTGCTCCAGGACTGGCTGGATGCCGCCGCGAAGGACTCCTTCGTGCTCACCTCCAACGTCGATACCGCATTCACCGACCACGGCTTCCCTGCCGAGAAGCTCCTCGAGATCCACGGCGCCTACGATCGCTCCCAGTGCCTGGCCGAACCGGAGGCGCACGGCGTCTTCCCGACCGTCGACCCGACGCTTGCCACCACCTCCTGTCCCACCTGCGGGAGCCTGGCCCGGCCGAACGTGCTCTTCTTCGACGACTACTGGTTCAACAACGCCGCGAACGAACTCCAGGAGGACGACTTCCTCGACTACCAGCGCCCCCTCGCAGCGGAGGACCCCGGCAGCACGGTCATCCTCGAGATCGGGGTCGGCCTCACCGTGATGAACCTGCGCAACCTGACCTGGGACCTGCACTCCCGGTACGACGTCCCGATCGTGCGCATCAACCCGTTCCACGTCGGCCGCGGCGATGACGTGTCCGCGGGGAACGCGCCGATCTATGAGCACCAGCTCACCGCGCTCGTCGGGCTCCGCGCCCTGCTCGGCTAGCAGGCGGGCACGCTACGGCCTGTCGGGCCTGTCGGGCCGGTCCGCCGAACGAGAGACGAGCCTCAGGGGGCCTGTCGCAGGTCGGGCTTGTCCGGTGAGCCGGGCGGCGGAGTCAGCACTTCCACATTGCTCTTCCGGAAGGCCTTGGCCAGGTCGGGCGGCGGGGCCTGGTCCGTGATGAAGTAGTCAGCCCGGCCCAGCTCGGCGACCTGGGCGAAAAGCTGACGCCCGAATTTCGTTGAGTCCGCGAGGATCGCGACGCGCGAAGCCCGGGCGACCATCTCGCTCATCATGACCGCCTCGGCGAGGTTGCTCGTCGAGTATCCGCCATCGGCGGAGACGGCCCCCACTGAAATCAGGGCCAGGTCGCAGCGCACATCGAGGTCATTCCCGCTACCCGCGAACTGAAACCCGACGGGTCCGATGGTCGACTGGCCGCTGAGGCGCACGGCGCCGCCGAAGACATAGAGGTCACGACAGACATCCGGTGGCATCTCGATCGGAATACGGAGGTTGTTGGTGGCCACCGTCAGGTTGCGGTGCTTGTCCAGGTGGCGCACCGCTGCCAGCGTCGTCGTGCCGGCGTTGATCATGATGACGGAGCCGTCCTGCACGAGTCCGGCCGCCAGGGCGCCGATCTTGTCCTTCGCGGATGTCTGCAACCGCAACCGGAGGTCAAGTTTCTTCTCCGTCGTTTCCATGACCGATTGGCTGACCGCTCCGCCGTGGGTCCTGACCAGTACCCCGTCGGCATCGAGCTGGTCGAGGTCCCTTCGGATGGTGTCGGCCGAGACTCCGAAGTGCTCCGCGAGAGCCCCGACCGTGACCTGACCTGCTTCTGACACGTACAGGGCGAGATCGGCCTTGCGTCCCGCGGGCAGGCGGGCGGCCTGATCGGGCCGGTTCGAACGCGGGGTCGGGGAAGGGGACATGCCTGATATTAGCATTTTCTTGCATTTTCGTTCCGTGCTTTGTCGATTTCATCGGGCCAATTCCGGAGTTTCACGCATGACCCTGCATGCATGAGTGACTCCCACTTGGTCGGCTCGACCGGTGAATCCGGCGAAATCAGAGTGTTGGCGCGTACAAATTGGTGCTTTTGTATGCTTGACGATCGGCAATTCACTCCGCTACTATCATGCAACAAGGCGCAGAAAAGCGCATACAACAGCAGAACACAGCAAAACTTGGAATGGAGAACCATGAATAGCAAAGGCGCTATGGTCCGGAGGGCTGTCGTCCCTCTTGTCGTCGCAGGAATGGCCGTCACCCTCATCACCGGGTGCAGCACCAGTAGTTCGGTCACCGCGACTGCGGATCCGAACGAGAAGGTCACGCTGGAGTTTTCCCAGTGGTGGGAGCCGGAACTGCCCGCTGGTGCACTGCGCACCCTGATGGACGAATTTCAGACGGAGAACCCGAACATTACGGTCAAGCTGCTCAGCGCGCCGTACGCGGCAACCAAGGACCAGACGGTTGCCGGCGCGGCCTCGGGAGTCATGTCCGACGTTGTGGGACTTGACGGGGCCTGGGTGAGCGACTTCGCCAAGCAGGGCGCGCTCGCCGACCTCTCCCAGCTGATGAAGGACGCCGGGTACGACGAGAGCCAGCTGGCCAGCCAGGTCAAGATCAAGGACTCGACCTTCATGATCCCGGTGCTCAACTTCGTCTATCCCATGTTCACCAACGACGATCTGTTGGCCAAGGCCGGCGTCACGGCACCGCCCACCAACCGCACCGAGTTCACCGCGGCGGCCGAAGCTGTCACCAAGACCGGGGACGCCAAGGGTTGGGTCCTCCCGCTTTCCCTCCAGGCGCCGAACGGAATCCAGAATGACGTCATGTCCTGGGCGTGGGCATCCGGTGGCAGCATGCTCAAGAACGGAGCCCCGGACCTCACGAACGCCGCGGTGAAGAGCGCGACCAATTACGTGAAGGACCTCTGGGACAAGGGCGTCATCGCCCCCGGTTCCCTCACCATGACGGAACAGGACAAGGTGGAGGAATTCACCAACGGCCGGGTCGGCATGATGATCGACTCCCTGTCGCACGTCACGAGCATCCGGGAAAAGAACCCGAACCTCAAGTTCAGCATTTCCGCCATTCCCGCGGCGGACGGTTTCACCGGCAAGCGCGGCATCCCATACGCGTCGTGGGGCATCGGTGTCTCCGACACCGGAAAGCACAAGGCGGAGGCCTGGAAGCTCGTGCAGTTCCTGATGAGTGAGAAGACCAACTCCACCCTGTCCACTCTCGCCCACGCCTTCCCCGGGAACACCAGCTCCACTCCGGACTTCACCGGAACCGACCCGCTCTTCAAGACGGCATTCGACATCTACAAGAGCGGCACACCCGTCAACGAGTTCGTCGGCCTCCCGGTCGCGGAACAGCTGATGCGTGACTTTGACGAGCAGTTCCAGGGCGCGCTGACCGGAACCCAGTCTGTCGACGACATGCTGACCAAAGCCCAGGGGGCCTGGACCGCGAAGTTCTAGCCAGTCGGAGACAACTCAGCCTCGCGTGGCCGCGTCAGGACTCGTGCCTGACGCGGCCACCCAAACTCAAGGAGGGATCACGTCTTGAGAACAACACGCACCACAGGTGCTGAGCGGACTACCGCGGCAAAGTCGCTGACCGGCAGGCTCACGCCGTACGGATTCATCTCCCCGACGGCGGCCCTGCTCTTCATCCTCATGTTCATCCCGATCGCCATGGTCATGGGCTACTCCGTCATGGACAACGTCATCACCAACAAGCATCCGGAGTTCGTCGGGCTGGACAACTACGTCAAGGTCCTCACCAACGGCGTCTTGCCGACTGCCGTACTCAATACGGCGATCTTCACCATCGTCAGCGTGATCGCACACCTCGTGCTCGGCCTGTTGTTCGCGATGATGCTCAATACGAAACTGCTCAGCAATCTCACCACCGGGCTCTTCCGGGTGATCTACGTGCTGCCCTGGCTGTTCACGGTCGCCATCATCGCCATCCTCTGGCGGCTCCTGCTCAACCCGAACGGCGTTATCAACTATGTTCTGGTCGGCCTCGGGATCACTCCCACCGGCATCGAGTGGCTGTCGACACCGGGAACGGCGCTTCTGGCCGTCACGTTCATCAACATCTGGGCCGGGTACCCGTTCTACATGGTCAGCCTCCTGGCCGGCCTGCAGGGAATTCCGACGGACCTCTATGAAGCAGCAAAGGTGGACGGGGCTTCAGCGCTCCAGCAGTTCTGGCACATGACCCTGCCCCAGCTCAAACCCATCATCATCAGCATGTCCCTGCTCGACGTCATCTGGACGTCGCAGCAGTTCGCGCTGATCTGGATGACCACCGGCGGCGGGCCCATCAACGCAACGGAGATGCTGAGCACATTCACGTACAAGCTGGCCTTCAGCAACTACGAGTTCTCCCAGGCCTCCGCGAGTGCCGTCCTGCTCCTGGTCGTGTCGACAGTCCTCGCATACGTCTATGCCCGATACCAGAAAGCGCGGGAGTGATATGGCTGCGACCCAAAGACGCGTTCGCCTGGTGAAGAAGGCCGGGCTGTTCATCGGCCTGCTGATCGGCGCCGTGTTCGCCGGATTCCCGGTGGTATGGATGGCGTCGAGCTCGTTCAAGTCGAATACCGAGATCTTCGCCTCGCCGCCGAAACTGATCACGGACAACTTCTCCTGGGATGCGTACACGTCGATCCTGACCGACCCCACCAAGGTGCGGTTCTTCATCAACAGTTACGTGGTGTCCCTGTCCGTGACGGTGCTCACGCTCCTCATCGCCATCCTGGCGGCGTATGCCTTCAGCCGGTTCGAGTTCCGCTTCAAGAAACCCCTGAACATGATCATCGTGAGCGTGCAGGGCGTCCCGCCCATCACACTCCTCATTCCGTACTTCGGATTGATGGTGACTCTGGGCCTGTACAACACCTACCTGGGCCTGATCCTCACCTACATGGTGTTCACGCTGCCCTACGCGATCATCATGATGACCGGCTACTTCAACACCCTGCCCAAGGAACTGGACGAGGCAGCCCGGGTCGATGGGGCGAGTGCGATGGGAGCGCTCTGGCGCATCCTCGTGCCGATATCCATCCCGGGCATCGTCTCGGTGGGTATCTACACCTTCATGATCTCGTGGAACGAGTTCCTCTTCGCGCTGACCCTGACTCGCACCCAGGACATGCGTACCGTGCCCATCGGCATCCAGTTGCTCATGGGCCAGAACTCCTACGAGTGGAACCAGATGATGGCGATGAGCATCCTCGGGTGCATCCCGGTCCTGCTCCTCTTCCTCTTCTTCCAACGCTTCTTCATCGGCGGCATGACTGCAGGAGCGGTCAAGAACTAGCCGCGTCTGCCTTTTCCCTCTCGTCTCACCCCAACCAAGGAGAACCACCGCATGTTAATGAATGGAATCGACCTTCTGGCCGTCGCGAATGCGAACGACTTCGCTGTCCCGGCGTTCAACGTCAGCGACTACGCGATGATGAACGGCCTCTTCGAGATCAGCGAGGAGAAGAATTCCCCGCTGATCATTGCGATCCACCCGGACGAACTGAGCCACATCGGCGTCGACATGCTTCCCGCGATCATTGCGCGCGCTCACCGCTCGACCGTACCCGTCACCATCCACCTGGACCACGGGGCGACCTACGAGCAGGTGCTCGTGGCCATCCAGAGCGGCTTCACATCCGTCATGATCGACGGATCGCTGCTCCCGTTCGCCGACAACGTGGCGATCACGAAGCGGGTCGTCGATGCCGCGCACGCCGTGGGCATCTCGGTCGAGGGTGAGCTCGGCACGATCGGCAAGACGGACAGCGAGGCCGAAGACGGCACGGCGACCATCATCTTCACCGATCCCGACGACGCGGTGAAGTTCATCGCATCCACCGGCGTGGACAGCCTGGCCATTGCCATCGGCACGAGCCACGGCATCTATCCCGCAGGCATGAAGCCAGAGCTCAGGCTGGACCTGCTCCGCGAGATCACCGGCAAGGTCGGCATCCCCCTGGTCCTTCATGGCGGATCCAACAACCCGGACCAGGAAATCGGGGAGGCCGTGCGGCTGGGAATCAATAAGATCAATATCTCGAGCGACATCAAATCGTCGTACCACTCCAAGATGCGGGAGGTTCTTGCCGACCCGGGTGTGCGGGAGCCGAACACGATCCAGCCGCCGTGCGTCGCCGCCATGAAGATCACCGCGGCGCAGAAGATCGACCTGTTCAATGCGGCCGGAAAAGCAGCACTCTACTAATCGAATGGCACATATCTCCATGCGCGAAAAACTGGTGTTGGGGCTCGGCGGAACCGTCGACTACGAGATCGCCTGGGACTCCCGGGTGATCGAGCACCTCATCCGCGAGTACTCCATTCGCGCGTCGGAGCTGGATGCCTCGATCCCGGTCATGAGCGAGCGGGACCTCGTCGTCACGTTGCTCGCCTTCCTCGAGGGCGGTGCCGGAGGAGAGCGATTCGTCGCCTCCTCCGACATCGTGGAGACGTTCGCCGCCCGGTTCGATAGAAGGATCACCCTGGGCGGCACGTGCGTGCGCGCCGCGATGGCGATGCAGGCGCTCGGCATCGAGAGCACTGTTCACTTGGTCAGCATCGACGATCACGTTCGCAGGCTGCTCCCCGCGGGATGCGCCTACCTCTGCAGCGCAGACCACGACACGACCGATCCGCATCTCATCGTGCAGTTCAACGCGGGCGCGCGCGTCCAGGCCGGCGACATCGACCTGCGTGCGCCGCACCCGAATCGGGTCATCTACGCCAATGATCCACCGAACGAACAGCTGCTGTTGAGCAACGCTCTCGGAGAGGTGCTCCGAGATGCCGAGGTGTTCCTGATCTCGGGGTTCAACGTCATCCAGGACACGGACCTGCTCCAAGAACGGTTGGTGGACATCCTGCGGCACATGCAGCAGTTGCCGGTAACAGCCGTCGTCTATTACGAGGACGCCGGATTCCATGTCCCGGCGATGAGCCGGTACGTGCGCGACGCGCTCATCGGGGTGATCGACGTTTACAGCATGAACGAGGACGAAATGCAGGCATACCTGGGACGCCCCGTCGACCTCCTGGCCGTCGACGAGGTGGCCGAGGCGCTCCGGGAATTGCAGCGGCTGATCCCCGCCGCGACCCTGGTCGTGCACACGAAGTATTGGTCACTCGCCCTGGGCGAGTTCGCCGCCTCCTATGGCGCGAGCCTCCAGGGCGGCATCACGATGGCGAGCACGCGATATTGCTACGGGGACGATTTCACCGAGCGGGACTACCGGGAAGTCGACAACCGGAGGCCCAGCGTGCCCGGTACTCGGTTCGCCTCCGATCTCGAGGACCGGATGGGGCACACCGTCCGGTGCCTGCCCGCGTTCGCGCTCACCGTCGCCGCGCCGACGACCATCGGACTGGGCGATTCGTTCGTCGGCGGGTTCATCGCTGCCCTGGCTCGGCGCTAGCCGGGCGGACAGTGGTCGAAGCCGGGCCGGCTGCCGTTCCAGTGAAGACCGGGTCGCTCCGGTTCCAGGGAGTGCGGCCCAGGACTAGGACGACCGTTCGCCGGTCAGCCACTCGTCGAATGTCGTGGGAGCCTCGCCCTCGTCCCCGGTGCCGCGCAGCACCCCGGAACGCATTCCGCGCCAGTACGCGCCGGGAAGGGACACCCCGAGTGCCGGCATCCGTCGCCCGTCGGCCCGGATGACCTTGCGCACCATGTCGAGGAGGATCTCATCCCGCGGCCCGCGCAGGTCGCGGTGACGTCCCCGCTCGGTGCCGTCGGCGATCGCAACGAGGGCGTCGGCCACGTCGGCGGCCGCGATCGGACGCAGCAGTCCGGCGGGGACCAGGGCGATCGGGCCGAACGACGCGCGACCGAGCACCTGCCGCGCGAACTCGTGGAACTGGGTGGTTCGCAGGATGCTGAACGGCACCGGCCCGGCGGTGACGAGGCGCTCCTGTTCGACCTTCCCGGCGTAATACCCGAGCGGCAGGTAGTCGATTCCGACGATGGACAGCGCCACGTGGTGTCCCACCGACTGGCGCACTTCCGCGGCGAGCAGGTGCCTGGTCGCCGCGCCGAAGAACTCGACGGATGCTGCGGCTGAGGTGCTCGCCACGCTCGTGACGTCGATCACGGCATCCGCTGCCGTGAGCGCCGCGTCGAGTCCGACGCCGGTACTGACGTCCTGCCCGGTCGACCGTGACAGCGGGACGACCTCGTGACCACGGCGTTGGGCGACCGCAACGACGTGCCTGCCGACGGTGCCGGTCGCCCCGGCTACGACGATCCTCATGATGCGACCCCCTCGGTGGAAATGGTAGCGCCCTCGCGATACGGTTCACCACGGCCGCTGCAACGCAACGTCGGAGATTTTCGAGACGTAGGACCCTCAGACTCGGGCGAGGGTCACACGTGACGCCTCGGCCCTGCGGAATCCGTCACCACTCCGCGAAGGAACCGTCTTTGTGGCGCCAGACCGGGTTGCGCCAACGTGCGCCCTCTTTGGCTCGTTCGATGACGTATTCCTCGTTGACTTCGATACCGAGACCGGGGCCGTCGGGGATTGCGACCATGCCGTCTTCGTATGCGAAGACCGCCGGGTCGACGACGTAGTCGAGTAGGTCATTGGACTTGTTGTAATGGATCCCGAGACTCTGTTCCTGGATGAAGGCGTTGTAGCAACCGGCGTCGATTTGCAGGCAGGTGGCCAACGCGATCGGGCCGAGCGGGCAATGGAGGGCGACAGCGATGTCATATGCCTCGGCCATGAAGGCGATCTTTCGAGCCTCCGTGATCCCGCCGCAGTGGGACGGATCCGGCTGGATGATGTCGACCGCTCCACTGGCCAGGATGTCCTTGAAATCCCAGCGGGAGAAGAGTCGTTCACCGAGCGCGATCGGCGTGGGCGTGTTCCGCAAAACGTCGAGGAGCCCGCCGACGTTTTCGCTCAGGACGGGCTCTTCGATGAACATCAATTTGTAGGGCTCGAGTTCCTTGATGAGGACCTTCGCCATGGGCTTGTGGACGCGACCGTGGAAGTCGACTCCGATCCCCACATTGTTGCCGACTGCCTCGCGAACCGCGGTGACGTTGGCGATGCACCTCTCGACCTTGTCCCAGGTGTCGATGTACTGCAGTTCCTCGGTGCCGTTCATCTTCACGGCGGTGAAACCGCGATCGACCGCGTCTTTCGCGGCCGCTGCGGTATCGGACGGACGGTCGCCACCGATCCACGAGTAAACGCGGATTTTGTCCCGGACTTTTCCGCCGAGGAGCTCGTGGACGGGGACGCCCAGCGCCTTCCCCTTGATGTCCCAGAGTGCCTGGTCAATGCCGGCGATGGCGCTCATCAGGATGGGCCCGCCTCGGTAGAAGCCGGCGCGGTAGAGGACCGTCCAGATGTCCTCGATGTTGCGCGGATCCTTCCCGATGATGTAGTCGGAGAGCTCCTCGACGGCGGCCGCGACAGTGGCGGCTCGTCCCTCGACGACAGGTTCACCCCATCCGACGATGCCTTCGTCGGTCTCGATCTTCAGGAACAGCCAACGGGGTGGGACCGAATACGTGGTGAGTTTCGTGATTTTCATGCTGTGACCTTTGTGTAGTGCCGCACGAGAAGATGTGGTGGGAGTTGCGAACGGTCTAGAAGCCGCGGTCGGCCGCGACGAGGCCGGCCAAACCGACTGGACCGCCCGCCTTCAGGTACGCGACGACATTGTCGTGGGTGCGCTGGTTGAGCCCGGCCCAGTATTCGCTGTCGGGGTTTGCGCAGTGCGGGGAGATCAGTGCGTTCGGCAAGGTCCACAGCGGGTGGCCGTCGGGGAGAGGTTCGGGGTCGGTGACGTCCATGGCCGCGCCACCGATCGTGCCCGATCCGAGCGCGGCAACGAGGGCGTCGGTGTCGACGATGGGTCCGCGCGCCACGTTGATGAGCCAGGCATCCGTCTTCATCAGGGCGAACTCCGCGGTCGAGATCATATGGTGGGTCGCCGGAACATAGGGGACGCCAATGACCACGTAATCGGCCTGCGGAAGCAGCGTGCGGTAGTCCTCCGGAGGAACAGTCAGATCAGCGCCGGGAACCGGGACATCCGACACCGCGACGATTTTCACGTTGAACGGGGTGAGCAGCTTGATGAGGTTGCGCCCGATGCCGCCCGCACCGATCAGCGCGACGGTTGACCCGGAGAACATGCGCGTGTTCTTGGGCCCCCAGGTGCGGGTGCGGGCATCGGCATGCAGCGAACGGGCCGCACTGAGCATGAAAGCGAGTGCGTGCTCGGCCACGGCATACCCGTATGCGCCGCTCGAACAGCTGAAGACAGGACCACGGGTCAGAAGGCCGGCCTGTTGCCACGGCTCGATTCCGGCGTGGGGCAGTTGCACCCATTTGATCCCAGGGTGGAGCATATCGGCGAGTTCTTGAGGGTCGTCGTTGCCGAAGTAGACGATTGCTTCCGCATCGGCGAGCGGGGTGAGCTGCCCACCGGCGCTCGTGACGGCATCCGCAAGGCTTTCGACCGTGGCCGGGCCGACATAGACATTAAGGCCGCTCATGCCAGGCTCCCTGCGGGGGTCTTCACGAGTGCGGCGATGGCCGGCCAGGCGGCGGGATCGGCCAAAGCGGAGCCCAGGGACACGACTTTGGCGCCGCCGTCCAGGAATTCGCGGGCGTTTCCGGCGCCCATCCCGCCGGTGGCGACGAACTTGATCTGGGGGAAGGGCGCGCTCATCGCCGTGAACCAGGAGGCTCCGAGCTCGGCGGCGGGAAATGCCTTGACCCAGTCGAGGTCGAGGTCGAGGGCGGTTTCGATCTCGGTGGCGGTTGCGACTCCGGGCAGAGTCGGCATTCCGGCCGCGATCGAAGCCCGCACAACGGCCGCCTTGAGGCCCGGGCTCACGGTAAACGCCGCTCCTGCCTCAGCTGCCTGCCGGACGTGCTCAAGGGTGACGACCGTTCCGGCCCCTACATGCTTGCCGCGCAACTTCCCGGCTGTCACGGTGGCCGTCAGCGCGTCGAGAGCCTCGGTATTCTGAATCGGCACTTCGATGCAATCGACGCCCAGGTCCCAGGCGTTGTTCGCCAGTTCCACGGTTCGCTCAGGCGAGTATCCCCGCAGAATCGCCATCACCGGAGTGCGGGCAAATAGTTCGTCGAATGAGGTCGTTAGGGACGCCATCCCAGCTCCTTTGAGATTGTTTCTGTTGTGGCAAGTAGCTCCGGGATCAACTCTTCGAGTTGTTCGAGGTTTGCCTTGGCTTTGAGCGCGGTGATCGACACGGCGGCGACCACTCGCGAGCTTGAGTCCCGCACGGGTGCGGCAACGCAGTTGATGAAGTCTTCGAATTCGGCGTCATCCACCGCCCAACCACGAGTGCGGATTTCATCCAGTTGGGATTTCAACGACTGGGCGTCGGGAAGCGTGTTGGGAGTGTGGATCGTGAATTCGTAGCCCGCCAGGACATCGTCGACGAACGTAGGGGGCTGGAACGCGAGGATCGCCTTGGCGACACCGGACGTGTGGAAAGGTACCGTTTGACCGATCTGGGAGTAGAGCCGCACGGACCGGATCGGATCGATCTTGTCGGCGTAGACGATGCGATTGCCGGTCAACTCGGCCAAGTGAATCGTGTGACCGCAGCTCGCCCTCAGCTGTTCGAGACTTTCGTGGGCGAGGTTTCTGAGGCTGAACTGGTCCAGGGCGTGCGCGGCCAGGCCGGCCAGCCGGTAGCCGACGCTGTATTGGCCGCGTTCGTTGCGGCGGGTGAGTCCGCCCTCCGTGAGCGTCTCCAAGAGGCGCAATGCGGTGGAGCGATGCACGTTGATGTGCTCGGCAACCTCCGTCTGGGTGCGGGGAGCATCACTGACGAATTCGAGGATTTCAACGGCGCGCTGGACGCTCTGGACGTTTTGAGTGGCTTTCGGCATGATTCAGACCCTTTCGCGAGGCACGAAATCGCTCGTGCTCTGCAATGTTCTCGCAGCGCATCCGTGCCCGGCACTCAAAGACTCTTCGGCGCTGTCCCCATTGAGCTGTGCCGCCAGATACCCGGCGGCAAATGCATCGCCTGCGCCCACCTCTTCGACCACAGTGATATGGGGTGCGGCAACAAAAACCTCGGTTCCAAAACTGAATTCCGTGGCTCCGACGGCGCCGTTCTTGACGATGAGCGTGCCGAGTGGGCGGATGAGATCGAATACAGCCTGAGGCGTGTGGGTCTGCCACAGTACTTCGGCTTCATCGAGGCCAACGAAGACGATGTCTGCCTGCCTCGCCAGCCGGAGAAGCACCGGGGCCGCTTCTTCGACGGACCAGACACCAGCCCGGTAGTTCACATCGAATGAGAGCAGGGTCGTGGTTCCCACGAGTCGCGACGGAAGAGCGAGCATGAGTTCTCGGCAGCTCGATGAAAGACCGGGTGTGACGCCGCTGGTGTGAATCAGTCGCGCCGTGGCGAGAGGCAGCGCGTCGAGAATTTCGACCGTCATCATCGATGCGGCGGATCCCTTGCGGTAGTAGTACACGCCGGGGATGCCACCGGGGTTCTTGAAATACACGCCGGTTGGAGCGTTCGGGTTAAGGGTGACCAGGGACGTGTCCACTCGCTGCTCATGCAGCGACTCGAGAATTCGCCGGCCGAGCGGATCGTCTCCCACCGAGCTGATCCACGACGTTCGGAAACCAGACTCGGCGAGGTACATCGCCACCGTCGACTCGGCGCCTCCGACTGCCAGGTGGAAAAGCGCACTGTCGGCGAGTGGAGTGGCCTCAGTCGGGGTGACGAGGACCATTGTCTCGCCGAGGCAGAGGACTTCGGGGGTTTCCATGAGAGGCCTTTCTGGCCATTGAGACGTTGTCGTACTTGACACAGCGTAAATGAATGTCATAGTTAACGCAACACGCTTGCGTTATACGCAACAACCTGCAGCAATGAAGCTAGGAGAACTCAATGTCGTTGAAGCTCAGCCCAGACCAGGCGGGAACCTCGATACCACCGACGATCGAACACGAGACAATGCGTCGCGTCACGCGGCGCCTGATGCCGCTGATCATGGTCTGCTATTTCATCGCTTACATCGACCGGTCGAACGTGTCCGTCGCTTCCCTGACGATGAACGGCGACATCGGCCTCTCCGTCGGCGCCTATGGATTCGGCGCCGGGCTCTTCTTCATCACGTACATCATCTTCGAAATCCCGAGCAACCTGGCCCTGCACAAGTTCGGTGCCCGCGTCTGGATCGCCCGGATCATGATCAGCTGGGGCATCGTCGCCGCGTGCATGGCCCTCGTCAACGGACCAGGCACATTCAACACCGTCCGGCTCGTCCTGGGTGCGGCAGAAGCAGGCTTCACTCCGGGCATCATCTTCTATCTGTCCCAGTGGTTCCCCAACCAGCATCGCGGCCGCGCGATGGGCACCTTCTACGTCGGAGCAGCGCTCGCCACCGTGATCGGTGCGCCCCTTTCCGGCCTCATCCTGCAGTTCAGCCACGGATGGTTCGACATCCAGGGCTGGCGCTGGCTCTTCATCCTTGAAGCCGTCCCCGCCGTCGTACTCGGCATCGTCGTCCTCAAGTACTTCACGGACAAGCCCCGTGAAGCCAAGTGGCTTCCCGAAGCGAACCGCACCTGGCTCGTCAAGACACTCGAGATCGAGAAGTCGGCCGCCGAAGGACTGCGTACGTTCACCATCGGCAGCGCACTCCGCAGCCCGGGAGTCATCCTCCTGGCGATCTTCTTCTTCCTGTACTCGTTCAACAGCATCGGCCTGACGCTCTGGATGCCACAGGTCATCCAAGGAACATTCGGGCATCCCGATGCGCTGACCACGTCAATGCTCACCGCAATCCCGTACGTCTTTGCGGTCATCTTCATGATCATCAACGGTCGAAGTGCGGACAAGCGTGGCCGGCGCGACCTGCACATGGCCATCCCCATGGCCCTCGCAGGTGTGCTCCTCCTGGGGAGCGTTGCTGCAGGACCCACCGTGCTCGGCTTCGCGCTTCTCTCCGTATCCACTGGGTTTGCCTGGTCTGCTGTTCCGGCAATGTGGAGCACGGCCACCGCATTCATGACCGGAATCGCTGCTGCTGCGGGCGTCGCCCTGATCAACGCAACCGCGAATATCGCAGGCGTCCTGGTCCCGCCCCTCGTGGGAGAGCTCAAAGAGGCGACGGGATCGTTCAACTGGCCCCTGATCGTCATCGCGGCGGCTATGTTGCTCGCGGCCGTCGTCGCGTTGATCTCCGCGCGATATACCAAGGAAGGCCTCATCACGAAGCAGGCTGCACTGGTGGAAACCGCGCTCGTCGACTGAACCCAACCGATTCACGGGCGCACGTTCGGGTCTCTCCCCGGACGTGCGCCTGAGTCGTGTACACCAGACCCGCGGTCAGCGCGAACAACCCCGACGGGCGTCCCATGGGCAAGACTGGGACGACGGCACCCGGAAGGCAGGCACCATGGACGTACAGTTGCTGCTCGTCATGACCGGAGCGCTCTTCATCGCGGCGTTCGCGCACCGCCGCGGGGTGCAGGCCGGTATCATCACGGTCACGCTCGCCGCCGCGCTGTCGTTCCTGCCCGTCCTCCCGCGGCTGCAGCTCGACCCGCACCTGATCCTCGGCGTCGTGGTGCCGCCGCTGCTGTACTCCGCCACCCTGAACTTCTCGCTCTTCGCGTTCCTCAAGAACCTGCGCAGCATCCTCGGCCTCGGCGTGGGGCTGGTGGTCTTCACAACCGTGGTTGTCGGCTTCCTCACCTCGTGGCTCGCTCCGGAACTCGGCCTAGCCGGGGCGCTCGTCCTCGCGGCCGTGGTCGCCCCGCCGGACTCGGTTACGACCGTGAGCCACGGACGCGAACTCGGCCTCCCGCGGCGCACGGTTTCGATCCTCACCGGGGAGAGTCTGGTCAACGATGCGGCGGCGCTCACGCTGTTCGCCGTCGCGGTCGCCGCCGTCACCGGCGACGCCGGCTTCATCGAGAATCCGTTCCTCTTGTTCGGCTGGGAAGCCGCGATCGGGCTTCTCCTCGGAGTGATTCTCGGCCGGCTGATGTCGGCGGTGCGGACAATGGTGGGCAGTCCCACCATCGAGAGCGGCCTCAACCTGCTCGTGCCGTTCCTGGCCTACTTTGCCGCCGAAAGCCTGCATGCCTCCGGCATCATCGCGGTCGTCGCCGCCGGCTTCACCGTGAGCCTGGCCAACTACCGCACCGTGCCCCCGGGCACACCGTCAACGGCGTTCCGCACCCGGCTGCAGGAGGCCGTACTCTGGCCCGTCGTGGACCTGCTTCTTGAGGCGTTCGTCTTCGCGTACATGGGGCTGCAGTTCCGGTTCGTGCTCGAGGACCTGGCCGAGTCGAGCACCCCGACCGGGTCGACGATCGGCCTCGCGCTGATCGTGCTCCTGGCGGTGGTGCTCTGCCGCTTCGCCTGGGTGTACTTCAGCTACGGCCGGTCGCAACTGGCCCTCCTCGTATACGCCAAGCGCCTCGCCCGGTCGCTCGAACCGCGGGCGATGATCCGCCGGCGCGATCGGCGCGATCGGCGCAGGCCCTCCGGCGGTCGGGGTGGGCGAGGAGGCCGTCGCCGGGGCGGCCGCGAACTCGCCCACATCGAGACCCTCACGCCGCCGGAGAACCTGCTGGTGTCCTGGACCGGGATGCGCGGCATCATCACCCTCGCCGCGGCCGGTGGCATCCCCCTCACCATCGCGTCCGGTGCGCCGTTTCCCGGCCGCACCATCATCCAGACGGTCGCGTTCATCGTGGCGGTCGGTACCCTGCTGGTGCAGGGGGCGACGTTACCGATGCTGTCCCGAACCCTGCGCATCGATACGAGCGCGGAAGACGCCGAGGTCGAGGCGGGCCGCGCGCGTGCCCGCGCCGTCGCGGATGCCGCCGGGGCCGGGGGCGCACCGGACGACGGGACCGCTCCGGCCGACGAGTACGCGGGCGCCACCTTCGACCGCCAGCGCAACGCCCTGACCCGTGCGGTGCGCGAACGCGAGATCGACCCCGGCAGCGCGACTGACATCATCCGCGAGATCGATGCCCGGCAGGCCGTGGTGATGCCGGCCCTCGACTGACGGACGCGGCGCCGACACGAGTTGGGCTATAGGTTTTCGAAACCTGCCGCACAGCGGGTCAGCGGATGCCGCGCGTCGCGAAGATCTCGGACATCACGGAGCCGCGGTCTCCGGCTGTGCCCTTGTGAGTTGCTTGACCATCTCGAGTTCCCGGGTCGTCGGGTCGAGGTCGTAGGGCGCGGTCACGCCGGTTGCCGCGAAGCCGCGGTGCTCGTAGGCGGCGCGGGCGCGGTCGTTGTGCTCGTGCACGTGCAACGTGAGCCGACCCGATTCCGTGAGCGCCCAGTCCTCGATGCGCGACAGGAGGGCATCCGTCACGCCGGCCGCCCCGCCGCGGTAGTCCGGCGCGACGTAGACACCGACGAGCAGCGCACCCGTCGCCTCGTCGGGAACGTAGCCGCCCATCGTCCCGACCCAGCGCCCAGAGGGCGCGATCGCCACGACGACGATCGAATGCTCATGGGTGCCGCGCGCTCCGCGCATGGTCCATTCGGCCTCGTCGTGGGCGAGCGCGGCGTCGAAGGTCTCCCCGAAGGCGAGGGGCGTGTCGTGGAGCATCTCCAGTCGAAGTTCCCGGATCTCGCGCCAGTCTGCTGCCGTCGTGCGGCGAATCGTGAACCCCTCGGTCATCATCCACGCACGATAGCAGGGAAGCGCGCCGGGTCGAGGTGAAGCGCCGCGCTCACCGGGTCCGCGCCGCGTGCGGGCCACGCACGCCTCGACTTGACGGCTCTCTCCCGGAGTGCCACACTCGCAATATCTGATTAATCAGATTAATCTGATTAATGAAATTCAGCGTCAACCTCGCTGTGCCCGCGTCAGCGGAGCGCGGTGACCTGGGCCTGACAATGAGGTCGCGCCGAAGCGTCCTCGCGAGAGGACGACGATGTACTCATCCACACCACCCGGACTGACGAACTCAACCCCACCAGCCCGCGTCAGCAGCGACCCGCACACCCCTGTCGGCGTGCCCGGCCCGCAACCCGTCCTGGTCGTGATGGGGGTTTCCGGCTCGGGCAAGTCGACCGTAGCCGCTCTCCTCGCCAGCCAGCTCGGGTGGGACTTCGTCGAGGGCGACGATCTGCACCCCGCGGCGAACGTGGCCAAGATGGCGTCGGGCACTCCGCTCACCGACGAGGACCGCTGGCCCTGGCTCGACACCGTGTCGTCCTGGATCGTCGAGCACACCACGGCCGACCTCCCTGGCATCGTCACCTGCTCGGCCCTGAAGAAGAAGTATCGGGACGTGCTGCGCGAGCAGAACGTGATCTTCGTGCACCTCGTCGGCTCAAAGGACCTGCTCGGCGCACGGATGTCTGCCCGACTCGACCACTACATGCCGGCCAGTCTTCTCGATTCGCAGCTGGACACCCTGGAGCCGTTGGATTCCGACGAGCGCGGCATCCTGATCGACGCGGCGAGACCGCCCGACGAGGAGGCCGCCAGGATCGTCACGATGCTCGGCCTGCGGCCGGCCGCAGGCTCGTCCGCACCCGGTGCGGCCACATCAGGACAGTCGACCGCCCGGACGCCGAACACCACCGTGGCCATGCACCCGGTCGTCGAAGCGGTCACGCGCCGCATCATCGAACGCAGCGCACAGAGCCGGGCCAGGTACCTCGCCCGGATCGATGCCGCCGCGGAGCAGGGACCGACCCGCGGTCGCCTGGGCTGCGCGAACCTCGCCCACGGGTTCGCTGCCACCGGCCAGCAGGACAAGGCCGCCCTGCGCGCCTTCGTGAAGCCGAACATCGGGATCGTGTCCTCGTACAACGACGTGCTCTCCGCGCACCAGCCGTTCGCGGCCTACCCGGCGATCCTCAAAGACGCCGTCCGGAAGGCCGGAGGCATCGCGCAGGTCGCGGGCGGCGTGCCCGCGATGTGCGACGGCATCACCCAGGGCAGAGACGGCATGCAGCTGTCGCTGTTCAGCCGCGATCTGATCGCCATGGCGACCGGCGTCGCACTGGCCCACGACCTGTTCGACGGAGCGTTGCTGCTCGGCGTCTGCGACAAGATCGTGCCAGGCCTGGTCATCGGCGCGCTGGCCTTCGGTCACCTCCCGGCCATCCTGGTGCCGACCGGTCCGATGAGCTCCGGGATTCCGAACAAGGAAAAGAGCCGGATCCGCGAGCTCTACGCCGAAGGCCTGGCCGACCGTGAGCAACTTCTCGAGGCCGAGACGGCGTCGTACCATTCCGCAGGCACCTGTACCTTCTACGGGACGGCGAACTCCAACCAGATGCTGATGGAGGTCATGGGACTCCACCTTCCCGGCGCGAGCTTCGTCAGCCCGGACTCCCCGTTGCGCGAGGCCCTCACCGCCGCGGCGGCCCGCCAGGTGGTCGCGCTGACCGAGCTGAAAGACCGGTACACCCCGATCGGACGCGTGGTGGACGAGCGGTCGATCATCAACGGCGTCGTTGCCCTGCTTGCCACCGGAGGGTCGACGAACCACACGCTGCACCTCCCGGCCATCGCGGCCGTCGCGGGGATCCAGCTCACCTGGCAGGACTTTGCGGACCTGTCCGAGGTCGTTCCCCTGCTTGTCCGCATCTACCCCAACGGCCCTGCCGACATCAACCACTTCCACGCCGCCGGGGGCACGGCGTTCCTGATCGGCCAGCTCCTCGACGCGGGCTTGCTGCACCCCGACGTCCGCACCGTTGCCGGCGCGGGACTCGACGCCTATCGCCGGGAGCCGGTGCTCGACGGAAACGCCCTGAGCTACCGCCCGGGACCGACCGAGAGCCTCGACACGGACGTGCTGCGGCCCGCCTCAGCGCCTTTCGCGCCGAACGGCGGACTCCGGATCCTGGACGGTAATCTCGGCAGTGCGGTCATCAAGGTCGCCGCGGTGGCGACCGAACACCACGTCATCCAGGCGCCCGCGGTGGTGTTCGACGACCAGCACGTCTTCCTCGCAGCGTTCGAAGCCGGTGAGCTCGACCGGGATCTCGTGGCCGTGATTCGGTATCAGGGCCCGTCCGCAAATGGAATGCCCGAGCTGCACAAGCTCACCCCGGCGCTCGGCATCCTCCAGGATCGCGGCTATCAGGTCGCTCTGGTCACCGATGGGCGGATGTCCGGCGCGTCGGGAAAGATCCCGGCCGCCATCCACCTCACCCCCGAAGCCGCAGCGGGCGGTCCGATCGGCCGCATCCGCGATGGCGACCTCGTACGCCTCAACGCGACGGCGGGCACCCTCGACGTCCTCCTCGACGACGACGTCTTCGCGGCCCGCGAAATCACCGGTGCTGCGCTCGACGACGTCAGCTGGTCCGGCACTGGTCGGGAGCTCTTCTCGGTCTTCCGCCGGCAGGTCGGCCCGGCCGACCGTGGCGCCAGCGTCATCACCAACACACTTGAAGGAGTCCTCTGATGTCCACCCTGAACGCAGCCCAGCTGCTCGAGCTCGCACCCGTGATCCCCGTCGTCGTCATCGAGGATGCCGACCGCGCGGTGGCACTGGCCCGGGCACTCGTGGCGGGTGGCCTGCCGGTTATCGAGGTGACGCTGCGCACCCCGGCTGCACTGCGTGCGATCAGTGCCATCGCCGACCAGGTGCCCGACGCCGTCATCGGCGCCGGAACGGTCAACAACCCGGAACTCGTGCGTCGGGCCGCCGAGGCCGGGGCCCGGTTCCTGATTTCGCCCGGGTCGACCGATGCCCTGCTCGACGCGATGGACGCATCCGGTCTGCCCTACCTGCCGGGAGCCGCGACCGCGTCGGAGGTCCTGCGGCTGATCGAACGCGGACACCCGGAGATGAAGTTCTTCCCCGCCGAGGCGTCCGGCGGCCACGCGGTGCTGCGTTCACTCGCGGCGCCCCTGCCGGAAGCGCGGTTCTGTCCGACGGGCGGGATCACGCTCGCGAGCGCGCCCGTCTACCTCGCGCTTCCCAACGTTGGGTGCATCGGCGGCACGTGGATCACTCCGCTGGATGCCATTGAACTCGGCGACTGGACGCGTATCGAAGGACTGGCCCGCCAGGCCGCCGGCCTGCGGCCCTGAACTGCGGCACTGGGCTTTGGCTTGGGCTTTGCCCAGGCCTAGCCCAGGCCCGCGATCCGGTTCAGTGCAGCACGCATGATGAGCTCCGCGGGGTCGTCGAGGACCTCGTGGTTGAGGTAGAACGCTTCGAACCACGCGCGCACTTCCTCCTCGGGGAGCCCGACAGCAACCCAGTCGACCCCGGCGACCGCTTCGGAGACCGGTTCCCCCGTGCCGGCATCGAGCCACGCCCGCACAATCGGCGTCTCGGGGTCCGCGTCTTCCGGGTTCCAGGTGAGGATCAGGCTGCGTGCCTCGTCGTCCGTGTGCAGATGGTCTGTGCGCCCGGACCCCAGCCAGGGCAGCATCATCTGCTCGCCGGGAATGGCAACGTCCACGATCTCCAGGGGCACCGCCCCGAAGTCGCGGGCGTAGACCCGAAGTCCTTCGTGGTGCCAGTCGGCGGCCTCTTCGGCGTCCTCCGCGAGATCTTCGAGCAGAGGGAGAGTGTGCTTGACGAGCGCCAGGGCCCACGCCACGAGTTCCTTCGTCTCCCGCTTCGGCCACGGGCTGCGATCAGTCTCTTCTCCGTCGGCGCCATGGAAGTGGTGCTCGACACCGTCAGGCGTCGTTTCCAGGTGCAGCTCACCGCCCTCGAACCCGAGGGAGAACACGGCCACCTCTTCTTCGTCGGCCTCGCCCTCACCGTCGACGAACCAGTCGGCGTTCAGCACCGGGTTCCGGAACTGGGTCGGCAGCGGCGGAGCCTCCAACGGCAGGTCGCCCAGGTCCAACACCGCCCGGAAAACAGTGTCCGGCATTCGCAAGGTGGGGTCAGTCACAGGTACTCCTCAGTCCGCGTCGAGAATACCGGAAACGAGGCGTCGGGAAGTGACGTCGGGAAGTGACACGGAGTGTGAGTTCTTGAGGTAATTGAGACTGAATTCTCACACTGAGACTAGGCAATGGCTGAAGAACGCCCAGCCTCCGGGCCAGCGTGTGTCTCAACCAAGATGAGATTTTCGACCGGGATACAGAAAAACGGCCGCAAGACCTCGATATGAGGGTTTGCGGCCGTTCGGGAGAAGAGCTGAATTACCGGTTTAGAATTCGCTCGGACATCGGGCATTTAGGACAACCTTTGGATTTGACCCGGTGGGGAACGCTCTGTTTGTACACGTGCCCGTGTGCTTGACACTTCCACCAGTAGAGGTCGGTACCGGCGAAGATGCGGCCCGGGTCCTTCGGGCCATTGAGATAGCTATGAAACTCGGTCACAAGAACGGGCTCGGTTGTCCTCAGGTCGTTGACATTCGGAACAAGGGTGCGCCGAGAGCAGACGCTGCATTTGTATCCTGCGACACGGCGGTCGATGCGCTGCCGGAAGGTGTGGCCCTTGTCGCAAAGCCAGTAGAACTTGTCCTGACATGACGCACTGAACTCTTCCGGACTGAGCCCTTCGTTCCTGGTCGGGTGCCATTCGGCGGCTAGGGCTGGGTGCGACTCGGGCAGGCTCGGAGTGGATGGGCGTCGGGTTCCGGTCGTGCACTCGTCGCAGCCTTTGCTCTGCACTCGGTCAGCGATGGTCATGAGGTACTCGTGTCCTCTTTTGCAGAGCCACATGTTCATGACCTTGCTCCCGGAACCGTACTTGGACGGTGGTACTTGCTGGAGCCACGCGGGATGCCACTCGCTGAGTAGCCACGGATGTGTGGTCGCGACGTCGTTGACGCCGGGAACAATCAGCCGATTGAGGCACACGGGGCATTTCGAATTCGCGGACGTGCGGTTGGACGCGCTCGCCGGGTAGCTATGGCCTTTGTCGGGGCAGAGCCAGAAGTACGTTTCCTTGGAGCCCGGGGAGACCTGCTGCGCCGTGAGGCCGGCGTTTCTGGTCACGTCGAACTCGGCTCCGATATCCGGTCGTGCGCTTGCGAGGTCGTTGTATCCGGGGATGATGAGGTGGCCGTGGCAGACGGGACACTTCGGTCCAATCGTTGGCCGAGGCGCAAATGGGCGTTCTCGGTCCGTTTCGAACTGATGGCCGACGGTACAGATTGCGAGTATCTGGCGGGTCTCGCCGGTCTGCGTGGGGGCGGCGAGGCGTCGTTCGCTAGTGAAGGTGAGCCCGAATTGCGCTGCCGAGACAGGGTCGTCGCCCGTGACGCCGAGGTAGGCCTCAAATGGTTCCAAGGCGTCTCGAAGTGCGGTGAACGTGCGTGCTACGCGGGGGTCCAGCGGGAAGTCGTGCGGCCAGGCAGCGTCGAAGGGTGCGTCGGTGAGGACCGCGTGGCGGACAGCCCAGACTGTCGGGCGCATGTACAGCCATATCGCCCGCACAAGCCGGTCCGGTGGGTCATCCAGCATCCTGTCGAGTGTCTCCACCAGGAGACGGTGCGCGTCAGCGTAGGGCGTCTGAGGGCTGAAGAACCGCAGGGTGAAGTTCGGGTCCGTGATGGCCGTCGCGACGGCAATGATTCTTGGGAAGGCCTCAGCTTCCGTGAGCGGCGCGACTTCACCGGTGAGAGAGGTCATGATGCTGTCGCGGAGGAGGACAAAGAAGCGCACATCCAGGCGATGACGGCGCCGCAGCTTTCGGAACTGGACCTCGGCTCGGATGTGGTCATTGCCCACGGGATGCTGGGCGTCACTGGTAGTGCTTAACCCGACCCATCGGGAGTGCCGAATGCAGACCAATCCATCGAAGTGAGGATTCTGTTCGACGCTGGCGCCGCCGGCGCAGAGGACGCACATGTGGCGCGTTGCCGGGAGAAGGTCAGTGCAGAACTCGCAGCTCGTCCCATCAGCGTGCGCCAACCATGCACTCGGCTCCTTGACGAGGTGGAGGCGCGGGCGCTTTGTCTTCGCCGTCAGGAGCTCCAGCCAGGTTCTCTCGACGTCGGCCGGCTTTGTCGACTTCGTGGCGAGGCGGACGAGATAGTTCTTGTGCGCGGTGGTCGCGAAGTTCGCGGCCAAGACTCGTTCGGTGTAGCTCGCGATGCTTTCGCGGTGCAGGGGGCGAACGTCGAAAGGGAACCGCCGGGTCAGGTCACTCATCGGGTCACCAGTCCGTCTAGAAGCTTCTTCGTCGCGGAGCGTTTTGAGATCGTTCGTTTGGTGCTGGCGTAGTAGTCCTCGGCTGCGATATCGAGGATTTGCCCTTCAAGAAGTTGCAGCGTGATTTTCTCGTTCCCGGCATTGCCGGCGGTGATGCTCTCAATTGCGGCGCCCGTGAGGAGGCGTCCGAGACTGCCGATGGACCCGTTGGTGCGACTGAACAGGTACTCGGACATTGACGGCAACGTTCCGAGCTCGTGGTCGCGAAGCGGAAGGCACTTCTCAAAGGTGTTCACGAGGCGGAGCCACGCAGCCCGGTCGGTGGGACTCGACATTGCGAATCGATTCATCTGTAGCAGATTGAATCGCCCGCTCAGTTGCTGCCCGCGCGTCCCCGCGAGGATTTCACCGCTCGTGAGGTCCAACCCCGCATAGACGAAGGTGGCGGGGAGGTCGTTGTGGAGGTTCTTCAAGACGTCGACCGACTCGCCGTTTCCGGTGGACCTCCCGGCCAGGTTTTGCAGTTCGTCAACGACGATGAGCTGCGTGCCGGCCTGGTTCAGAGCGTCGACGACCCGATTGCGAATGTCGACCATGGATTCGCCGGTTCGAACGGTCAGCCCCAGGAAGTGCGCAAAAGTCTTCATCAGAAGCTTGCCGGTCGACCCTGCTGGCACTTCGATGTAGGCGACGGGTATCTTGTCGAGCTGGTTGAAATCAGGAAACTGCTTCCCGTACTGGCTGAAGACATATCGCATGAGCGCTTTCGCGGTGGTTGTCTTGCCTACCGTCGAATCGCCACTGAGCATCAGGCCCGCGTGTCCGGAATTCCGGCCGATGTTCTCGGCGAAGCTTTGCGACAGCAGCTTCTTGGCCCGCTGCAGATGGGGAGTATCTACGAGAATTCCACCCGAGAGGTACAGCACCCGGGAGCGGTCGTAGGCGCCTTGCTCGCTTTCGGAAAGTGAGCGGTACGCCTTCGCGTCCAGCACAACCGGTCTTGTCAGGGTGGTGCTGAGATATCGGTGGAGGTCCTCGTGACGGTGGAGGGCTGCGGGGCGGTCGATGTTGTGGAACTGGAGCATTTCTAGTCCTTATCAGGGTCGAAGGTATCGAATTCGGAATCGTCGTCATCGGAGACGTCGAAGGTGGTCAAGGGTGCTGCGGATTCAGGAGCATCGGCGTCAATGTCGTGGGCCGGGGTACCCGTCCGGGCCGCATTCACAGCAGCAACGACGGAGCGGTCGGTCGGTTCGTGCGTGGAGTTTCTGTCAGCGGCGTGCGGGTCGAGATAGGAGTCCTCATCCCGTGCACGGCACTCAATCCACGTGTTCTTGGGTGAGCGCACCCAGACGACGAGCGGTCGGTAGGGGTCGACCTTGATCTCCCACTTCCCGCTCTTTCCGGGGTCGTTGGACTGGGTATTACGCAGCGGGTTGAGCTCCCAGGAGTCATAGGTGCGGCTTCGGTACTGGACCCCGGTGCTTGAGATGGTGCGGTACTCCGACGGAAGGAGACTGACGTAGAGTTCGGGGCTCAACGGGAGGTACAGAGTCGAGGTGAGTTCGCTAGCGGAGGCATAGACCTGGTTCGGCGACAGACGTATTGACGGCTCGAGCCGGTCGCGGAGCCCGCTGTGAGGCCTGTTCTGCCACACGTTGAGCGTCCAGTCGTCGAACAATTCGTACAGGGCGTGGATGCTGAGGAGGTTCTCCTTTTCGACACCTTCACCCTTGAATTCGGGGGAGCGCCCCGCGTATCCAGGCAGATACTGCGTGAAGAGCGACTCGATGGAACTGAACATGCGTTCCACGTGAGCTTTGTCGGTCGGAGTTCGCGGGGCCGATTTGGTTACGTCGATGCCGAAACTCTCGGCTGCCGCGATGAAGACGGCACTGACATAGTCGCGACCGTTGTCCATCATGATGCGGCGCGGATAAATGAATGGCCGGGTCATCTCGAGAGCGGCCCGCTCGTCGGCATTCAGGAACACGGCCTGTGGCGTGGCGTCCTGAATCATGCGGCGGTAGGCGATGCTATCAGGGCGGTTCGCGGCTGGCGTGAGCGCTTGAGCCAGGAGGAGGACGTGGTCGATGCCTTTGGTCGCCTCGAGACGGATGGTGCTCGCGAGGATGCTTCGGGTGGCGACGTCCACCATAATGGTGAGGGTCGGCCGCTCGACTTTCCCTGAGGGAGTCAGTACGAGGATGTCCATGGGGGTCGAGTCCACCTGCACTTCCGCTCCCGGGAGTGTCCGCGAGGTGTAGCCAAATGCACGATTGGGCCGGTTGGCGAGCGAGCGCCGGGTCTTGGCGCTACCTGTGGTGTGCTTCCCCTTAGTGAGTGCGGCGATGTATCGATACATGGAGGAGGTCGCCGGGAGCGCTGGCGCATCCTTCCCAAACTGTCGGAGCAATTCGGCTTGAGTCTCGATGATGAGGCGCGATTTGGTTCCAGTGGAGCGGAAGGTCTGCGCGGCAATGACGGTGCATAGGGCATCGTGGACATCTTCGTTGAGATGGTCGAGGGGCCCGTCGTGGCGGACGATGCGGCGGTCGATGACCCCGGCCATGCCCTGTTCCCGATATGCCTTGATTCTGCGCATGATGGTGGCGCGCGACGCGGAAAGACCCAATCCCTTGAGCTCCGATGTCTTAGCGGCCACCCTCTGATTGAGCGTTGTGCAGGACGGGTCATATTCCGGTCGCGGGCTCGATTGTCCCGGCTGGCAACCAGTAACGAGCTCCTCAACGTGGGAGACCCACTGCATGGTCTTTGTAGAGGCTTTTGTCGTTAGGCGGTCGAATGCTCGCGGCTCGAACAAGGGGATTGTGCCGGCGCCGACCTGCTTTCGCTGGAGTTCGGTGAGGTGCATGTCGACGGTGGTGCCGTCGGCAGTGCGGCGGAGGCGCACGTACGGGTTCTTCTGTTCAATGACTACGTACTCGCCGTCGACGAGTTGAATGGGTGCGGATGTGTCAAGCGTGAGCATTGGGTCCCTTTCGTACGAGAGTGGAATTGTTGATAGGTGCGGCGAGATCGACGGCAACCTGGCCAATCCAGATCAGGTTGTACAGGCCGGCACGAGCGGTTGGGGTGTGGGGAAGTCCGAGTGCTCGGACGGCTTCGATGAGCGGAATCGGGTTGGAGAGCCCGGTGAGCAAACGGTGGGTGGCTTCGAGGCCCGGGAAGTAGCCGAAGTGCTTGAAGGCCGCGACCCAGGAGAGATTGGCCTCCACTTGCTTCGGAAGGCTTCCGAACACTTGATATCCCCAGCCGACCTTTTCGCACACAGCTCGGGTCTGAGCGGCCTGCAAACGGAACTTCTCACCGTCGATGAACTTGGTCGGCTTGACGTCAACCACTGTCTGGCGGTTGTCGGCGTGCATGAAGATGTAGTCCGGTGTGTGCCTGAGGCCGTTCGTGAAGGCCAGTTCAAAAGGTTGGGCGGCGATGGCGGTGACTTCTTCGTGCATGTCGAGCCACTTCAGGGCCGTCGCTTCAAGGAGGGATTCGTGCCAGACATGGCGCCCCGTCTGCGAGAAGAAGTAGAGCCCGTGATAGTTGCGCAATTGTTTGTATCGGTTGCCCGTTCGAAGCTGTTGCGCGAGGTAGAGCTCGTCGTCAAGCAGCTTGGGCGTGACGGCTTCCAGATGCTCTACGCCGGACGCATCGAGCCACCGCGCAGTGGCAGGCAGGGTCAATTCGCGGTCGGATTCGGTGACGGGGAGGTTGCTGATTTTGTGTCTCATGACCTACCTATGAGCAGTCCTCTTTCGTCGGGTCCAAATTCTGTGCCTAATAGACACTTCGAATGTGCTTTAGACACAAAAGAGGGCGCGTTGAAGTGAAGTAACCTGTGGAACGTGACTGATCCGCGCTATCGCCCAAGAGATTTCGCTGCCACACCAAACCTCTTCGGGCGAGCGGATCCAGGATGGAATGACTTGGGCCAGGAGGGGTCGCGAGGCGCCCTGCGTGCGGCCCAGATGCAACACCACTGTGCAGTGCAAATCAGGACTCAGATGATCAAGAAGAGGCTGACCCTGAAGGCGTACGCGAGAGCCACAGGCTCCAGCTACGACCGCATCGCCAAGATGCTTCGAGGAGAAATCATCATGCGACTAGAGGACATCGCCAATGCCGACATCATCCTCGACGAAATCAGCGACTACGCGAGGGCAGAGGCCTCCCGCAAACAAAATGCCGCAGCCAAGTCTTGAGAAGACGCAGGTGCCCGTTTTCGGCTCGTGAGTGGGCTGTCACCACTCGACGGTCGCTTCATTTCGAGCGTTCTTGAGTAGTCGCTCGGTCTCGTGCAGGTGCTCGACTGGTCGGTCACCGCCGAAATAGCCGGAAGGCGAGCAGAGCCAGACAATGAGGTCGATCTGGCTCCAACCAACCTCGCGTGCGAGTTCGATGAGGTCGGGGACGACGGGTTCAACCACGCGCTCTCCTGTGAACTGGAAGCCAGGGTACAAGTAATCCAGTCCGCGTTCAACGGCGAGTAGTTGTCCGCGTCTTCGAAGATCGAGCAGCAGCTGAGGTTCATCCACCGGCAATCCAAGAATCTTCAGAACCTCGTCGGTGGAGAGTAGCCCCCAAGTCGCATCAAGTTCGAGCCAGAAGGTCTCAAGTTTCATCAGTCGCTCCTTCGCTAGTTGATCGCTTTTCGGGGACCTCCGGAACTCGTCTAAGACGCCGGATTCGACTCATGGCGTGTCATCACAGTCGTTCACAATATCGCCGGACTGCTGGTCCCAACGCCACCATTGCCGGCGATACAGGCCTTCCACGGGGCTTGCTCTGTCCTTTAGGCGCGCGGATCGAGCATGCCCCGAGATGCTAGATGATGTGCCGACCCCAGGATCCGAGGGGTGAAAGGTTCCCGCTGGGGTAGTGGGCCGAGCCCGTGCGTGGCGGCCACTCAATTTGCTTGTGCTCAGCTGCTTAGCCATATACATCTCCATCCGCTTCATCCACGGTCTGCGCGCTGACCCGGACTCTGTCGCGCGCGCTGGGGTGCTCACACGAAGGAAGACGGTCAGGCTAAAGGCCGTAGGCCAACTGCCGGTTGGCGTATTTGAGTTTCCATCAGTTCTCGTTGCGGACATACTAATGACCATCTATGCTGTCACGCAAGACCCCCGGTTGGGCCTATACGTCCCGAAGCGAGGCATACGGGGCTCCCCGGTGTCCAAGAGGGTCCAGCGGTACTCGTTGTATTCGAGTCAACGTCTGGCAGACACGGATTTGGCGTCGAAACCTGACGCCATGAGATGAATGCACGAATATCCTCCCATCGCTTTATGCCAGGATATGCTTGCATACCGGCATGCACGGATATACTGGCATCCGGCGGAAGTGCCGCCGCCTTAGAACGGAGACCACCATGAGCACGGCAACCATTCGGAGATTCCGTGACCTCGGCGCCGTTATCAAAGCAGTTCGCGAGTCCCGCGGCATCCGCCAAGAGGACCTGGCCGGTGACTTAGCTATCTCCCGGAACTATCTCCAGGAGCTGGAGAACGGGAAACCCACCCTCTATATCACTCGGCTGTTCCGAGCCTTGAACAAACTAGGCATCACCCTCAGCGTCACCTACACGCTCGGCAAGCACGACAATGTCTGAGGCCCTAGCCGTGTTCCTCCACGACGACTACATCGGCGAAGTCGTGACCTACCGGCGCGGCCGCCAGCACGACAAGAGCCGTGTCAACTTCACCTGGGACAGCGGCTACCAGCCCGGCAACATCACACTGACGGAATCATTCGCTTCCCTGCCGGGTGTCCAGCCAGACGCCACTCTGGTCTCCAACTTCTTCGGCGGCTACGCACCGGACGGCAACCACCGCGCCGCGATGGCCAAGCGTCGAGGCATCGACCCTGGCGACCTGTTCGGCCTCCTCCGGGAATTCGGCGGTTCCATCGGCGGTGCGCTGACCTTCCGCGACCCTGACGAGCCGCCGAAATACACTCCGCGTTACGAGCAGTTGGACGAAGGGGCTGTCGCCCAACGGCTGCGGCAGGCCGTCAAGCAACACGACCTCGGAACCCAGGACGACAGCAGGTCCATGCTTCCCGGCTACCAGCCCAAGCTTCTCCTCGCCCGGTTCGGATCCGGCTGGTACCAGCCGCACGGCCGAGCCCATTCGACGCACATCCTCAAACCGGAGCTGACCTCCCGCCCTGGCAACATCCACAACGAGTTCTACAGCCATGAACTCGCCCGGCACATGAAGCTCTCCCGTTTCGCCAGCGAGATCATCACCTTCGGCCAGACGACCTTCCTCGCCATCGAACGGTTCGACCGCAGCGTCACCGGGAACACGGTCAGCCTCATTCACCAGGAGGACGTCGCCCAGGCCCTCGGCCTGGACTGGCGGGACTCCGACGCGAAGTTCCAGGACCCTGCCTTCCTCGCCAACCCGGCACGGCCCAGCGCCCTCCGGGTCGCCGAGCTGACTGGAACGTTCCCAGACTCCGATGGTGCCACCACGGAGTGGCTTCGGCAGCTGGTCTTCCACGTCCTCGTCGGCGACAACGACGCTCACGCGAAAAACGTCGGACTCATCCATGACGCGAACGGGACTAGTGTCTCCGAGCTCTACGACGCGGTGCCGAACTTCTTCCAGCCTGGCCGTATGAGCTGGGACATGGCGATGGCCGTGGACGGGGTGTTCGACCACCGCAAGGTCAGCATCAAACGGCTGGTGGCCGAGGCCGCCTCCTGGTCAGTGCTCCGGCCGGACAGAATCGAGGCCACCATTCAGGCCACGATCCATGAGTTCATCGCTGCACAGGCAGCCATCCCAGCGCCGACTGGCGTGAACCCCGGAGTCGTCGAACGGCTGGCGTGGAACGCGGCCAGGCTCACCGCAGACCATGAAATCAGCCGACCCAAAGAGCACTAAGCAAAGCCGTGGCGAGTCGCCTGCCGGCACACCCTCACCCCAGACCGCGCATAGGAAAATCATGACGCTGACACCCCCAACCCTCGACCAAGGTGACACCCTCGTGGTGCTCGCCGGCGACTGGCACGGCAACCTGATGTGGGCCGAGAAGGCCCTCCGCGAGGTCGGCGCACGCGGCATCCAAATGTGCGGAACGCGTTGGCACACGCCTCCTCTTGCTCCTCTATGGGTGGGCAGGAAGCGCTGCGATAATTATCGGGCTGCCGGTTTCAGTGATTGGGGCCGCAATAGGGCTTGCCGGTATCCTTTACGGCGCCGTTGCAGTCGCGGGCGGCCCTATATGTACTTTGTTCGAGCGCTAGAAGGAATTTGAGATGTGGATCCCGCGGCTTCGGATCCCGTTCACGGGCACGTATTGGAATCAGTTCCCGTGCGGCCATACTAATGACCATCTTTGCATTCGCGCAAGACTCATTCTTCAGGCGATGGCTCGAATGAGACCTTTCTCTTTCTTGCCTTCTTCTCTATGGGGGCTGGATCCAGGTCGATTCGGGCGAGCGCAAACTTGAACTGCTGGCGCGTGATGAGTCGGTAACAGTTTGCGATCTGTACCTTCGTGAAGAAGAAGAGACTCTCACTCAGAGGAACATTCTTGGGAGTTGCGATTGCCAGTACAAAAGTCGCCTCGGCCCTGCTCGGCAAGACTGCGTCGGCACCCTTCAACTCCCCCCAAACGCCAGCGAGTTTCCGTTGGTATTCGGGAGCTCCCCAAGCTGCCGCGCTGTCGACTGCCTGCGCAACCAGATGGGACAGCGTGGGCGAGCTTGACGCCGTCTTCACGCAAAGAAACTCAGCGTTCTCGGTGAGGAGGTCGCACATCTCGAGTCGTTCGTTGCGCCCAAAGATGACTAACTTCTTGTCAAGGAGTGCATATCCTCGCTGTGTGGAAGTCTGGATGTTGTATGAGCCCTCCGCGCTCGTGTCCGAGGGATCATCCTTGAGCTCTTGGGCATTCCACCTGGGAAGGTTGAGCTCGTCCGTGATGTCGGGGATTGCCGCGATTTGCCTGTTTATCTGCTCGACGAAGTCATCTTGGATAGCGAACCAGAGACCCGCCGACAGCAGGTAGTCACGTCCCTCGAGGGCCACCTCGGTTTGGACGTATGCCTTCAGTGACTGGGCCCGGTCGGCGAGATTATCGTCAGCGTCGAGGGCAAAGACACGGACATCCTCGATAGGGCTTCTGTCAGGATCCAAATTCTCCACCACGCTGAACACTCCGGCGTTGTCCAGATCCTGAAGGACATACCTCCCATATTGCGCGGTTAGCTCGTAGTGGTCGACGTCTCCTTGATCGAAGGGATCGGGCGCTGCAAAGGCCACCGAATGATCGTGTGCCCGTAGCTGCTGGTCAACAAGTGCGTCGAGATCTACGATGAGCGGATCGCTCTTGTCAATGGGCGTGATTTGGTCCAGGAACGGAAACCTCGCCCGATATTCCTGTTGGCCGTAGACCGCAACAACCTGGTCCAGTTTTTCCGCCAAGTTACGGAGAGAAAAATTGGGAACGGTGATTCGCAGAGAGTCGGATCCGGACAGCGAACTCGCGACTGTGAGGTCAGAAGACTTTCCGGAGAGCTGTCGGAGCCAATCCTCATCAACCTCCACGTTTAGGTCTCCGAACTGACCGTCCACGGGAAGCAAGGTCTTTTGATCACGGGAGTTGCCCGCGACTCCGCGGGTCTGTGATCCCCGAATCTTGTTCATGGATATTAGGTTGGCCGTAACCCGCAGGCCAAAGCCTCTTTCGATGAAGGCCGGCCGGATGGCATGGAAGCCCGTGCCGAATGTAACCGCCACGACTCGCTCGCGCACTGACACGAGAATCACGGCGCCGAGGCTCCGGGTCAGGAGATTCTCTTCGTCTGCAGAGATGTCAGCTACGAGTTTGAGATCTGTCAGCCAGCTTGGCCCCTTGGCCTCGCCGCTAATGAAAAACGCGGCCGCTATGGACTCGAATTCCGGTCTTAGTGCCAGTTGCCCGTATGACGTCGTCTCCCGAAGCACGGAGCTGTCACCGGTCGAGCCGTCTCGAAGTAGATACATTGTCAGGCGCATAGTTCAGATCCCCCATAGAACAGGTGCTGATGCGAGACTAGCGGTTCGAAGCACGAAACGAGCTGGCGTCGAATGGTGAGGTTCGAGGGATTGGAAGACGCGATGGGTACCGGACCGGATCGGCCGCCCGTGCCCTTGTTCATGGATGTCGATGGCGGACTTTGCGCCTCACCTTTGTATCTCGGGGCTGTGTGGCCGGGACTATTAAGAGTTGAACTCAAGACCCCTCGGCCATATCCATCGCACGCATGGGTAAGCCCCGCGGTCGTAACGGCGTTGAACGAGCTGATCGACGAGGGATTGGTGCGGCCGGTGTGGTGCACCACGTGGGACGACGCTGCGAACTTTCTGATGCCCGCCTTGGGATTGCACGGCGGACCGTGGCCGATAGCCAAGGTCGGAACACGTCAAGGCGACCTGACGTGGCAAGGCATCTGGATCAAGACGGAAGCTGTCCACAGATTCACCGAGGAGAGCCGATTCGTCATGGTAGATGATCTGCTTGGGGACCCAGGGGTCAGGCCTTGGACAGCCCAGCGCCGCAGTATGCATATCGCCTTTGGAGATGAAGATCCGCTCCTAATCGGTACGCGACCTGAACGGGGTCTAACTGTCGAGCAAGTTGAGCAAATCCGGAATTTCGTCGCGTGAACCATTTGACCCTGGCAGGTCATTCTTGACCCGACAGGCGTGAGCCAGGCTAAGTGCGTTGTTGTCAAGACGCGAAAACGGGGTAGATGCTGCGACGCATCCACCCCGTTTGAACTACCTAGGCCTTGTCAGCGCACTGCTTGCAGTGCCGATAGCCATTCGTGCCCGACCGCTTGTTGCTGGCCGGGATCTGCTTGCCGGTCGGGCAGTCAGTGTGGTCGTGATAGACATCGGGGTCGGATGGATTTGAAGAATAGTACGGGCTTACCTTCACTATGACTCCTTGATTTTGCAGGACGAATGGCCTGTCACACTCACGCTACGGGGGCCCACTGACATTGCCGGAGCGGGCCGCCTGTTCAGACATCCCCGACGCTTGACACCCCGATTGACAGGGCCAGCATTTGGCGGGGATAGAGGTGTTCAGAAGCGCGAGATCCGTGTGAAAGTACTTGGTTCCTGGCGCCGTCGAGTCGCCCTGCTAATCGGTGTTGGGGCGTGCAGTTCTCTAGCTTCAACAGAGAGCCGGCGCTGTGTGCCGTGCGGCGCTGTGCTCGCAATTTCGGGGCCGCACTTTGGGTGAGGCGTGCGGTGTCGGGGAATCCGGGCAATGGGCGATGCTCTCGACGACGAGATGACGGAGTTCAATTGGCACGCAACCAGCCGGATCCGCCGGATTGTACGCGTCGAGCACTCGGGTGCGGGCGTGACGATTGATACGCTCTGGCGCGATATTGCGGCGACCGGGGCTGCTGACGCCTGACGCAGCCGTGAAGGTCCTGGGCCTGCCCGAGGCCGATGTCGGTGCAGTCTCACGGATGAGAGCGACGAGGCGTCCAAAGCGTTGCATGCCAAGTTCCGCCCCGATAGGGTCACAGAATGGAGGATGGATTCAACTTTCTTGCCGCTCCAAACTGCCCGTCCTGTCTGTTGTCAATGGAGGCGGTTGTGGGTGCCTGGTATTGCGAGGCCTGTGACGAGGTAGTGCGGCCAGGCGAGTGAGCTTGGAGCAGAACGCCTGGGTGCCAGGACTTCCGTTCAGCGTTTGATGTCGGCGAACCAATGTAGGTTGATTGAGCACGCTGGCAGACGCTCGTGCGGAAGAGGAGCTGGCCATGTTCGACCTCCTAACGACAACCGGAGTCCTCTTCACGTACACAGCGGACGTTCCTGACTCGTCCCAGATGCAAATAGTTGAATTCACTATCAACTCCCCTTTCACGAAAGCTGCGAGCGTCCTCAACGTCAACGTCTCAACCCTCGCCATGTTGGGCAAGTCCGTCGAGCAGCTACTCGTCGACCACGTCGAGCACTACGAGCGGCGCGCTAACGAGGCGGATTAGTCCGCTCGGGCAACTGAGCGGTCGAGGCTCGCTTTCGGATGCCGCGCCGCTGACTCGGTGCAAAGTGGCGTGCCCCGCACGTGCGGTGGACAGCCGTCCCACTGCGGGAAGGTCACTGATTCGTGACAAGACGCCGGGACCGTGCACCACCGGAACGCACAGGGGTATGTTTCCGTGCGCATAGAGTAGCGGCGTGTCCCTGTTTGAGTTGCCTTCCGACGGTCCGCCCGACTCCGCACTCTCCGAAGTAGCCGGTGCACTGCGCCGCCTCGACCCCGACGGCGCGAGAATGGCGAAGGTGTTCCGCTCGACGTTCGACCAGCTGTACGACGGGCAGCACACCGGGCGCTACCGGCTCGACCAGCTATTCAAGACGGAGAAAACCCATTTCGGCACTCTCATCGAGATTAACCTGCAGCGCGAGTTCCGCTTCGACGACGGCGACGTCCTCGACTTCAATATCGCCGGGCATGAGGTGGACTGCAAGTACTCCCACAGCGGAGCTTGGATGCTCCCCTTGGAAAGCTTCGACCAGCTGATCCTCGGCCTCTCCGCCGACGACCGCCGTTCCGAGTGGAGCGCCGGAATCGTCCGCGTGACTGAGGCGAATCGCCGCACCAGCGAAAACCGCGACAAGAAGACGGGGCTCAACTCCTACGGTCGCCAGCAGGTTCGCTGGCTGCACCACCTTGCCCCAATGCAGCCCAATGCCCTCCTGCAACTTCCCACGGCGTCGGTTGAGCGGATATTCGCGCAGCGCAGCGGCCAAGCTAGGCTCAATGAACTCTTCCGTGTCGCCACCAACTGCAGGCTGTCGAGAAACATCGTGGCGACAGTCGCGCAACAGGACGACTACATGAAACGGGTCCGATACAACGGCGGTTCCCGAAGCGCTCTCCGGCCGGAGGGGTACTTGATTCTCGGCGGAGACTACAGCGCCCAACGGGATCTCGCCGGGGCCCTCGCGGTCGCGGTCCCAGAACCGGGAGAATTCGTCAGCCTGCAAGTCGTCCCCGCCGATATCCCGGGGCCTGGCTCGGTTGAAATGGACGGTGGCCTCTGGAGGGTTGCAGCGGCAGGCGAACGGATCTCCGGGCCGGCGCCGAGATTGGCCCACGGCAATGGTTGATCTACTCCCGCCACCCCGTCCCGACTCCGAGGAGTTCCGAGCGCTGGGATTCAGCGCGGGCGTCTCCGAGATCTATCGGTTTGTCTACGAGCGCCGCCTCACACATTTGGAAGCGTGGCAAGAAGGCAGCATCGCGGCCGAGATCAAGCACCGGGAGAATGTCTCAAAGTCTTAACCTACGGCTCGCAGAACTGCATCCTGTTCCGCCTTACCCCGACTAGTCACGCCGAGCGCGGTGGCGATGGACTCGCCGATGGCCATGGCTACCGGCGGCGGGAACGCGTTGCCAATCTGGCGGTACACAGACGTCTTCTTGCCGGAGAACTTCCAGTTCGGCGGGAAGCCCTGCACCAAAGCCGCCATCTCGTTGGTAAGGCGCGGAATGTGGCCGAGAGGGGTGTCGGCATTGGGTGCTTCGTTGGCGATGCCCTTGCCGTCAACGCCCAACTGCAGCCACGCCGTTTTCGCGCGAGTGGGGCCGAGGTCGGCGCCACCGTGCTTCTTCGAACCGCCGACCACGGTAGGGGCGATGTTGTTCGCGGCCCTCGCCCACGCCGCAGCCCCGGCCCAGCCGTCCCGGGCCATTGGCTCGTAAAGAATCTGCCCGATAGTCGGAGGTGTTCCCTGGGTGCGGGGCCACTCGAACTTTTTGAAGTGGTGGCGGCGCATCGCGACGAGGATGAACCGAGGGCGCAGCTGGGAGACACCGAACTGGCTGGAGTTGAACAATTGCCAGTCGGCGTCGTAGCCGAGCCCGTCGAGCGCGTCCAAGATCGACTGGCGGTAGGGGGCGAACCGGGCCGATGCCAGCCCCTTCACGTTCTCGAGCATTACCGCGGCCGGGCGTGCTTCCCGTACCAAGCGGAGTGCCTCAGGGAACAGATCGCGCTCGTCGTCGGCGCCGAGCTGCTTGCCGGCAATACTGAACGGGGGGCATGGCACGCCTCCGGCGACGAGATCGACGCCCTTGTACAGACGGCCGTCGACTTCGCGGACGTCACCTTCGTGCACGACCCACTCGGGCCGATTCATGCGCAGGGTGTCGGTGGCGTCGTGGTCGATCTCGACAGCGAGGGAGTGGCCGAATCCGGCCATCTCCAAGCCAACGGACTGCCCTCCCGCACCGGCGCAGATCTCGAGCACACTCAGTTGGTTATCATTCTTCACGTGGCTCATATTGTCATGTCCCTACGACATTCAAATGCGCCGTGGCGCGGGTTGTGGTGAGAGCAGGCGTGCGGGAGGGTGCCACGCGGGTCTGTGCGGGCGGTCATCGCCGGGCACCCGAAGGACCGAACACGTCTGCGGCCGCGCGGATGAGGATGGCCTTGCCGTCGGGCGACAGCTCGAAGTACACGTCGTCGCCCTCTCCCAGTCCGAGTTGCCTCAACAGAGTAACGGGAATGCAGACTTGCCGGGACCGGGTCAGAGTCCTCGGCCCATGGAGGCCAGACGCGTTAGGCATACCTAAATATATCATCTATTATACTATTTATTGATCTCATATTTCTATTAGTTTGAGCGATTCGGTGGCACCCGCAGGGACCATCCGCTGCAGGCCTTGGAAATGAATCCGGCGCCGCCGCCTCGAACACCTCACCGTCAAGCTCGGCCGCATGGGTGCTTAAATGCCTTGACCCCGGTGTGGCGACTCCTGTTTCGTGGACATGGCCTGCGAACCTGCCGAGGTGTGCTTTACGCGTCGGCTTCCTTCGCATCAATGCATCTTGAATCACCGCCGAGCTTCGAGGACCACGACTTCAATCCGGTCCGCCACCTCCGCCGCGCTTGAGTGGGCCCAGAACCGAAGCACCGTCCAACCGACCTTCTCCAACAAGAACGTGGTCTCGGTATCGCGGGTAATGTTCGCCTGAATCTTCGGGCCCCAGTAGCGAGCGTTCAATTTCGGGCTCACGAAGTGCTCCGCACATCCGTGCCAGAAGCATCCGTCAACGAACACAGCGACCCGCGCACGGGTGAAGATGAGGTCCGCGGTTCGCCGGAGCGTTGGGACGGGGCGAATGCGGACACGGTACCTCAGCCCGCGGGCGTGCACGAGTCGGCGGACTGCGAGTTCGGGCGTAGTGACGCGTGACTTGTTGCCTTGCATGGAACGACGCACGGCGGGAGACGAGGGGTTACGACCCGGCCATAGGTCGACCCCGAGGTCGCCCTCAAGTTTGAACTGTGACCGAAGTCACAACAACGCTCATGCGAACGGCCAGGCGGATGGTGTTCACTCGGACTGCAACTCACGAATTCGCCTTGGGAACGTGACGAGCACCCATCGGGCTCCGGCGTGATCCGCGGAAGTTCCTGCCGTTAAGGCTTGCTACAACACCATGGAGTGTTCGTAAGTCCCGGATTAGGTGGGACGAATCCCGAATAGCGTGGGATCTCTCACAATGGAATGGGTGTTTCGACGGCTCTTTCTCGCGGTGAGAATGCATTGTCCTAGGCTGGGACTTCAACGCGGTCTTCAGATTAGGCACGAGCTTTCATCCAGTCGAGTTCCGCGTTGAACCGAAGGACGGAAAGCTCCCTCACCTTGGCCAGAGGGGGATGCCGAGACCAGCCTCGAGCTTCGCAATTGTTTCGAGATCAGGCCAGTTTCGACCGTCGAGGATGGACGTGACTGTCGCGTGCACGAGCCCACAATCTTTGGCGGCCGTGCGAATGCTCCGGCTGCCGATGGCCGTCCTTAGATTCAGGGCGAACTGCCTGGCCACTTCGCCGGTCGGGCTCAATGACGGTGAGTTTGGCCATGATTCAGTGAGCTCGTAGGGCCTGGCTCGAATTGACCTAGCCACGTTCGGTGACCGCAGCCAACCGTGGTGTGAACGAATCTTTCAGGTTCGCCACCTCCGAGTCTCACCTTGCCTGGGAAAAGTCTCATTTTGCTTGGGAACTGACACGGAGCGGATGACGGGAATCGAACCCGCGCTATCAGCTTGGGAAGCTGAAGTTCTACCATTGAACTACATCCGCGCGTCCGGCCGCGGGCAGTGCCTGCACCGGAACCGTGCCAGCATATCAAGTCCTCGCCGTTAGGCTGGACCCGTGCTGCTCTCCGATCGTGATATCAAGGCCGAAATCGACGCGGGACGTATCGGGCTCGAGCCCTACGCTCCGGAGATGATCCAGCCGTCGAGCGTCGACGTGCGCATCGACCGGTACTTCCGGTTGTTCGACAACCACAAGTACCCCTATATCGATCCGGCCGAGGACCAGCCCGAACTCACCCGGCTGATCGAGATCCCCCACGACGAACCGTTCATCCTGCACCCCGGTGAATTCGTGCTCGGCTCCACCTATGAAAAGGTCAGCCTCGCCGACACGATCGCGGCCCGCCTCGAGGGCAAGAGCTCGCTCGGCCGCCTCGGCCTCCTCACCCACTCGACGGCCGGATTCATCGACCCGGGCTTCACCGGCCACGTGACCCTCGAGCTCAGCAACGTGGCCACCCTGCCGATCAAGCTCTGGCCCGGCATGAAGATCGGCCAGCTCTGCTTCTTCCAGCTGAGCTCGGCCGCCGAACGCCCGTACGGCTCGAGCCAGTACAGCTCGCGCTACCAGGGCCAGCGCGGGCCGACGGCGTCGCGCTCCTTCCAGAACTTCCACCGCACGGATGTCTCGATCGCCCCGACGACGGACGTGCAGTAGCCGCAACCCCCGTTCCGCCCCCGCCGGAAAAGTCCTGATCCAGAGCGAGAGGACGGGTTCACACGGGCGCAACATGCTGCCGGTAAAATCGGGAGCATGACGACGACATCCGTACCCGGTTTTGCCGAGGCGCTCATCGCGCCCGGCCCGACGCCCGAATACCCGGGCCGGATGCGTCGCTTCGGCCAGCTCGTCGGCAGCTGGGCCGCGAAGGGCTCACGCCTCGATGAAGCGACCGGCGACTGGCACGAGCGTCAGTTCACCTGGATCGTCGAGTTCGTGCTCGACGGGCGTGCGGTGCAGGACGTCGAGATCGTCGATGTCCCCGTGAGCGACACGCATCCCGACGGACGGGAAACCGTGGCCATGGCCGTGCGCGTCTACGACCCGCACGCGGGCGCCTGGCGGGTCAGCTATTTCGCCCCCGCCATCGGCGAGTACTGCCACCTCGTGGCAACCCCGCACCGCAACGGGCTGCGCCAGGACGGTACCGGCACCGACGGCCGGCCGATCCGCTGGAACTTCGTGTCCATCACCGCGGACGCCTACTCCTGGGAGGGCTGGGTCTCCAACGACGAGGGCGCGACCTGGGAGCTCGTCGAGCACAACGAGGCCACCCGCATCCGCTGACCGGCAGCTACCGGGCCACTCGCTCCCGGATCGGCTCCAGATCCCGCACCACGCCGGGTGCGAGGCCCAGCAGGGCGTAGACGGCGATCAGTTCGAGTGCGCCGAGGCTGAAGTAGATCGTCTGCAGGTCAGCGTACTGCCTGATCAGGGCGATCTCCACGAAGATCCAGATCATCATGCCGAAACCCGCGACGACGGTCGCGATCAGTGCCCAGTCCTTGCGGCGCAGCAGGCCGATCGCCGCCAGGAGCTGGGTACCGCCTGCGACAACGCCGAGCACGAGCCCCGGAACGAAGTAGGACGTGAACGGTGTGCCGTCGAGGTAGGCCAGCGGCAATCCGCCGCCGTTGAACCCGGAGCAGAGAACCATCCCTGCGAAGGCCGATACCGCTCCGAACAGGAGCAGACCGATCAGGATGCCGCGGACCAGCGCGGCGGAGACGCTGAGTTTCATGTCGGGAACCTCTCACTTTCTCCCGAGCATATTCCCGAACTCACCGCGCCGCCGGCCACGGCATTCCGCTAGAGCGAGAAGGGAAAGCCCAGATCTGCAGGATATTCTCCGAGAGAGGTGAGCTGGGTCGCCGAGCGCTGCAGCGCGGCGAGGGTGAGGCCGAGCGTGCCCGGTCCGAAGCTCACCCGGGAGACGCCGAGCTCGGCCAGACGGGCCAGGGGAACGGCGCCCGGGTGCCCGATCACGGAGATGCGGCCGTTGACCTCGTCGAGGGCCCGCTTGACCTTGTCCTCGTCCCCGAGGCCGAGGAAGAAGATCACGTCGGCGCCCGCGTCGAGATACGCGTTGGCGCGGGCCACGGCCTCGTCCCATTCGCCGCCGCCGGCCAGGGTGTCCACCCGGGCGTTGATCACGAGCGGCACGCCCGCGGCGTCGGCCCCGGTGCGCGCGGCGGCCACCCGGGCTGCCGCGGTCGCGATGTCGTACTGCGGTGCCTTCGCGGCGCCGATCGAGTCCTCGAGGTTGATGCCCGAGGCGCCGGCCTCCTCGACGAGGCGACGGACGTTGCGGGCGACGCCGGCGGCATCCGCTGCGTACCCCTTCTCGAAGTCGACCGACACCGGCAGGTCGACCGCGCCGATGATGATGCGTGCCGCCGCGATCGCCTCGTCGACCGTGAGCCCGCCGCCGTCTTCGAGGCCACGCACATTGGACACGGAGTGCGAGGCCGTTGCCAGGGCCCGCACGCCGGGCGCCTCCGACACGATCTTCGCGGTGATGGCGTCCCAGACGTTCGTCACGATGAGCGGTGTGCCCGGGACATGGAGCGCGTTGAGAAGTTCGGCCTTCTGGATCTGCTGAGTTGTCATCTCTCCAGCCTGACAAAGATGCCGCCCGTGGGCGAGATCACAGCGGATGTCCAGTCGATGAACAGAGATCGCCCAGCTACCCGAGCGGGTGCTGCTTCGCCTTCACCGGGATCAGCATCAGCAGCCCGACCAGGAGCACGAGCGCGATGCCGAGGATGCCCCAGACCTGGCTGCCCGAGACGCTGACGAACAGGGCGAAGAGCGTTGGTGCGAGGAAGGTCGCCGCCTTGCCGGTCGTCGCGTAGAGGCCGAAGATCTCGCCCTCGCGCCCGGCCGGGATGCCACGGGCGAGGAAGCTGCGGCTCGCGGACTGGGCCGGGCCGACGAACACGCACATCAGCAGGCCGAAGATCCAGAACATGGTCGCGCCGCCGGTGGCGAAGAAGAAGACGGCGAGGCCGGCGACGATGGTACCGGACAGGGCGACCACCATCACGTTCTTGGCCCCGAGGCGGTCGTCGAGGCGGCCGACGAGCACGGTGGAGATGCCGGCGATGACGTTGGCGACGATCGCGAAGATGATCACGTCGCCGCTCGAGAAACCGAAGGTGCCGGCCGCGAGGATGCCGCCGAACTGGAACACCCCGGTGAGGCCGTCGCGGAAGACCGCGCTCGCGATCAGGAAGAGCGCCAGCTGGCGGTCGCCGCGCCAGAGTGCGGCCACGTCGCGCCCGAGCAGTACATAGGAGCGGAAGAAGCCGACCCGCTCGCGCCGGGCGGCGGTGGGAGCCGCGTACTCGGGCACCCGGAAGAGCAGCGGCAGGGCGAACAGGCCGAACCAGGCTGCCGCGATGAGCATTGACACCCGCACCGACAGCCCGTTTGCGTCGGTGACGCCGAAAAGACCGACGTCGGGGTGGATGAAGCCGAAGTAAAGGATGAGCAGCAGCACGATGCCGCCGAAGTAGCCCATCGACCAGCCGAATCCGCTGACCCTGCCGATCGTCTTCGGCGTGGAGACCTGGCCGAGCATCGAGTTGTAGTTGACGGTCGCGAATTCGTAGAACACGGTCCCGGCGGCGAGGAGGATCAGTCCGAGCAGCAGGAAGTCGGGCGAGGCCTGCACGAAGAACATCGCGGCGGTGAGGCCGACGACGATGAAGGTGTTCACGCCGAGCCAGAGTTTCCGGCGACCGGAGGCATCGGAGCGCTGCCCCGTGATCGGCGCGAGCAGGGCCACGAGCAGGCCTGCGATCGCGAGCGCCCAGCCGAGCTGGGCCGAGATGACATCCTTGTCGCCGAACGACGACCCGGTGAGGTACACCGTGAAGACGAAGGTCGTGACGACGGCGTTGAATGCGGCCGAACCGCCGTCCCAGAGGCTCCAGGCGATCACGCCGCGCCCGGCCGGGGTGGGGTGATCTGCCGTGCCGCGCTGTTCCGCTGTCCCAGTCATGCGCTCAGAGTAGTGGTCGCCGGGGAACAGTGGGGAAATTGATCGGGAATCCAAAGTTGAGTCACTCACACTCAACTTTCAGCTGGCTGGCTTGACTCCGATTTCGGGCGGTGCCACACTTGAGTCAATACCGCTCAACTCTGGTCGATCATACCGATTGTCCCGTTGAGCTCACACTTTGAAGGAGAACGCACACATGGCCCGTGCAGTAGGCATCGACCTCGGAACCACCAACTCGGTGGTGGCCGTCCTCGAGGGTGGAGAACCCACCGTCATCGCGAACGCCGAAGGCTTCCGCACCACCCCGTCCGTCGTCGCATTCACCAAGGACGGCGAGGTTCTCGTCGGTGAGACCGCCAAGCGCCAGGCTGTCACCAACGTCGACCGCACCATTTCTTCCGTCAAGCGCCACATGGGCACCGACTGGACCGTCGGCATCGACGACAAGAAGTACACCCCGCAGGAGATCTCCGCCCGCATCCTCGCCAAGCTGAAGCGCGACGCCGAGCAGTACCTCGGCGACAAGGTGACGGATGCCGTCATCACCGTCCCCGCGTACTTCAACGACGCCGAGCGCCAGGCCACGAAGGAGGCCGGAGAGATCTCGGGCCTCAACGTGCTCCGCATCATCAACGAGCCGACCGCAGCAGCACTCGCTTACGGCCTGGACAAGGGCAAGGAAGACGAGCTCATCCTGGTCTTCGACCTCGGCGGCGGAACCTTCGACGTCTCGCTCCTCGAGGTGGGCAAGGACGACGACTTCTCGACCATCCAGGTGCGTTCGACCGCCGGTGACAACCGCCTCGGCGGCGACGACTGGGACCAGCGCATCGTCGACTACCTGATCAAGAAGTTCAAGGAAACCACCGGCGTCGACGTCTCCAAGGACAAGATCGCCAAGCAGCGCCTCAAGGAAGCCGCGGAGCAGGCCAAGAAGGAACTCTCCAGCAGCATGTCCACGAGCATCCAGCTGCCGTACCTCTCCCTGACCGAGAACGGCCCGGCCAACCTCGACGAGACGCTGACCCGCGCCCAGTTCGAGAAGATGACCGAAGACCTCCTCGACCGCACCAAGAAGCCGTTCCAGGACGTCATCCGTGAAGCCGGCGTCAAGGTGGGCGACATCGCCCACGTCGTGCTCGTCGGTGGTTCGACGCGTATGCCCGCCGTCTACGAGCTCGTCAAGAGCGAGACCGGCGGCAAGGACCCGAACAAGGGCGTCAACCCGGACGAGGTCGTCGCCGTCGGCGCCGCACTCCAGGCCGGTGTGCTGAAGGGCGAGCGCAAGGACGTCCTCCTGATCGACGTCACCCCGCTGAGCCTCGGCATCGAGACCAAGGGCGGCATCATGACGCGCCTCATCGAGCGCAACACGGCCATCCCGACCAAGCGCAGCGAGACCTTCACCACGGCAGACGACAACCAGCCGTCCGTCGCGATCCAGGTCTTCCAGGGCGAGCGCGAGTTCACCCGCGACAACAAGAACCTCGGCACCTTCGAGCTGACCGGTATCGCACCGGCCCCGCGCGGCATCCCGCAGGTCGAGGTCACCTTCGACCTCGACGCCAACGGCATCGTGCACGTGTCCGCCAAGGACAAGGGCACCGGCAAGGAGCAGTCCATGACCATCACGGGCGGTTCCTCGCTCGCGAAGGAAGACATCGAGCGCATGGTGCGCGAGGGCGAAGAGCACGCCGCAGAAGACAAGCGTCGTCGCGAAACCGCCGAGACCCGCAACACCGCCGAGCAGCTCGCGTACTCGATCGAGAAGCTCCTCAAGGAAAACGACGAGAAGCTCCCGGCCGAGGTCAAGACCGAGGTCCAGGCCGACGTCGACGCGCTCAAGTCTGCGCTCGCCGGAGACGACGAGGCCGCGGTCAAGACCGCGTTCGACAAGCTCAACGAGAGCCAGGGCAAGATCGGCGAGGCCATCTACAAGTCGAGCCAGGCGGATGCCGCGACGCCCCCCACCGAATCCGGCGAACCGACCGCTGACGCGGGCAAGTCCGACGAAGACGTGGTTGACGCCGAGGTTGTCGACGACGAGGAAGAAACCAAGAAGTAATGGCCAAGGACAAGGGTCCGGTCAACGGGCCGTCCGACGAAGAGGTGGAGCCGGTCGCCGCGGAGGAATCTGCGGCAGCCGAGGCGTCCGCCGAATCCGAGGCCGCTGCATCCGCTGAGGGCATCGAGGAAGACGAGCTGACGGTCCAGGACATCCTGGACGCCGCCACGCGCGAGGTCGCAGAGCCGACGAGTGAACATCTCGCCGACCTCAAGCGGGTCACCGCCGAGTACGCGAACTATCGCAAGCGCACCGAGGCGAACCGCGAGATCGAGCGTGAGCGCGTGACCGTGGACGTCGTCAAGGGCCTGATCCCGGTGCTCGACGACCTGGACCGTGCCGAGAAGCACGGCGACCTCGTCGCAGACACCGCATTCAGCACCATCGCAGCCAAACTGCGCACGAGCGTGGAGCGCCTCGGCGTGAAGCCGTTCGGCACGGTCGGCGAACCGTTCGACCCCACCGTGCATGAGGCCATCTTCCAGATGCCTACGCCCGATGTGACGGTCGACACGGTCGGCGAGGTGGTCGAGACCGGCTATTTCCTGGGCTCGACGCTGCTGCGTGTTGCCAAGGTCGTAGTCCAGGTACCGAGCGATGGCTAGCCAGGACTGGTTCGACAAAGACTTTTACAAGGTCCTCGGCGTCTCGAAAGACGTGACGCCGGCCGACCTCAAGAAGGCCTATCGCAAGCTCGCCCGCAAGTATCACCCGGACTCCAATCCGGGCAATCCTGCGGCCGAAGCGAAGTTCAAGGAAATCAGCGAGGCGCACTCGGTGATCGGCGACCCCGCACAGCGGAAGGAATACGACGCTGTGCGGGCCATGGGCGGTGGAGCACGCTTCACCGCCCCCGGTGGCGGAGGCGCCCAGCAGGGTGGCGGCTTCGACGACGTCTTCGGCGGCATGTTCGGTGGGGGTGCCCGGCAACAGGGCTACTCCTACCAGCAGCAGGGCGGGTTTGACGACCTGCTCGGCGGCATGTTCGGCCGGGGCGGCGCCGGCGGCGGCGGTTTCGGAACGTCCACGGGAGGTTTCCGCGGTTACGGCGGACCGACCCGCGGGCGGGACGTGATCGCATCCACGACCGTCGACTTCATCACCGCGACCCACGGCGACCAGATCACCCTGCAGACGCAGGATGGCCGGGCCATCAAGGTCAGGATTCCCGCCGGCGTCGCCGACGGGCAGAAGATCAAGCTCCGCGGCCAGGGCCAGCACAGCCCGGACGGCGGCGAGGCCGGTGACATCGTCCTCACCGTGACGGTGCGCAAGCACCCCGTCTTCGAGCGTGACGGCCTGAACCTGAGGCTGCACGTGCCCGTGACGTTCGTCGAGGCAGCTCTCGGCGCGACGATCGAAGTGCCGACCCTGGGTGGAGCGCCGGTCAAACTGCGCATCGCCCCCGGCACACCGAGCGGGCGGGTCCTGCGGGTCAAGGGACGCGGCGTTGTGACTCCGAAGGGCACCGGCGACTTGCTCGCCGAGGTCCAGGTCGCGGTGCCGTCGCACCTGTCGAAGGACGCCGAGGAGAAGCTCGCTGCTTTCGCGGCGGCCCTTCCCGACGAGAACCCGCGCGACGAACTGCTGGCGAGAGCGAGAGACTGACGGTGGACGAGAACTCCCGGGTGTTCGTCATTTCGACGGCCGCAGAGCTTGCGGGCATGCACCCGCAGACGCTGCGACAGTACGATCGCCTGGGACTGGTGAGTCCGGACCGCACCCCGGGCCGGTCTCGCCGGTATTCGATGCGTGATGTGGTGAAACTGCGCGAAATCGCGGAGCTGGGTGCCGAAGGCGTGAGCCTCGAGGGCATCCGGAGGATCATCGCGCTCGAGGACCACGTGCGCCGCCTCGAATCGCGTTTGCGCGAACTCGAAGCGGCCCTCGCCGATGAACTGCTGAACCGGTCGGGTCGCCGCGTCTTCGCGGCCGGCTCGGCCGGTGAGGTCATCTCGATGCGCGCGGGCACCAGAACCCGCCGCGCGAACCAGGTGGTCATCTGGCGCCCGCTTGACGGCCGCTGATCCCGTGGCGCCCGACCCCACTGCGTTCGACCCCACTGCGTTCGACCCCACTGCGTTCGACTTCGCCGCGCTCCGGCGTTTCCCCGACGTCGAGGCCTCCAACCTTTTTGCCGTCGACGCGAGCGACCGTCTGATCCTCGACGAGGCGGCAGAGAGCCTTCCCGCCGAACGGCTCGTTGTCGTCGAGGACCGGTATGGCGCCCTCACCCTCGGCGCGGCTGCGCTCTTCGGGGCCACCGGAATCCGCGTGCACCAGGACGCGCTCTCGGGCGAGGCGGCCCTGGCCCGGAATGCCGACGAGTTCGGCCTCACCGACCGCTACCGCTCGTTCCCACTGGGCCACGAGCTCCTGTCCGGCGCAATCCTTGTCCTCCTCCAGCTGCCCCGCAGCCTCGCTGCCCTCGACGAGATCGTCGAGGCGATCGCCCGGTACGCCGATCCCGCGGTCGTCGTTGTCGCCGGCGGGCGGCTCAAGCACATGACCCCGGCCATGAACGAGGTCCTCGCACGGCACTTCGAGCGGCTCCACGTCTCCCCGGCCCGGCAGAAGTCCCGGGTCTTGCGTGCCTCCGGTCCCCTCCGGGCGACGGAACAGGCGAGCCAGGCCTGGCCGCACGTCAGCAGGCATGACGACCTGGGTCTGACCGTGTGCGCGCACGGCGCCGCGTTCGCCGGCACCACGATCGACATCGGAACCCGGTACCTGCTCGAGTTCCTTGACCGTATGAAACCGGATGCCGTCCGCGCGATCGACCTCGGCTGTGGCACGGGCGTGCTCGCGGCCGCGCTCGCGCTACGCCGAACCGGACTCACGATGATCGCGAGCGACCAGTCGGCCGCCGCCGTCGCATCCGCCGGGGCCACCATGATCGCCAACGGGGTCGCCGATCGGGTCACGGTCGTGCGTGACGATGCGCTCGGATCCCAGGCGGATGCTTCCAGTGAGTTGATCCTGTTGAATCCGCCGTTCCACATCGGATCCTCCGTGCATGCCGGCATCGCGCTCAAGCTCTTCGCTGACGCCGCGCGGGTGCTCCGGCCCGGCGGTGAGCTCTGGACGGTGTGGAACACACACCTCGGCTACCGGCCGGCGCTCACCCGCCTGGTCGGGCCGACGCATCAGGTCGGCCGGAACGCCAAGTTCACGGTCACGGTCTCGGTGCGACGGTAGGCAGCCGCAGGGTTTCGGGAGGCCTTCAGGGGCGCGAAACCTTCCCGAAACAGAGGTGCAATCTGTCCGACACGCCCGGGATGTGACCGGGAGTTGCGGCCCCCCACGGTTCACCGTAAAGTCATCTAAGTCACCCCACAGGTTCGGAAAGCCGAAGCGCTTACCGGCCTCAAGCGGGACCACTTCCAATCCCGATCAACGCGTAAATTCGCTGATCGAGATTGATGGCGTTTCACCAGATTCCCTTAGCGGGGGACCGAGCGAAACGACACGAAAGAAGAATAAGGAATTGCCTCGGAGCGACAGCCTGCAAGGGCCTGAAGCCGGGTGCGTCCGATCCTTGAGAACTCAACAGCGTGCACAATGTCAAATGCCAAAAACCTCGTGGTTTGGATCCGTTTCTAGCGGTGAAG